>NZ_JBJGZI010000001.1:0-297051 GCF_054050455.1 Geodermatophilus sp. SYSU D00684 | reverse complement strand
CCCCCAGGACTGCGGCGCCAACGGACCCCCCCCCCCCCGCCCGCCCCCCCCCCCCCGGCCGGGACCGCCCCCCCGGCGGTGCGGGACCCCGCCCCGCCGGGGTCCCGCCCTGCCCGCAGCAGCCCCCGCGAAGCACCAGCCCCCGAGACCCGGAGGTCCCCTCGTCATGCCCGACCGCACCCGTCCCGTGGCCACCGCCGCCCGGTCCGTCTGAGCGGCACCGGAGTGGTCCACGTCCTCACCCGGGGCGGCAACGTCGGGCTGGCCCAGGCCGGCCTCCCCGGCCCCGTCGTCGTCACGCTCACCTGGACGCCGGCCCCCGGCGTCGACGCCGACCTGTCGGCATTCCTCACCACCGCGGCCGGCCGGGTCCGCAGCGACGACGACTTCGTCTTCTACAACCAGCCCAGCGGCGCCGGCGGCGCGGTGCGCCACCTCGGCAAGACCGTCCGCGGCGGCGCCACCGTCGACCAGGTCCGCATCGACCCGGCCGCGCTGCCCGCCGACGTCGAGAAGGTCGTCATCGGCGCCTCCCTCGACGGGGCCGGCACCTTCGGCGGGCTGTCCGGGCTCGCCGTCGAGGTGGCCGCCGACGGCGCCGCGGCGCCCGCGATCCGCTGCGAGCTGGCCGCCGGCCCCGAGACCGCGCTGGTGTTCGCCGAGGTCTACCGCCGTGGCGCGGAGTGGAAGGTGCGCGCCGTCGGGCAGGGCTTCACGACCGGCCTGGCCGGGATGGCCACCGACGTCGGCGTGAGCGTCGACGACGAGCCCGCCCCCGCGGCCGCCGCCCCGGCCGCCCCCGCCGCCGCCCCGGCCGCCCCCGCCGCCGCCCCGCCGCCGGCCGCCGCCCCGGTGAGCATGGAGAAGAGACGGCTGGTCGACCTCGAGAAGAAGCTGTCGTCCTCGGCGCCGCAGATGCTCTCCCTGGTCAAGACCGCCGGCGTCAGCCTGGAGAAGCGCGGCCTGGGGGAGCACACCGCCCGCGTCGCGCTGGTCCTCGACATCTCCGGCTCGATGGCCCAGCTCTACCGCACCGGCGCCGTACAGCGGCTGGCCGAGCGGGTCCTCGCCCTCGGCCTGCGCTTCGACGACGACGGCGTCGTCGACGTCTTCCTGTTCGGCAAGGACGTGCACCAGCCCCCGGGCCTGCGCCTGGAGGGCCACCAGCAGTACATCGCCGACCTCACCCGGCAGTACCGCCTGGAGTACGACACCCGCTACGGCGCCGCGATGGCCGCCGTCCGCAAGGCCTACTTCGGCGACAGCCGCGACCGCGTGGAGCCGCAACCGGCGCAGGTGCCGGTCTACGTCATGTTCCTGACCGACGGCGCGCCCAGCGACAAGTCGGTCGCGACCAAGCAGCTCAAGGCGGCGTCCTTCGAGCCGGTGTTCTGGCAGTTCATGGGCATCGGCCCGGAGCGGCAGTTCAGCTACCTGCAGCGCCTGGACGACCTCGAGGGCCGCTACACCGACAACGCCGACTTCTTCGCGGTCAGCGAGGGCGACCTCATGGGCCGCCGGCCGATCAGCGACGACGCGCTGTTCGACCGGCTCATGACCGAGTACCCCGACTGGCTGCGGCGGGCGCGCGCCCAGGGGCTGCTCCGGTGACCCCCCAGCAGGAGGCGCCGACGGTGCGCCACTTCTCCCACCTCACCGACGGCGAGCGCGAGCAGCTGTTCGCCGTCCCGCCGGGCGAGGTCGGACCGGCGACGCCGCGCGGCGTGCTGGCGCTGGCCCTCGGCGCGACGCTCTACAGCCCCGGCACGCGGCCGGCGCTGGACGTCGACGCCGCCCGCGCGGCCGCGGTCGGCGCCACCAGCATGGTCTGGTGCCTCGAGGACGCCATCCCGCACGCGGCCGTCGCCGACGCCGAGACCAACGTCGTCGCCGCGCTGCAGCGGATCGACCGGCGCGCCACCGACGGCGACCGGCCGGTGCTGCCGCTGCTGTTCGTCCGGGTGCGCACGCCGGAGCAGATCCGCCGGATCGCGGCGGCCGCCGGGCCGGCGCTGGCGCGGCTGACCGGGTTCAGCCTGCCCAAGGCCACCGGCGCCACGCTCGCGCCGATGCTCGCGGCGGTCGAGGAGGTCGCCGCCGCCCTGGGGCAGCCGCTCTACGGCATGCCGATCCTGGAGACGCCCGACCTCGCCTGGCGGGAGACCCGCGCCGACGCGCTCGCCGCGCTGGCCGCGGTGGTCGAGGCGCACCGGGAGGCGGTGCTGTGCCTGCGGGTGGGCGGCACCGACCTGTCGGGGCTGTTCGGCCTGCGCCGCGACCGCGACACCACGATCTGGGACGTCGCCGTCGTCCGGGACTGCCTGGCCGACGTGGTCAACACCTTCACCCGCGGCGGCGAGCACGTGGTCACCGGCGCGGTGTGGGAGCACATCCCGGGGCCCCGGCTGTTCAAGCCGCAGCTGCGCCAGACGCCGTTCAGCGACCAGCACGAGGGCGGCCTGCGGCAGCGGATGATCGCCGGCGACCTCGACGGGCTGATCCGCGAGGTCACCCTCGACAAGGCCAACGGCGTGCTCGGCAAGACCGTCATCCACCCGGCGCACGTCTCGGTGGTCAACGCGCTGCTCACCGTCTCCCGCTCGGAGTACGACGACGCCCTCGAGATCCTCATGGCCCGCGGCCGGGGCGGCATCGCGGTGTCCGGGAACGGGCGGATGAACGAGATCGGCCCGCACGCGCTGTGGGCGGAGCTGATCAGCCGCCGCGCCGCGGTCTACGGCGTCGTGGCCGACGAGGCCGCGCTGGTCGACCTGCTGTCCACCGGGCAGCGCCGGCTCGCCGAGGTGTTCGCCGGCGGGGAGGCGCAGCACGCGTGACCGCCACCCTCCCCGGAGCCGTCGGCCTCGACGGCACCGTCTCCCGCCTGCTCGACGTCACCGCCGCCGACCCCGGGCGCTTCGCCGAGCTGTGCGGCCTGGCGCTGCGGGACAACCCGCGCCGGGCGCACCTGGTCGTCTCCCGCGTCCTGGGCAAGCACGTGCCCGTCGCGCCGGCCGCCGTCCTCGGCGCCGGGGCCGCGGTGGGCGACGCCGTCGCCGCGGTCCTGGACGGCGCGGCGCCCGGCCTGGTCATCGGCTACTGCGAGACGGCGACCGGCCTCGGCCACGCCGCCGCCGACCGGCTCGGCGCGGCCTACCTGCACACCACCCGCCGCGTGCACCCGGGCGTGCCGGTGGCCGCCGCGTTCGAGGAGGAGCACTCGCACGCGGTCGCGCACGCCCTCCAGCCGGCCGGACCGGTGACGCTGGACACGCCCGGCCCGCTGGTGCTCGTCGACGACGAGCTCACCTCCGGCCGCACCGCGCTCAACACCGTCGCCGAGCTGCACGCCCGCTGGCCGCGCGAGCGGTACGTCGTCGCCACGCTGCTCGACGCCCGCACCCCGGCCGCCCGCGCCGCGTTCGCCGAGCGCGCGGAGGCGCTGGGCGTGCGGGTCGACGTCGCCGCCGTCCTCACCACGGAGCTCGCCCTGCCCGCCGACGTCCTCGCCCGGGCCGCGGCCGCCCGCGCCGCCCTGCCCGGCCCCGCGCCGGTCCCGGCCGGCGCGCCCGGCGCGGTCCGGACGCACGCCGGCCTGTGGCCGGCCGGCGTCCCGACCACCGCCCGGCACGGCCTGACCCCCGCCGGCAGCGCCCGGCTGGCCGCCGCCGCCGACGCCGTCGCGGCCGCGCTCGCGCCGGAGCTGGCCGGCAGCCGCGGGGTGCTCGTGCTCGGCACCGAGGAGCTCATGCACGCGCCCACCGTGATCGCGGCGCGCCTGGCCGGGCGGCTGCCCGGCACCCCCGTCACCACCCAGTCGACCACCCGGAGCCCCGTGCACGCCGCCGACGACCCCGGCTACGCCCTGCGCCGCAGCCTGACCTTCCCCGCGCCCGACGAGCCCGCCCGCGTCTCCCGCGTGCACAACCTCGCCGACCCCGCCGCCGTCCCCGCGGCCGGCCGCTGGGCCGACCAACGCGCCGACGACGTCGTCGTGGTCGTGGACGCCCCGGCGGAGGACTGCGCGCCGATGGCGCGGGCGCTGCGCCCGTTCGCCGCGCGCGCCGTGCACCTGGTCCCCGTGCCGGTCGCGGAGCCGGCCCGATGACCGCGCTGTCCGCCCGGCTCGCGCCCGCCGTCCCCGGCCGGTTCGGCTCCTACCCGCCCGAGGAGGTGACCTGGCTGCTCACCGACCTGTCGTCGGTCGCGCTGGAGCGCGGCACCGAGGACCGTGAGGAGGCCATCCAGTCGGGCACCCACTACTCGGAGATGCTGCCGGTCGAGTACCAGCCCGACGACGACTACCTGGCGCTGTTCACCGCCGCGCTGGAGCAGTCGGCCGGGCGGCTCGCCGACGCCGTCGCCCGGGTCGGCGAGCTGGTCTGGGACGCCGCCGCCGCGCACGGGCAGACGCCGGTGCTGGTGTCGCTGGCCCGCGCCGGGACGCCGGTCGGCGTGCTGCTGCGCCGCTGGTTCCTCGCCTCCCGCGGCGTCGCGGTGCCGCACTACACCGTCTCGATCATCCGCGGCCGCGGCATCGACCGGGTCGCGATGGCGCACGTGCTCGCCCGGCACCCGGCGTCGGCGGTGCGGTTCGTCGACGGCTGGACCGGCAAGGGCGCGATCCAGCGGCAGCTCACCGAGGCCGTCGCCGGCTGGGTCGCCGCGCACCCGGAGGACGCCGCCCTCGACGACCGGCTCGCCGTCCTCGCCGACCCCGGCCTGTGCACCGAGCTGTACGGCACCCGCGACGACTTCCTCATCCCGAGCGCCTGCCTGAACAGCACGGTGTCCGGGCTGGTGTCGCGGACGGTGCTGCGCGACGACCTCATCGGCCCGGGCATGTTCCACGGCGCGAAGTACTACGCCGAGCTCGCGGGCGCCGACGTCTCCGCGCTGTTCGTCGACACCGTCGCCGCCGCGTTCCCGGCGCGGCCGCCGGCCGACGACGTCCCGCCCGCCGACCGCCGGCCGACCTGGGCCGGGTGGGCCGCGGTGGAGGCGATCGCCGCGGAGTTCGGCATCGCCGACGTCAACCTGGTCAAGCCCGGGGTGGGGGAGACGACGCGGGTGCTGCTGCGCCGGGTGCCCTGGCAGGTGCTGGTCCGCCCGGACCGCGCCGAGGACCTGCGGCACGTCGCCGCGCTGGCCCGGGCCCGCGGCGTGCCGCTGGTCGAGGTGCCGGACCTGCCGTACTCCTGCGTCGGGCTGATCCGGCCGGTGGGCCGGTGACCGCGGTCCTCACGGCCCCGCTGGCCGCCGTCGACCTCGACCGCACGCTCATCTACTCCGCGGCCGCGGCCGGGACGACCGAGGGGCTGGAGGTCGTCGAGCACCTCGACGGCGCGCCGCTGTCCCACGCGACGCCGGCGTCGTGGCGACTGCTCGCCGAGCTGGCCGGACGGGCGCTGCTGGTCCCGGTCACCACCCGCACCGTGGCGCAGTACGGGCGGGTGCGGCTGCCCGTCGTCCCGCGGTACGCGCTGTGCGCCAACGGCGGGGTGCTGCTCGCCGACGGCGTCCGCGACCCGGGGTGGGACGACTGGGCGGCGGCCACCGCCGCGCAGGCCGCGCCGCTGCCGGAGCTGCTCGCCCTGCTCGAGGCGGTCGCCGGGCAGCCGTGGGTGCGCACCGTGCGCGCTGCCGAGGGGCTGTTCTGCTACCTGGTCGCGCACGCCCGCGAGGCGATCCCGCAGGACTGGCTGGAGGAGACCGGCGCGGCCGTCACCGCCGCCGGGGCGACGCTGTCGGTGCAGGGCCGCAAGGTGTACGTCGTCCCCGCCGGGCTGTCCAAGGCCGCCGGGCTGCTCCGGCTGCGCCGGCTGCTGGCGGGGGAGGGGCCCGCGCCGCGGCTGCTGTGCGCCGGCGACAGCCTGCTCGACGCGCCGATGCTGCTCGCCGCCGACGCCGCCGTCCGCCCCGCCCACGGCGAGCTGCACGAGCAGGGCTGGACCGGCGCACGGGTCGCGGTGACCACGGCCAGCGGCGCCGCCGCGGGCGAGGAGATCGTCCGCTGGCTGCTCGACCGCGCGGGCTAGTCCGCCCGCGCGGTCCGCACCAGCCGGTCCAGGCCGTCCTCGATCGACTGCGCCTCGCGCAGCACCGCGCCCCAGTCCGGGCGGCGGCCCCGGGCCGCCTCCTCCAGCGGCGGCAGCCGCCGGGCGAGGTCCTCGAACGTGCGGCGGAAGCGGCGGGCGCGCTCCTCGGGCAGCCCGCCGAGGAACCGCCGGGCGTCGACGACGGCGCGCTGCACCTCGCCGAGCAGCGAGCCGGGGTCGGCGGCGACGGCGTCGAGCCGCTGCAGCCGCCCGGTGGCGGCGCGGACCTCGTCGTCGACCCGGCCGGCGGCCGCCCGCACCCGGGCCAGCAGCGCGGCGGCCGCCGGCACGTCGAGGACCGGCGCCCCGAGCGCCTCCTCCAGCGCGGTCAGCGCCTCGTCGGCCTCGGCCAGTGCCTCGGCGGCCCGCTGCGGCGCGCGCTCGACGTCGGACCACGCGGTGAGCGGGTAGCGGCGGCGCAGCTCGCTCATCACCGGCGTCAGCCGCTCGTGCCGGGTGCCCAGCGCCTCGCGGCGGGTGCGGACGGAGGCGGCGCCGCGGCGGACCTCCGCGGCCCGCTCCGGCAGCGCCCGCGCCCGCGCGGCCGCCGCCTCGGCCTCCCGGCGGCCCTTCTCGGCGGCGTCCAGCGCGGGCGCGGCGTGCCGGGCGGCCAGGTCGGCGGCGGCGCCGGCGGCGAGGCGCTCGGCGTCGGCGAGGACGCCGTCCAGGCCGGGGTCGGCCAGCCCGGCGGCGCCGGCGGCGTCCAGCGCCGCGCGGGCGGTGGCCACCGCGTCGCGGGTCGCGGAGACCGCGCGGGCGGCCGCGGCGCGGGCGCGGGAGGCGGCGGCGAGCACCTCGCCGTACTGGTCGCGGAAGCGCTGGACCTGGCCGTGCACCTCGCGCAGCGCGCTGGCCGCGGCGCCCAGCTCCGCGGTGGCGGCGCGGGCCGCGCCCGGCTCGGCGTCCGCCGCGGGGTCGTGGGCGGAGAGGGCCTGCAGGTAGTGTCCGATGACGGCGTCGGCGTGGGTGGAGAGGTCCCGCCAGTCGCGGGCCAACGAGTCAGGGGCGGGGATGCGGTGATGAGCCCGTCGTCCGCCCGCCGGTGCCCCCACCTCCTCCGCGGCGGCGACGGCGTCCGGCAGGTCGGCCAGCGCGGCGTCCAGCTCCAGCATCGCCGCGGCCGCGGCCTCCCGCGCCGCCGCGGCCTCCCGCCGGGGGGCGTCGCGGTCGCGCCGCCACCAGGAGGTGCCGCCGGGTGCGCTCACGACCGCCTCCCCTCGCCGTGGCCCGCGTCCGGCGGGGCGGTCCGGCCCCCGCGCGGTCCGGAGGCCCGTGGATACCACGCCGGGACCCCGCACGTGGGCACGGGCGGCCGGCGCCGCCCGGTCCGCTGAACGCGCCGCTCCCGCCGCCCCGCAGCGGGCCGGCGGGAACCGGGACCCACCGGGGTCCGTTGGACCACCGGCCCGCCTCCCGCCCGATCCGGCTCGCCCGTCCCTGTCGTCGTCGTCGCCCGGCACCCCCGGCGGCGGAGAGGAACCCCTGATGCTCCGCTACTTCGGCTTCTCCGTCGGTCTGACGGTCGCCGCGCTCGTCACCGCCGTGTTCTTCGGCGGGCCGGCGGCCCTGCTGGCCGTCGCCGTCCTCGGCGTGCTCGAGGTCTGCCTGTCCTTCGACAACGCCGTGGTCAACGCCAAGGTGCTGCGCCGCATGAGCCCGCTGTGGCGGAAGCTGTTCCTCTACGTCGGCATCTTCATCGCCGTGTTCGGCATGCGGCTGCTGCTGCCGATCGTCCTGGTCTCGGTGACGGCGCAGCTGTCGATCCCCGAGGTGTGGGACCTGGCGCTGTCGGACCAGGAGGCCTACGCCGAGAACGTCGAGGCCGCGGCCGAGGCGATCTACACCTTCGGCGGCATCTTCCTGCTGATGATCTTCCTGAACTTCCTCTTCGACGAGGAGCGGGAGATCCACTGGCTGTCGTGGCTGGAGCGGCCGCTGGCCAAGGCCGGGAAGCTGCCCTACCTCGCGATCGTCATCGCCCTGGCGGTCATCTACGTCGGCTCGCAGATCGCCGACGACGACAAGTACGCCACGGTGCTCATGTCCGGGCTCGCGGGCCTGTTCACCTACCTGCTCATCGGCGGGCTCAACGAACTCATGGAGGCCCCGGAGACCGACGACGAGGACGACGACGTCACCCCGACCGGGCAGACCGCGGGCAACGGCGCCGGCGGCACCGCCACCAAGGCGGTCGCCGGCGCCGGGTTCGCGGCGTTCCTCTACCTCGAGGTGCTCGACGCGTCGTTCTCCTTCGACGGCGTCATCGGCGCGTTCGCCATCAGCAGCGACATCTTCATCATCGCCCTGGGCCTGGGCATCGGCGCCTTCTGGGTGCGGTCGCTGACCATCTACATGGTCGACAAGGGGACCCTCGACGAGTACCGCTACCTGGAGCACGGCGCGATGTGGGCCATCGGCTTCCTCGCGGCGATCATGATCCTCGAGCTGCGGTTCCACATCAGCGAGTACGTCACCGGCCTCACCGGCCTGCTGTTCATCATCGCCGCGGTGGTCAGCAGCATCGTCGTGTCGCGGCGGGAGCGCGCCGAGGTCGCGCCCGCCGACCGGCCGGGCGAGCGCGACGAGGTGCCCGCCGGCCAGAGCTGAGGCAGGCCCCGGGGCGCCCGCCCCGGGGCCGCCGCGCGTCCGCGGCGGGTGGCCTACCGCGGGACGGGGGAGGCGGATACGGTCCGCCCGGTTCCCGTCCCCGCACCGAGAGGTCCGTCGTTGGCACAGCTCACCGCCCAGAAACGCGTCCTGCACGCCGACCTGCACGGGGACCGCATCCGGGCCGCCAGCGGCTCGATGGTCGCCTTCGAGGGCAACGTCGACTTCAAGAATTCCGGGATGGGCGGGGGCGGCGGCATGCGCGCCGCGCTCAAGCGGGCCGTCGCCGGCGAGAGCATCTCGCTGATGGACTGCACCGGGCACGGCCGGGTGTACCTCGCCAAGGACGCGATGGACGTGCTCGTCGTCGACCTCGCCGGCGACACGCTCACCGTGGAGAGCGAGCACATCCTGGCCCACACCGAGCACCTGCGCCTCGACGTCCAGTTCTCCGGCCTGCGCGGGGTGACCAGCGGCCAGGGCCTGGCCACCACGACCGTCACCGGGCAGGGCCAGGTCGCGATCGTGTCCGAGGGCCCGGTCATGGCGCTGGAGGTCGCGCCCGGCATGGACCTGGTCGTCGACCCCGACGCCTACGTCGGCTCCCGCGGCCAGCTGTCGATGAACCTGGTCAGCGGCGTCTCGTGGAAGTCCCTCGTGGGCGAGGGCTCCGGCGAGCCCTTCTCCCTCCGCTTCACCGGGCACGGCCTGGTGCTCGTCCAGTCCTCGGAGCGCTGAGCCGTGCCGTTCGAGACCGTCAACAGCAAGGTCGTGCGCGCGCACGTCGGCCCGGCCACCCCGGTGCTCGCCCGCCGCGGCGCCATGCTCGGCTACTCCGGGCAGGTCACCTTCCGCCCGGTGCACGGCCAGGGCCGCGGCATCGGCGGCATGGTCGGCGCGGCGGTGTCGGGGGAGTCCAACCCGATGATGGCCACCGAGGGCACCGGCCAGGTGCTCTACGGCTACAAGGGCATGCACGTGACCGTCCTCGAGCTCGACGGTGCCGCCCCGCTGGTCTGCGAGGCCGACCGGCTGCTCGTGCACGACGCGAACCTGCAGACCAGCGTCCAGTTCCTCGGCTCCGGCGGGCTGAGGTCCGCGATCAGCGGCGCCATGACCGGGCAGGGCCTGTTCACCACCAACGTCCACGGCCGCGGGTCGGTCGCGCTGCTCGCCCACGGCGGCGCCTTCCCCCTGCAGCTCAACGGGCAGCAGGTCGGCGTCGACCCGCAGGCCTACGTCGGCCACGTCGGCCGGCTGTCGGTGGACCTCGCGGCCAAGGTCGGCCTCCGCGACGTCGTCGGCCGCGGCTCCGGCGAGGCCTTCCAGTTGAAGATCAGCGGCCACGGCACGGTGTACGTGCAGGCCAGCGAGCAGAAGTTCTGAGGACGGCGACGATGACCTACCCGCCGAACAACCCCTACGGCGGCGGCAACCCCTACGGCGGCCAGCCCCAGCCGGGGTACGGCCAGCCCCCGCAGCCGGGCCACGGCCAGCCGGGGTACGGGCAGCCGCCCCAGCCCGGGTACGGCCAGCCCCCGCAGCCCGGCTACGGCCAGCCCGCGTACGGGCAGCCGCCCCAGCCCGGCTACGGGCAGCCCCCGCCGCCCGGGTACGGCCAGCCCCCCGCCGGGCCGCCGGCCGGCGTGCCGAGCACGCTCAACGCGCAGTCGCTGCCCGACGACGACAACGTCAACCCCTACGTCTTCTGCATCGCGCTCAACGGCGAGTGGTTCATGAGCAAGGGCGCGATGCTCGCCTACTACGGCAACGTCCAGTTCGACGCCGTCAGCGAGTACTCCTCGGTGCAGGCATGGGTGGCCCACCGGTTCTCCAGCCCCGTCTACGTGCAGGACTGGGTGGTCGCCCAGGGCCACGGCAAGGTGCTCATCGGGGACCGCGGGTTCGACCTGAACTCCTACGACCTCGACGACGGCAACCTGACGATCAAGGCCGGCAACCTCTGCGCGTTCTCCAAGGACCTGGAGCTCAAGCAGTCGATCGTCCCGGGCTTCGTCACCCTCATCGGGACGGGGAAGTTCATCGCCTCGTCCAACGGGCCGGTGATCTTCGTCGAGCCGCCGTTCCGGGCCGACCCCGAGGCGCTGCTCGGCTGGGCCGACTGCCCGGCGCCGTCGGTGCACCACGACGCCCAGTGGATGACCCAGAGCTTCCTCGGCGCGCTCACCGGCGCGCTCGGCCGCGCCTCGGGCGAGGAGCGGCAGTACGACTTCACCGGCAAGGGCACGATCCTGCTGCAGTCCTCGGAGATCGCCCGGGAGGACCCGGCGGTGCTGCGGCTGGTGGAGTCGCAGACCCAGCTGCTCACCGACAGCCAGGCCGGCTCGCTCGGCCAGCGGCTGGTCGCCCGCGCCCAGCAGCAGCACTGAGCGCTCCCCGGCCGGGTCCCCGCGCGGGACCCCGGCCGGGGGTGACGACTGCACTACGCTCGGTGGGCCATGCGGCCCGCCGACCTCGCCCTGCTGCGGACGCCGGGGACGCCGGCGGTCTCGCCGGACGGGCGCATGGCCGTGGTCGCGGTCAGCCGGCCCGACCTGGACGCCGACGCCTACCGCGCCCAGCTGTGGGCCGTCCCCACCGACGGCTCGGCGTCGGCCCGTCCGCTGACCTCCGGCGCCCGCGACTCCGCCCCGGCGTTCTCCCCGGACGGCCGCTGGCTGGCCTACCTGTCGGCCGCGCCCGGCGGGCACCCGCAGCTGCACCTGCTGCCCACCGCGGGTGGCGCGCCGCGCCGGCTCACCGACGCGCCGCTGGGCGCCGGCGCCCCGGTGTGGTCACCGGACTCCCGCCGGCTGGCCTGGGTGGCCCGGGTGCCCGAGGAGGGCCGCTACGGCACCGCCGAGGACGTGCCGCCGGAGGCCGAGCCGCCGCGGCTGGTCACCCGGCTGCGGCACCGGGTCGACGACGTCGGCTACACCGCCGACCGCCCCAGCTGCGTGTTCGTCCTCGACCTGCCCCCGGACCCGCTCGACGACACCGGCGACCCGCCCGAGGCCCGGCAGCTCACCGACGGCCGCGGCGAGGACACCGACGTCGCCTGGTCGCCCGACGGCGGCACGCTGGCGTTCGTCTCCGCCCGGCACGCCCGCGCCGACCGCGACTGCGTCCGCGACGTGTGGCTGGTCCCGGTGACCGGCGGGGAGCCGCGCCGGGTGACCCGCGGCCGCGGCGAGTGCCGGCTGCCGGCGTTCGACCCGGCCGGGACGTGGATCTACGTGACCGCCCGCCCCGACCTCGGCCCCGACGGGCTCGACGTCGCCGGGCGCGGGCTGACGCTGTGCCGGGTGCCGGCCGCCGGCGGTCCGCTGGAGGCCGTGCTCGACCCGCGGGAGACCCACCGCGGCGACGAGACGCCGGCGACGGTGCTCTGCGGCGGCGCGGCGCTGGTCGGCGTCGAACGGCGCGGCTCGGTGACGCTGCTGCGGGTGCCCCTCGACGGCGGCGCGCCCGAGGCGCTGGTCGAGGGGCCGTTCACCGTGCGCGGGGTCGCGGCCGGGGGCGGGGTCGTCGTCGCCACCGTCGCGCACGACCGGTCGGCGGGGGAGCTGATCGCGATCACCCCCGGCCGGCGGCGGCTGCTCACCGGCTTCGGCGCCGCGCTCGGCGCCACCGGCCGGCTGCACCGCGCCGCCGAGCGCACCGTGGTCGCCCCCGACGGCGCGGAGGTGCACGGCTGGGTCACCGTGCCCGACGGCCCCGGCCCGCACCCGGTGCTGCTGCTGGTGCACGGCGGGCCCTTCGCCCAGTACGGCTGGTCGCTGCTGGACGAGACGCAGGTGTACGCGTCGGCGGGCTACGCGGTGGTGCAGTGCAACCCGCGCGGCTCGTCCGGCTACGGGGAGGAGCACGCCCGCGCCGTCGTCGGGGCCTGGGGCGACCGGGACGCCGTGGACGTGCTGGCCTTCCTCGACGCCGCGCTGGCCGACCCGGCGCTGGACGCGGAGCGGGTCGGGGTCCACGGCGGCTCCTACGGCGGGTTCCTCACCGCGCTGCTGCTCACCCGCACCGACCGGTTCGCGGCCGCCGTCGTGGAGCGGGCGGTGACCGACCCGGCGTCGTTCGCCGGCTCCAGCGACATCGGCTGGTGGTACGCCGACGCGTACATGGGCACCGAGCCGGTGAGCCCGCTGGCGCAGGCGGCGTCGATCCGCACGCCGACCCTCGTCGTCCACTCCGAGCAGGACGAGCGCTGCCCGGTCGAGCAGGGCCGGCGGCTGTTCGTCGCGCTGCAGCAGCGGGGCGTGCCGAGCGCGCTGCTGCTGTTCCCCGGCGAGGGCCACGAGCTGTCCCGCTCCGGCCGGCCCCGGCACCGGCTGGCCCGGTTCGAGCACCTGCTCGCCTGGTGGGACCGCTGGCTGCCGGTGGGCGCTCAGGCCGGCCGCAGCCGCGCCCCCTCGCCGGACACCACCAGCCGGCCGTCCACCCGGGTGGCCGGGAACACCGCGACGTGGCCGGGCGCCGCCGGGACCGGCAGCCCGCCGTCGATCTCGTAGCGCGCGTTGGTGACCTTGCGGCGGGTGCCGGCCGGGTCGTCGGGGCCCACCGGCGGCGCGTCCGCCCGCAGCACGACGACCACCTCGGTGCAGCCCGGGGGCCAGTCCCAGCGCAGCCGGCCGCCCCGCAGCACGACGCCGGTCACCGGCGGCAGCGGGACGGCGGCGGGCCGCGGCCGGGCGTCCCCGCCGTGCGCCTCGGGCGCCGCGACCCCGAGCCGGGACGCGACGACGACGTAGCCGGCGACCTCGCCGTACCCGCCGTCCTCGAGCGCCGTGACCGTGGTCGACCCGACCACCTGCCGGGTGCCGTCCGGGCGCACCCGCAGCACCCGGTACTCGACCGGGCCCGCCGACGCCGACGCCGTCCAGCGCACCTCGCGGGCGCCGCCGGGCGCCGGGGCGACGACGACGTCGCTGGCGGGCGCGACGGCCAGCGCGGCGAGCTCGGCCCGGGCGGCGGGGTGGTCGGCGACGGCGTCGAGGGCGGCCAGCAGCGCGTCCTCGCGGTCCCGGCCGGTGCTGGGCGGGGCGAGGACCGCGTCGGCCAGCGCCAGCGCCTCCCGCGACCGCCGGAGCAGCTCGGCGGCGTCCTCCCCGTCCGGGCCGGGGACGTCGGCGGCCGTGGCGACCAGCTGCTCGAGCGCGGCGGCGGCCGCCGCGTGGCGCCGGGCGGCGACGGCGGGGCCCACGCCGCGCCAGGCCGCCTCCGCCCGCGCGACCGCCTCCGCCGCCTCGTCCTGCACCGCGCGGACCGGCGGCTGCATGCCGCCGGCCGCGGCCAGCGCGGCGGCGGCGTGCCGGCGCGCGGCGACCGGCCGCCCGGCCCGCAGCGCCGCCCGGGCCGCGGACACCTCCGCCTGCCAGTCGCCCCGGCCGGGCACGGGCGGTGGCGGGACCGGCTCGACCGCGGTGCCGGCCGCGGCGGCCAGCTCGGTGACGACGGCGGCGGCGCGCCGCGGGTCGAGCCCGGCGGCCATCGCCTCCTGCACGAGGACGTGCGCGTCGGCGGGGGTGAGCCGGTCCTCGACGAGCACCGCGGCGGCCACCCGCGGGCGCAGCGCCTCGCGGACGTCGGCGGCCAGGGCGTCGAGGTAGCGGTCCGGGTCGCCGTCGACCAGCAGCGCGCCCACGGCGGCCAGCAGGTCGTCGACGAGCGCGCGGCGCCGGTCGGGGCGGCGCTGCCGGTTGAGGACCAGCAGCGCGTCGCGGCGGCGGCGCACGGTCTCCCGGTCCGCCGTCGGAGGCAGCTCGAGGAACGCGTGCAGGCCCGGCACCGGGGTGCCCTCGATCCGGCCGAGCTCCTCCAGCCCGTCGCGGACCTGCCGCAGGACGGCGTCGTCGGCGGCCGGGGCGGCGCCGAGCCGCCGGTGGCGGCGCAGCCGGGCCTCGAACTCGGCGTCCCCGACGCCCGCGGCGGCGGCCAGGGCGCGCAGCCCGTCGACCTTGTCCGCCGGCACGCCGCCGAAGCGCTCGGCCAGCCGCTCCAGGGCGGCGTCGAGCCCGGCGAACCGGGCCGCCTCCCGCCGCTCCCGCTCCGCGCGGGTCTGCCCGGCCAGCCACTGCCGCCCGCCGGGGGTGCCCAGCTGAGCGGCGAGGGCGTCGTGGGACCGCAGCAGCGCGGTCACCAGCCCGCGGTACTTGGGGTGGTCGCGCTGCTTCTGCCAGAACGCCCAGACCTCGTCGACCCGGCGGGCGACCTCGTCGTCGGTCAGCGACGCCGCGGCCTCCAGCGGGAGGTCGTAGACCTCGAAGGGGTCGGTGGCGTCGGGGCCGCCGCGGCGCTCGATCGCGGCGAGGACCCGCTTGCGGTAGCCGTTGCCGTCGAACGGCGGCAGCGTCATCGGCTCAGTCCTGCCGGCGGCGGACCCGGCCGACCTGCGCGCGCTCGCGGGCGACGTCGGCCTGGCTCAGCGCCGCGCCGGTCTCCACCCGCACGGTCAGCGGGCGGTCGGCCAGCCCCTCGTGCAGCGCGGTCAGCTCGAGGATGCCGTCGAAGCCCATCCGCAGCACGACCTGGATCTCGGTGCCGGCGGGGTACCCGGGCGGGATGTCCTCGATGGAGGCCTCGGCGAGCAGCTTGGCGTCCTCGGGCCGGGCGGACTCGGCGCCGCCGCCCTGCTCGACCACCCGGATGGTGACCACCCGCTGGTCGTCGTGCACGGTGCCGAACGAGCGGCGGACGGCGACCGGCAGCCGGTCGTCGCGGTGCACCAGGAAGACCGCCGACGGCTCGCCGAACCGGTCCAGCGCGAGGACGCCGAAGCCCCGGGAGACGGTGTTGAGGACCTGGACCTCCACCGTGCGCCGCACCTGCGCCGCGGACAGGCCCACGGCGTCGCCGAGGCGGGCGCAGGCGGCGTCGACGTCGGCGGGGGCGGCGTACTCCAGCGGCGTGCCGTCGCGCAGCTGCCCCCGGGTGACCAGGTCGGCGGTGAGCAGCCGCTCCAGCTGCTTCTTGCGGCCGTAGACCGCGGCGCCCCTGGCGACGGCGAGGTCGGGGTCGTGCACCTCGGCCGGCACGCCGAGCTCGGCGGTCAGCCGCCGCGCGACGGCGGGCATCCGGGTCGAGCCGCCGACCAGCAGCACCCGGTCGATCCGGTCCACGCCGCGGGCGCGGGCCGCCGCCACCGCCGCGCGGGTCAGCTCCACCGTGCGGTCGAGCAGGCCCGCGGTGAGCCGCTCGAACTCGGCGCGGGTCACCGGCACGTCCACCCGGCGGCCGTCGTGCTCGACCGGCACGACGACGGACTCCCGGACGCTGAGCCCGCGCTTGGCCCGCTCGGCGGCGAGCACCAGCGCCTGGCCGCCGGCGCCGTCGTCGAGCGGGTCCTCGGCGTCGGGGTGGGCGGCGAGGAAGGCGTGCGACAGGTGGACGGCGAGCTTCTCGTCCCAGTCCGCGCCGCCGAGCTCGTGGTCGCCGTCGGTGGCGACGACGGCCAGCCGCCGGTCGGCCAGCTCCACGACCGCGACGTCGACGGTGCCGCCGCCGAGGTCGTAGACGAGCGCGACCTCCTCGAGGTGCCCGGCCGGTCCGCCGCCGTCGAGGCGGGCGAAGCCGTAGGCCAGCGCGGCCGCCGTCGGCTCGTTGATGACGTCGAGGACGGTGAGGCCCGCGTACTCGCCGGCCAGCCGGGTGGCCCGCCGCTCCTCGTCGCCGAAGTAGGCGGGCACGGTGATGACGACGTCCTGCACCGGGCCCTGCGTGGAGAAGCTCGTCTCGCTGACCAGCGCCTTGAGCACCAGGCTGCTGACCGCGGGCGCCGACCAGGACCGGCCGTGGCTGACGAACCGCCACGTGCTGTCGCCCATGCGCCGCTTGACCAGCGTGCAGACGTCGTCGGGCCGGGCGCGGGCCAGGACGCGGGCGCGCTCGCCGGTGACGTAGTCGTCGGGGCCGACGAACAGGACGACGCTGGGCAGCGTCGGGGCGCCGTCGAGGAGGGGGACGACCCGCGCGGCGCCGTCGTCGTCGACCTGCGCCAGGCAGCTGTACGTGGTGCCCAGGTCGATCCCGTACACGGCAGGGGAGGGCGAGGGGGCACCGCGCGGCATGGGCCGGAGGGTAGCGGCGGCACATAGGGTCGGGGGGACGTGTCCGCCGCTCAGAGCGCGGGTCGGCCCGGTCGGGCGACCTGCGGGGAGGCCCCCTTGGTCGACTACACGAAGCGCCCGAAGTCCCCGCCGCCGCAGCCGGAGACCCCTCCGGCCCCGCCGCAGCCGCCGCCGTACCAGCCCCCGCAGCCGCCGCCGGGGCAGCCCTACGGCCAGCCGCCGCACCAGGGGCAGCCGCCCTACCCGCCGCCGGGCCAGTACCCGCCGCCCGGGCAGCCGCCGTACCCCCCGCCGGGTCAGCCGTACGGGCAGCCGCCGTACCAGGGGCAGCCCCCGTACCCGCCGCAGGGCCAGCCGCCCTACCCGCCGCAGGGCCAGCCCCCCTACGGGCAGCCGCCGCAGCAGGACCCGTACGGCCAGCAGTACGGCCAGCAGCCGCCGGCCCCGCCGCAGCAGGGCGGGGTGAACCTGGAGAAGGTGTCGCTGACGAAGTCGGCGCCGTCGGTCTCGCTGACGAAGACGGCCGGCACCACCGGCGTCCTGCGGGTCAACCTGAACTGGAACTCCCGTCCCGGTGGCGGCGGCGGGGGCGGCGGCTTCCTCAAGCGGCTGGCCGCGGCCGCCGGCGGCGGGGCGATCGACCTCGACCTCGGCTGCCTCTACGAGTACGCCGACGGCTCCAAGGGCGTCATCCAGGCGCTGGGCAACGCGTTCCGCGGGCAGCACACGCTGGGCAACGGCGGGTCGATCGTGTGGCTGGACGGCGACGACCGGTCGGGCGCCAACAGCGGTGGCGAGAACCTGATGATCGACCTGCAGCACACGCAGCTGATCCGCCGGATCCTCGTGTTCGCGCTCATCTACGAGGGCGTGCCGAACTGGGGCCAGGCCGACGCCGTCGTCACGATGTTCCCGGCGAACGGGCCGCAGATCGAGGTGCGCCTGGACGAGCACGACCCGCGTGCCCGCATCTGCGCGATCGCGATGATCCAGAACCAGGGCGGGCAGCTCGTCGTCAACCGCGAGGTGCGCTACGTGCACGGCGGCCAGGACGTGCTCGACCGCACCTACGGCTGGGGCATGGACTGGACGCCCGGCCGCAAGTGAGCCGCTGAGGCCCGCGCGCCCGGGGTCCCGCGATCCCGGGCGCGCCGGCCGACGGTGCTCAGGCGGTGCGTGTCCGCGGGGGCGCCCCGTCGTCCGCGGCCTTCCGCGGCGCGGGCGCCGTCCGGCGGGAGGGGGTCTCGGGCATCGGGCCGCCGGCGGTGAGCCGGTAGGCCTCCGCCAGCCGGCGCAGGAGCGCGGCCTTCTCGGCGGGCCGCATCGCGGACCGCATGTTCTTCTCGGCCTGGTCCCTGATCGCGGTGAACAGGGCTTCCTGCGCTTCTTGCTTCGCCTGGGAGTGCATCGGAGCCTCCTCGTGACCCGCCGCCGGCCGTCCTGGCCTACACGCCGGCTCCCCGACCTCCGGGAGCTGCCGACGGTCGCCGGCGCAGGGACAGATGGTCGCACCGGGCGACCCTCCGGGGCACCTGTGACCAGCCCCGCTACACAGCGCGAGCACGACCTCGCAGGAGGACGACAGCCGCGCGGCGACCGGTCGTCGAGGTGGCGCCCGGTGCTCCGGGACGTGGACGCCCGCCGCGGGGCTGGGGACCGTGCAGGCGCGAGTGACCGGCACCGTCCACCCGGTCGGCGCCGGACGTCGGGGAGGGGGATCCGATCATGCGCGTCATCCGCATCCTGCTGGCCGCGTTGGTGGCCGTCGTCGTCACCGCCCCGGCGGCGTCCGCGGCACCGGACCGTCAGCTGCGGACCCTGCTCGGGGAGCTCTGGGAGACGGTTCTCGAGACGCCCGTGCCCGAGAACCCGCTGGCCGCGGGGGACCCCTGGTGCATCGACCTGGGCGGTCGCGTGGTCGCGCCGTTCACGCTGGATCCCGCCGTCCCGCCGACGTGCACCGTGGAGCCGGGCACCCGGATCTTCGTCCCGGCCGTGACCATCGAGTGCAGCACCGTGGAGCCCCCGCCCTTCTTCGGCGGCAACGAGGCCGAGCTGCGCAAGTGCGCGCGAGCCGTGGACGCGTCGGGGGGCACCCTCGCCGTCACCGTCGACGGGAGGCCCTTCCCGCTGAGCCTGGTGGAGACGCCGCTTCTGGCGCTCGACCTCCCGGAGGACAACATCCTCGGGGTGCCACCTCAGCGGGCGCTCTCGGTCGGTGCCGGCTTCGTCGCTCTCGTGCACCCCCTGCCGCCGGGGACGCACCAGATCGTGATCACGGGTACGGGCACCTTCCTCGGGGACTTCAGGAACGTGACGACGATCGTGGTGGAGCCGGGCCGGCGCTGAGCACCGGCCGGGCCCCCGGGTCACCAGCCGCGGGCGCGCCACTCCGGCAGCGACGGGCGCTCGGCGCCCAGCGTCGTGTCCTTCCCGTGGCCGGGGTAGACCCACGTGTCGTCCGGGAGGACGGCGAACAGCCGCTGCTCGACGTCGTCGATCAGGCTGGCGAACCGCTCCGGGTCCTGCTGCGTGTTCCCGACGCCGCCGGGGAAGAGGCTGTCGCCGGTGAAGACGTGCGTGCCGGCGCCCTCCGGCCCCCGCCAGACCAGCGCGACGCTGCCCGGCGTGTGCCCGCGCAGGTGCACCACCTCCAGCACCTGCTCGCCGACGGCGACGGTGTCGCCGTGCGCGACCGTCCGGTCGACGGGGACGGGCAGGTCGCCGGCGTCGGCGGCGTGCGCCACCGTCTGCGCCCCGGTGGCCGCGACGACGTCGGGCAGGGCGCGGTGGTGGTCCCAGTGCCCGTGCGTGGTGACGACGGTGCGCAGGTCGGCGTCGCCGATGAGGGCGCGCAGCGTCTCGGGTTCGGCGGCCGCGTCGACGAGCAGCGCCTGCCCGGTCGCGGTGTCCCGCAGCAGGTAGGCGTTGTTCGCCATCTCGCTGACGGCGACCTTGCTGATCGTGAGCCCGGGCAGCTGCCGCACGTCGGCCGGGCCGCCCACCTCGACGTCGCCGGTGTAGGTCATCGGGCCTCCGTTCGAGAACTGTCGGCGACCGCGGTTACGGTCGCCCGCATGGACGCTAGCGGAGCTCCGGGCGGCGCCCGGCTCGTCGGCCTGCCCGCCTCCGTCCTCGCCGCGCGCGTGCGCGCGGGCGAGGTGTCCGCGGTCGAGGTGGTGCGCGCGCACCTGGCCCACCTCGCCGACGTCGAGCCCCGGATCGGCGCGTTCCGCGTGGTCCGCGCCGAGGCGGCACTGGCCGAGGCGGCGGCGGTCGACGCCGACCCGCGGCGGGCCGCGCTGCCGCTGGCCGGCGTCCCGGTGGCGGTGAAGGACAACGTCGGCGTCGCCGGGGAGACCGTGACCGACGGCTGCTCCGCGGCCTCCCTCGCCGACGCCGACCACGAGGTCGTCGCCCGGCTGCGCGCCGCGGGCGCCGTCGTCGTCGGGATCACCCGCGTCCCCGAGCTGTGCCTCTACGCCGCGACCGACGGACCGGGCACGGTCACCCGCAACCCCTGGGACACCGCGCTCTCCCCGGCCGGGAGCTCCGGCGGCAGCGCCGCCGCGGTCGCCGCGGGCGCGGTCCCGCTGGCGCACGGCAACGACGGGATGGGCTCGCTGCGGCTGCCGGCCGCCGCGTGCGGCCTGGTCACCCTCAAGCCCGGACGCGGCGTGCTGCCCGGCGGCATCGGCGCCGACGACTGGTCGGGCATGGCGGTCAACGGCGTGCTGGCGACCACCGTCGAGGACGTCGCGCTGGGCACCGCCGTCCTGGCGGGGGAGGACCCCGGCCTGGACCGGTCGGCGCCCGACCCGGGCCGGCCGCTGCGGATCGCCGTCGGCCGGCGCTCCCCGGTGCCGTGGGCCCGGCCGGACGCCGCGGCCCTGGGTGCGGTCGAGCGGACGGCGCGGCTGCTGCGCGGCGCGGGGCACGTCGTCGTCGAGCACGCCCCGGTGGTCCCGTGGGGAGCCGCCTTCGGCGCCACCGCCCGCTGGCTGGCCGGCGCGGAGGACGACGCCGCGGCGCTCGGGCTGGACCGGGCGGCGCTGCAGCCGCGCAGCCGCGCCCACGCCCGGCTCGGCCGGCTGGCCCGCCGGGCCGGCCTCGTCCGGCCGGCGACCGCCGAGCGGTTCCGGGAGCGGACGGCGGAGTTCTTCGCCGGGAACGACCTCGACGTGCTGCTGACCCCGATCACCAACGGCCCGCCGCTCCCGGCGCGGCCGTGGCACGAGCGCGGGTTCCTGGCGAACTTCGACGCCAACAACCGGTGGGCCCCGTGGGCCTGGCCGTGGAACCTGGCCGGGGTCCCGGCGGTCGTGCTGCCCGTCGGGACGCGCGAGGAGGGGGTGCCGCTGGCGGTCCAGCTGGTCGGCCCCCCGGGCAGCGAGACGCGACTACTCTGGCTGGCCGGAGAGCTGGAGCGACGCGCGCCCTGGCGCCGTCACGCCCCGGTGTTCGACCCCGCCGGAGCGCCGTCCCCGGCTCCCGTCTGAGCACCCCCACCGGCGGCAACGTCGCCGTCGTCACGGATTGCGCGCGGGCAGTGACGGCGTTGTCCGTATCGACATCTCGACACACCCTCCGCGGCCCGGCGAGACCGGCCGGCCCGGCTGACCGACAGGGATCACTTTGGACCGTCTCGTCGTCCGCGGCGCCCGTGAGCACAACCTCAAGGACGTCCACATCGACCTGCCCCGCGACGCCCTGATCGTCTTCACCGGGCTGTCCGGGTCGGGCAAGTCGAGCCTGGCCTTCGACACGATCTTCGCCGAGGGCCAGCGGCGCTACGTCGAGTCGCTGTCGGCCTACGCCCGCCAGTTCCTCGGCCAGATGGACAAGCCCGACGTCGACTTCATCGAGGGCCTGTCGCCCGCGGTGTCGATCGACCAGAAGTCGACCAACCGCAACCCGCGGTCGACCGTCGGCACCATCACCGAGGTCTACGACTACCTGCGGCTGCTCTACGCCCGCGCCGGCCAGCCGCACTGCCCCAACTGCGGCAAGCCGATCGCCCGGCAGACGCCCCAGCAGATCGTCGACCAGGTGCTCGCCATGGAGGAGGGCACCCGCTTCCAGGTGCTCGCCCCGGTCGTGCGGGCGCGCAAGGGCGAGTACGTCGACCTGTTCAGCTCGCTGCAGACGCAGGGCTTCTCCCGCGTCCGGGTCGACGGCGTGGTGCACCCGCTGACCGAGCCGCCGAAGCTCAAGAAGCAGGAGAAGCACACGATCGAGGTGATCGTCGACCGGCTGACGGTGAAGGAGAGCGCCAAGCGCCGCCTCACCGACTCGGTCGAGACCGCGCTCGGCCTCGCCGGCGGCCTCGTCGTCCTCGATTTCGTCGACCTGCCCGAGGACGACCCGGAGCGCGAGCGGACCTTCTCCGAGCACCTGGCCTGCGTCGACGACGGCCTGTCGTTCGAGGCGCTCGAGCCGCGCTCGTTCTCCTTCAACTCGCCCTTCGGCGCCTGCCCGGAGTGCACCGGCATCGGGACGCGCAAGGAGGTCGACCCCGACCTCGTCGTCCCCGACCCGGAGAAGAGCCTGGCGCAGGGCGCGATCGCCCCGTGGGCCGGCTCGATGAGCAACGAGTACTTCCAGCGGCTGCTGTCCGGGCTGGCCGACCAGCTCGGCTTCTCCATGGACACCCCGTGGGAGGAGCTCCCGGCCAAGGTGCAGAAGGCCGTCCTGCACGGCTCCCCGGACCAGGTGCACGTCCGCTACAGGAACCGCTACGGCCGCGAGCGCAGCTACTACGCCGCGTTCGAGGGCGTGCTGCCGTTCCTCGAGCGCCGGCACGAGGACACCGACAGCGACTACATGCGGGACAAGTACGAGGGCTACATGCGCGACGTGCCCTGTCCCGTCTGCCACGGCACCCGGCTCAAGCCGGAGATCCTCGCGGTCAAGCTCAACGGCCGCTCGATCGCCGAGGTGACCGGCCTGTCGATCGGCGAGGCCGCCGACTGGCTGGGCGCCCTGGAGCTGGGCGAGCGCGAGCGGGCGATCGCCGACCGCGTGCTCAAGGAGATCCAGGCGCGGCTGTCGTTCCTCGTCGACGTCGGCCTGGACTACCTGTCCCTCGACCGGCCGGCGGCGACGCTGGCCGGTGGCGAGGCGCAGCGGATCCGGCTGGCCACGCAGATCGGCTCCGGCCTGGTGGGCGTCCTGTACGTGCTCGACGAGCCGTCGATCGGGCTGCACCAGCGGGACAACACCCGGCTGATCGAGACGCTGGTCCGGCTGCGCGACATGGGCAACACGCTCATCGTCGTCGAGCACGACGAGGACACGATCAAGACCGCCGACTGGGTGGTCGACATCGGCCCGGGCGCCGGCGAGCACGGCGGCGAGGTGATCGTCAGCGGCACCGTCGCGGAGCTGCTCGCCAGCGAGAAGTCGCTGACCGGGCAGTACCTGTCGGGCCGCAAGGAGATCACCGTGCCGAAGGTGCGGCGGCAGCCGCAGCCCGGTCGCGAGCTGGTGGTCAAGGGCGCCCGGGAGCACAACCTCAAGGGCGTCGACGTCACGTTCCCGCTGGGCATGCTCGTGGGCGTCACCGGGGTGTCCGGCTCGGGCAAGTCCAGCCTGGTCAACGACATCCTCTACACGGTCCTGGCCAACGAGCTGAACCGGGCGCGGATGGTGCCGGGCCGGCACCGGACGGTCACCGGGCTCGAGCACCTGGACAAGGTGGTGCACGTCGACCAGTCGCCGATCGGGCGGACCCCGCGGTCCAACCCGGCCACGTACACCGGCGTGTGGGACCAGGTCCGCAAGCTGTTCGCGCAGACGTCGGAGGCGAAGATCCGCGGCTACCAGCCGGGGCGGTTCTCCTTCAACGTCAAGGGCGGGCGCTGCGAGGCGTGCTCCGGCGACGGCACCCTCAAGATCGAGATGAACTTCCTGCCGGACGTCTACGTCCCGTGCGAGGTGTGCAAGGGCGCCCGGTTCAACCGGGAGACGCTCGAGGTCCACTACAAGGGCAAGACGGTCGCCGAGGTCCTCGACATGCCGATCGAGGAGGCCGCGGACTTCTTCGCCGCGATCCCCTCGATCTCGCGGTACCTGCGCACGCTGACCGACGTCGGCCTGGGCTACGTGCGGCTCGGCCAGCCGGCGACGACGCTGTCCGGCGGCGAGGCGCAGCGGGTCAAGCTGGCCAGCGAGCTGCAGAAGCGGTCCAACGGCCGCAGCGTGTACGTCCTCGACGAGCCGACCACCGGCCTGCACTTCGAGGACATCCGCAAGCTGCTGCAGGTGCTCCAGGGCCTGGTCGAGAAGGGCAACTCGGTCATCGTCATCGAGCACAACCTCGACGTGATCAAGAGCGCCGACTGGCTGATCGACATGGGGCCCGAGGGCGGGTTCCGCGGCGGCACGGTCGTGGCCGAGGGGCCGCCGGAGTTCGTCGCGTCGGTGCCCGAGTCGCACACCGGCCGGTACCTGGTGCCGCTGCTCGACGCCGCCGCGATCGAGGCCGCGGCCGCCGGCCCGAAGAAGCGGGCCACCCGCAAGCGCGCGAGCTGAGCAGGACCGGGTGCGCGTCGGGGACGTGCGGGTCGACGCCGTCGCGGACGGGACGTTCGTCGCCCGCCGGAGCTACTTCGGCGGGGACGTCCCGCCCGGCGCGCACCCGGAGCTGTTCGACCGGGACGACGCGGCCTGGCTGCCGATCGGCTGCTTCGTCGTCCGCACCGGCGGCCGGGTCGTCCTGGTCGACGCCGGGATGGGGCCCGAGGCGCAGACGCTGCCGGACCGGATGCTGCTCGTCGGCGGGCAGCTGCCGACCGGCCTGCGGGCGCTCGGCGTGCACCCGGACGACGTGACCGACGTCGTGTGCACGCACCTGCACGCCGACCACGTCGGCTGGCTCTTCGGGCCCGACGGCGAGCCGGTGTTCCCCGGCGCGACGATCTGGTTCGGCGCCGCCGACGGCGCCCACTTCGTGGACGGGCCGGGGGAGATGGCCGCGCACGTCCGCACCGGCTTCCTCCGCTGGGCCGGGACCGCGCGGCTGCGTCCGCTCGCGGAGGACGCCACCGTGACGCCCGGGGTCGACGCCGTGCTGACGCCCGGGCACACGCCGGGGCACCTGGCCGTGTCGGTGACCTCCGGCGGCGAGCGCCTGGTGCTGCTCGGCGACGCCGTCACCTGCCCGGTGCAGCTGACCGAACCGGGCTGGCGGTCGATGGGCGACGTCGACGCCGCCCTCGCCGACCGCACCCGCCGGCGGCTGTGGCGGGAGCTGGGGGAGCAGGGGACGTCCGGCGTGGGCGCCCACTTCCCGCAGCTGGCGCGTGGCCGGGTGACCCGCTCGGGCGGGCGCTGGGAGCAGGCGGACTGAGGCCGGTCCCGCCGCGCCTCAGCGGCGTCCGCGCCGTGCGAGGAGCCCGGCGGCCAGGACGGTCGTGAGTCCCAGGGCCACGAGGACGGCCAGTGCCCGGGCCGGCGCGCCGCCGTCGTCGGGGGTGGACGCCGTGTCGGTGCGGGTGGGTTCCCCGGCGGTGGGCAGCGGGGTGCTCCCGGCCGGCCGCGGCGGGGACGGCGACGGCGTGGGTGCGTGGTAGAAGACGAAGTCGCCGCGCTGCCGGTGACCGTCGTCGGAGACCGCCGACCAGGTGACGGCGTGCCGGCCCGCTGCGGTGAGGGCGACGGGTGCGGCCATCACGGCGCCGTCGAGCACCACCGGGCCGGCGCCGACGGACGCGCCGTCCGGCCCGGTGACCGCGACCTCGCCGCCCGCCGGCCGGGCCGCGAAGGTCAGGGTGACCGCCTGCGGGGTCGTCATCACGGTGCTGTCGGCCACCGGTTCGGTGGCGAGCAGCAGCGGGTGCGCCGAGGCGGTGCCGGGTGCGGCCAGCGCGAGGCCGAGGACCAGCAGCGCCGTGAGGAGCAGGTGCGGCGGTGTCGTGGGTCCGCGGACGGTCGGCACGAGGGCCTCGGGGCGTCGCTACGTCCAGCGTCGGATGAAGTCGATCGTGGCGTGGTCGACCTCGGCGGGGTGCGAGGCGCTCAGGAAGTGCCGGCCGCCGTCGACGACGCGCAGCTCGGCACCAGCGCTGTTCGTGAAGAGCGCGATCTCCTGCTCCGCGTTCGCGACGGAGTAGACCGGGTCCTCGGTGCCGTGCATCCACAGGACCGGGCACCGCACGTCGTCCAGGCGGCCGTGCAGGCCGTCGCGGTCGCGCAGGTTGATGCTGGAGAGCCGGAGACGGCGGCGGCCGTCGTCTCCGCTGTAGTTCCGCTGGTGCGTCTCGTGCCAGAACGAGCGCTCGGCCGGTGACACGTCCTCGCCGAGCCCCTCGGCGAGGACGGCGTCGACCAGTTCCAGCGGGATGACCCAGTCGTCGCCGACCTCCTCGGCGAGCGCGTCGATGGCCGGGGTGCAGAAGGCGACGCCGTCCCAGCAGCCCAGGTCGCGGCTGCGCGGGCTCTCGTGGTCCATCGAGGTGCCCAGGGGGACGATGCCCTTCACGACGCGCGGTGCCAGCACGGCCATCCGGGCCGCCACCCACCCGCCCTGTGACGTGCCCAGGACGAAGGCCTCGGGGATGCCGAGCGCGTCGAGGACCTGCAGGTCGGCGATCGCCGAGTCCCAGTAGGTGAACTGCTCGTACGAGGCACGGGTGCGGCCGTGGCCGTAGGGCTCGAGCGCGAGCAGGTTGGCGGTGGCGGCGAGTTCCTCGTCGGCGAACTGGGGCCGGTAGAGGTCGGCGGACGTGCTGAAGGAGTTGACCAGGACCAGCGTCGGGAGCGAGGGGTCGTAGGGCCTGCCGAACCGGTAGCCGATGGTCGAGGTGCCGAGGTGGGGCACCGTGATCGTCTCCGTGTCCGCCATGGTCGCTCCCGTCGCTCGGGCCGGCGCACGGCAGGTCGGCCATGCAGGGCGTGCGCCGTCATCGTGTCCGCGGGGTCCGGGACCGGTCAACGCCCCGGGTCGCGTCCGCGCTCCGCCCCGGGTCCCGCTTCAGCAGGGCGGTGGGGTGGTCGTCGCGGTGAGGCCGGCGGGGGTGGTGACGGTGAGGGTGCCGTCGGGGGCCAGGTGGTGCCGCCGGCCGGGGACCTGGTGCTTGCCGCGGTGGTGGCCGGCGCAGTAGCCGGCCAGGTCGGGCGCGGCGGTGGGCCCGGTCGGCCAGGGCGTGTGCTGGTCGAGGTGGCCGGTGCGGCGGCGGCAGCCGGGGAACCGGCAGCGCCGGTCCCGGGCGTGGCCGTGCCGGTCCAGCGCCGCGTCGGGGTGGTAGCCGGCGGACGGTCCGGGCACGCCGGGGCCGGTGCCGACCTCGTTCGCCCGGTGCAGGGCGGGCAGGTCGGTGAGGGTGAGCAGCGCGCCGGTGAGGGCGTCGGTGAGCACCAGGCGGGGCCGGTCGGCCAGCCCGCCGCCGGCGGTGCGCCGCAGCAGCCCGGCCAGTGCCTCGCGCGCGGTGTCGGTGGCGGCGGCGAGCGCGGTGAGCGCGTCCCCGGCGGCGGTGACCCGGCCGGCGGGACCGGCGCCCCAGGCCGCCTCGTCGGCGGTGGCGGCGCGCTCGGCGGCGGCCACCATCCGCCGGGCATGGCCGAGCGCCCGTTCGGCGGTGAGCAGCGCATCGCCGGCGTCGTCGACGGCGCGGTCGGCCCGCGCCCACCACCCGTCGGGCGCCTCGCCCGGCGCGGACCGGTCGTCCGGCGGCGGACCGGGCTCGGGCGGTCCTTCCTCGGCGGCCCACCGCGCCTGCACCTCGGCGAGGCCGACCAGGGCTGGTTGCCCGCCGGCCAGCTCCTCGACCAGTACCCGGCGCACCGTGTCGGTCCACCACTGCACGAAGTCCGGATCAGGCCGCCCGTCCCCGGTGTCCCTGGCCGGCGGAGGCGCCTGCGCTATCGGTGCAGCCTCGGTCTCGGCGTCGATCGGGCCGGCGGAACTGGCGGAACCGGTGGGCGCGGTGTCGGCCGCGGTGGTGCCGGCTGCAGAGGTGCCGGCTGAAGAGGTGTCACCGGGCGCCCTGCCGGCGGGATCGCTGTCGACGGTGCTGACCAGCGGGGCGCCGGTGAGCGCGGTGAGCAGGGCGCGGGCCACCTCCGCGGGCACCACCTGGCCGTCGATCTCACACGGCTGGTCGCCGCCCAGCAGCGCGCCCAGCGGCGCGACGACGTCCAGGCGCACCTGCACCGGCGGCAGCCCGTGCTCCCCCGGCCGCAGCACCAGGTCCAGCAGGCAGTCGGCCATCCTCTGCCCCCGCGTGCGACCGTCGTCGGGCAGCGCGTCCGCGTACACGCCGAGCGCCTCGACCAGCGCCGCCGCGAACGCCGCCACCGCCCGCGCCCGCAGCGCGGTCTGCCGGGCGATCTCCCGGTCCGCGGCCTGCACCGCACCCAGCGGCCCGGACGACAGCCCGACCGGCGGCACCAGAGGCGCTGGAGCGGTCAGCACGACGTCCACGGCTCCGGTCATAGATCAGAAGGACGAGGGGCACGAGCCGCTGATCTGCGAGAACAGCACCACGGTAACGAGACGGCATCGTCCGAGGCGCGCCCGGATGTGATCCGGGGCACGCTGGGGACGTGATTACTGACCGAACAGTCAGTGCGGCCGGCGCGAGCCTCCTGTGCGGCCGGCCGCGGTCCTGCTGGCCCCCGCGGATGAGCCCGGGCGGGGAGACGGGGCTCGTGCACGCCGTAGAGGTGCACCGCAGCGCGGAGGAGCTGACGGGGGAGAACGAGGTCGCGCTCTGCGGCGCGATCGTGCAGGTGCTCGACGCCCCCTGGCGCGCGGCGGACGACCCGTGCCCGCGGTGCCGCCGGCTCGCGGGGTGAACGGGTAGCCCGACCCTCCCGGCGTCCCGGGACCGCCCTCCGCGGAGTGACGTGCCGCCGTCGTGGGTCAGGATCCCGTCGAGACCCTGGGATGCTGCCCGGGTGAGCCGGGCCAGCGAGGACTCCAACCGGCGCATGCTGCGGGCGCGGGACGAGATGGACCGCTCCTACGGGGAACCGCTGGACGTCCCGGCGCTCGCCCGCATCGCGCACGTCTCCGAGGCGCACTTCATCCGCACCTTCAAGGAGACCTTCGGCGAGACGCCGCACCGGTACCTGCAGCGCCGGCGGGTGGAGCGGGCGATGTTCCTGCTGCGCAGCACCGACCGCACGGTCACCGACGTCTGCATGGCCGTCGGCTTCTCCAGCCTCGGCACGTTCAGCCGGGTGTTCGCCGAGGTCGTGGGGGAGCCGCCGAGCGTCTACCGGCGGCGCGGGCCGCTGGCGCCGGTGCCCTCCTGCTTCGGCATGCGCTGGCTGCGGCCCAGCGAGAAGACAGCAGTTCCGGAGAAGCCCGCCGCCGATGCCCGCCCCTAGCGTCGTCGGCATGTTGACCTCCATCTCGATCACCTCCCTCTACGTCCTCGACCAGGACCAGGCGCTGGACTTCTACGTCGGCAAGCTGGGCTTCGAGGTCCAGACCGACCAGCAGTTCGGGCCGATGCGCTTCCTCACCGTCGTCCTGCCCAGCGACCCCGGCCACGCGGTGCTGCTGGAGCGGCCCGCCCCGCCGTCGGTGAGCCCGGAGATCGCCGACACGGTGCGCGACCTGGTCACCAAGGGCGCCGGCGGCGGCCACCTGTTCCTCACCACCGACGACGCGCACAAGACCCACGCCGCGCTCAAGGAGAAGGGCGTCGACCTGCCCGAGGAGCCGGTGGTGCAGCCCTACGGCATCGACTTCGGCTTCCGCGACCCGTTCGGCAACTCCGTCCGCATCGCCCAGATGACCCCGCCGCCCTCGGCCTGACCCCGCCGGCCGGGCCCGCCGGGACGCCGTCGAGGTCCCCGGGCCCGGCCGTCACGGTGCCGGCAGGGGTCGACCGCGGAACCCGCACGTCCGGGTGCGCCGGCACGGTCGTCCAGCCCGGCGACCTCTCCCGGCTGCGGCTCATGGCGCCGGCCGGCCCCGGCGGCGGGTGGGACACCACCGCGCGCGTCTCCCAGCGGGTCGTCCAGGCCGGCGGCCTGGCCCGCAACGTGCAGGTCTTCGACGTCGAGGGCGCCGGCGGCACCATCGGCCCCGGTCCGCTCGCCCGGGAGACCGACGACGCGCTGCTCGTGATGATGGGCCTGGTCATGGTCGGCGCCGTCGACACCAACGACTCCGCCACCCGGCTCTCCGACGTCACCCCCATCGCCCGCCTCGTCGGCGGGACCGAGCTGATCGTCGCCGTCGGCAAGCTGCTCATGGGCAGCGCGGCGCAGCGGATCCTGCTCACCGTGGACTGCCCGATCCTCACCGTGAAGGGGCCGCCCGCGGCGACGGCTTGAACGCCGGGCGTCACTGCGCTTATCGTCTGTGTGACGGACGTCACGCCGTCGGACGGCGTGACGGGTCCCCGACCGAGGAGTCGCCCATGAGCGCGCTCACGCCCGACTGCGATCCCGACCTGGCGCACTGCGGTCAGCCCCGGCCCAGTGACGGGATCCGCTCCACGCTGGTGCTCGTCGCGCTCGTGACCGTCGCGGCCCTCGCCGTCACCGGCGAGGCCGTCCCGGGTGCGGTCGCGGTCGTCGCCGGCGGTGTCGGGCTGGTCGCGGCGCTCCTGCTGGGCAGCCGCGCCGTCCGCCTGGGCCGGCGCGCCGTCGCGGCGGTGCACCTGCCCGCGCTGCACCGCTCCCGCCCGGCCGGCTGACCACCCCGCGCGGCCCGCCGCGCGGACCGGCAGGCTGACCTCCGACGACGACGTCCGAGGAGGCCAGTCCCATGACCCTGCCCGCCGAGCCCACCTTCGTCCCCGCCGCCGACGGCGCGCGGCTGGCCGAGCGCCGCTGGACCCCCGACGGCGAGGTCCGCGCGGTCGTGCAGGTCGTGCACGGGCTCTCCGAGCACGCCGGGCGCTACGCACGCCTGGCCGCCGCGCTCACCGCCCGCGGGTTCGCCGTCGCCGCGCAGGACCAGCGCGGCCACGGCCGGACGGCGGAGTCCACCGGCTCCGGCCGGTTCGGCGACCCTGCCGCCGGACACGCCGCGGGCAGCGACGCCGTCCTCGACGACGTCCGCGAGCTCGGCCGCCGGCTGGCCGCCGACCACCCCGGCGTCCCCTACGTGCTGCTCGGCCACTCGCTCGGCTCGGCGGTCGCGCTGGCCTCGGCCGAGCGGGACGGCGACGGGCTGGCCGGGCTGGTGCTGTCCGGCCCGATCGGCGTGGCGCCGCACCTCGCCGCGACGGCGCAGCAGCTCGAGGCCGCGGTCGCCGAAGGAGCGGGCGACCAGCCGATGGAGGCCCTCGCCGCCTTCAACGCGCCGTTCGAGCCCGCCCGCACGCCCTACGACTGGCTGACCCGCGACCCCGCCGAGGTCGACGCCTACCTCGCCGACCCGCTGTGCGGCGACGACGTCCCGCCCACCCACCGCTACGGCGCCGGCATGTTCGCCCTCGGCGCCCGCGCCGCGACCCCCGAGGCCGTCGCCGGGCTGCCGGACGGCCTGCCGGTGCTCCTGCTGTCCGGGCAGCGGGACCCCGTCGGCGGCGAGGACGCCGCCCAGGTGACCGCCCTCGCCGGCTTGCTGCGCGACCGCGGCCTGCCCGTGGAGCAGCGCGTCTACCCCGACGCCCGCCACGAGGTGTTCAACGAGACCAACCGGGACGAGGTGACCGCCGACCTGCTCGCCTGGCTGGACGCCCGGATCGGCGGCTGACTCCCCGACCCGTCGCCGCCACCGGCCGGGCGGCCCCGCTCAGGACGGCGGTCGGCCGACGGCCCGGAGTCGTTCGCCCTCGGGCACCGCCCGGGGGCTCGGGGCGGCGAGGCGTGCCTCGACGTCCTGCCAGAAGGCGTCGACCCGGGCGTTCCACCGGTCCGGCACCTCCTGGAAGGGCTGGTGGGACTCCTCCTCCAGGACCTCGAAGACGGCGCCGGGGATCGCCTCGGCCACCGCCCGTCCCAGGTGTGGTCGGGCAGTGGGGTCCCTGCCTCCCGCCAGCACCAGCGTCGGCGCGGTGATGCGCGGCAGCCGCTCGGTGCTGTCGTACTGCCAGATGTCGGCGAGGAAGCGGTGCACGTCCTCTGCCGACTGCTTGTGCGGGAAGGCGACCACCTCGTCGATGAACGCGGTGACCGTGCCGTCGTTGTGGGCCCGCGGTGTGTAGATCCACAGGAAGAAGGACTCCAGGAACGACCGCTCGTCCGGGGCGGTGTCGACCAGCCACTCGACGAAGCGCCCCCACGCGGAGAAGAACGGGTCGAGCGCCGCCCAGGTGCTCTGCAGCACCAGGCTGCGGACCACGTCGGGGTGCCGCAGCGCCAGCTCCTGGCCGATCAGGCTGCCACCCGAGAAACCCGCGACGTGCGCCGACCGGACACCGAGGGCGCGCAGGACACCGGCCGCGTCGTCGGCCATCGCCGCCACGGTCGCGCCCTCCTCCGGCATCGCCGTCCGGCCGGCGCCGCGGTTGTCGACGGCGGTCAGGCGGTAGCGGCCGGCCAGCCCGTCGAGCTGGAACCGCCAGGACTCGACGGTGTCGCCCAGGCCGCCGATCAGCAGGACGTCGGGACCGCGGCCGACCTGCTCGGTCCAGACGTCGAGGCTCGCCACGCGGACGTGCCCGCCCATCGCCGCGCTCCTCTCAGGGGTGCCACCGCTGCAGGTGCTCGGCGTGCGTCCGCAGGTAGGAGCCGGGCCGGAAGAAGCGGTCGTAGAACTCCAGGTCGAGGTGGTGCGCCTGCACGTAGTTGAGGACGAACACCGTCGGCACGGTGCCGGGGAACTTGCCGAAGGTGTCCAGGACGTACTGGGCCTGCAGCGCCACGCACGCCTTGAACTCCGCGTCGTGGACCTGCGCGCTGCCCCGGAACCCGGGGCTGTCGGTCCACGGGCCGGGCGTGCGGGGGTGGAACGGGCCGCCCTCGCCGAACTTGCGCTCGGCGAACGCCTCGACCGCCGCGGCCATGTCCGCGTGGTGCGGCGGGCAGAACGCCTCGAAGACGCCCGGCAGCCCGGTCGGGTTGGGCACCGCCCAGCGCTCGTCCGAGTCGTAGCGGAAGCCCAGCCCGGGGACGGCGGCGTCCCCCGAGGCCCCCAGCACCGAGAACCGGTCGATCCCGTCGAACATCCACCCGCCCAGCCCCATCGCCTGCAGCACGAGCACCCCGGCGTAGCAGCTGGTGGCCAGCTCGGCGGTGGCCTCGGTCAGCGCGTACTGCTCGGTGAAGGTCAGCGGGTAGGGCGCGTCGACGTCCACCAGGTGGCGGAACCGCTCCAGCCCGGGGATCTCGCGCCCGTTGACGTCGTCGAAGATCCCGTACCCGTTCTGCGTGAAGAAGCAGAGGATCGCCAGCAGGTGCTGGGCGATGTCGGCGACCGGGACGACCAGGAGCGAGCCGGGCACGTTGACGCACCAGGTGTTGTGCCCCTCCAGGTGGGGCTCCTCGCGCGGCAGGTGCAGCCGCCGGTCGGAGAGCTGCCGCACCCGCCCCCGGTGCCGCTCCACCAGCAGCTCGGCGGTGACCTCCTCGGTGGCCGGGTCGACCAGGGCGCCGGCGTCGCGGGTCGGGAAGAAGTACACGCCGGAGTCGTCGGTGAAGAACAGCTCGGCCGTGTGGAAGCCGGCCGCCGAAGGGAAGGTGCGCCCGGCCGCGCCGCCGGCGTAGTTCGCCGGGTGGGGCGCGTAGCGGGCGTTGCGGGTGATCGAGTGGTGCCAGCCCGTGGTCCCGCCCATGGCGGCGAGGACCAGCATCCGCTCGAGCTCGGTCAGCGGCACCGGCTCGTGCCGGGACCGGTAGGCGAGCGGGCCGTCCGGGATCTCGTCGCCCAGGGCGAACCGCCGGGAGCGCCGCCCGAACAGGGCCTCGACGAGGGGGAAGGTCGCGAGGTCGGCCAGCGGGTCGGTGAGGGCCGGCGGCGCCGTCCGGGGCTCCGGGACCGCCGCCGTGCCGGTCCGGGTCGTCGGGTCCTGCGTCGAGCTCATGGGCGCACCCCTCCGGGGGCGGACGACTGACCGCCCGAGGCTGACCCGGTCCCCGGGTGCGGGACAGAGGCGGAGGTCCCCCGGGAATCCCACCGGTGTCGTTCCCATGGCCACGTCCACGCCACGCGGACGGCGGATCGTCGGCCGCGCCACCTACTGTGGGTGCGTGCCCGACCCGTCCACGTACCGCCCGGCGGTCGGCTCCATCCCCGAGTCGCCGGGGGTCTACAAGTTCCGCGACCCCACGGGCCGCGTCATCTACGTCGGCAAGGCCAAGAGCCTGCGCCAGCGGCTGAACAGCTACTTCGCCGACGTCGCGGGCCTGCACCCGCGCACCCGGCAGATGGTCACGACCGCGGCGAGCGTCGAGTGGACCGTCGTCGGCACCGAGGTCGAGGCCCTCCAGCTCGAGTACAACTGGATCAAGGAGTTCGACCCGCGGTTCAACGTCCGGTACCGCGACGACAAGAGCTACCCGTCGCTGGCCGTGACGCTCAACGAGGAGTACCCGCGGCTGCAGGTGATGCGCGGACCGAAGAAGAAGGGCGTCCGCTACTTCGGCCCCTACGCGCACGCCTGGGCCATCCGCGAGACCCTCGACACGCTCACCCGCGTCTTCCCGGCCCGCACCTGCTCCAACGGCGTGTTCAAGCGCGCCGGGCAGATCGGCCGGCCCTGCCTGCTCGGCTACATCGGCAAGTGCGCCGCGCCCTGCGTGGGCCGGGTCAGCGCCGAGGAGCACCGGGCGATCGTCGACGACTTCTGCGACTTCATGGCCGGCCGCACCGACCTCATGGTCAAGCGCCTCGAGCGCGAGATGGCCGAGGCCGCCGAGGCGATGGAGTACGAGAAGGCCGCCCGGCTGCGCGACGACCTCGGTGCGCTGCGGCGGGCGATGGAGAAGCAGGCCGTCGTCCTCGGCGACGGCACCGACGCCGACGTCGTCGCGTTCGCGCAGGACGAGCTCGAGGCCGCCGTCCAGGTCTTCCACGTCCGCGGCGGCCGGGTGCGCGGCCAGCGCGGCTGGATCATCGACAAGGTCGAGGAGGTCACCACCGGCGAGCTGGTGGAGCAGTTCCTCCTGCAGGTCTACGGCGGCGTCGACGAGCAGACCGGGTCGTTCGAGGCGGGCGAGTCGGTGCCCAAGGAGGTGCTCGTCCCCGAGCTGCCCGCCGATGCCGACGTCTACGAGGAGCTGCTCAGCGAGCTGCGCGGGTCGAGGGTGTCGCTGCGGGTGCCGCAGCGCGGCGACAAGCGCAGCCTGCTGGAGACCGTCGAGCGCAACGCCAAGGAGGCCTTCGCCCGGCACCGGGTCAAGCGCTCCAGCGACCTCACCGCCCGCTCCCTGGCGCTGGCGGAGCTGCAGGAGGCGCTCGAGCTGCCCGAGGCACCGCTGCGCATCGAGTGCATCGACATCAGCCACGTGCAGCAGACCAACGTCGTCGCCTCGATGGTGGTGTTCGAGGACGGGCTGGCGAAGAAGTCGGACTACCGGCGCTTCGCCGTGCACGAGGGCACCGACGACACCGCGGCGATGGCCGAGGTGGTCCGCCGCCGCTTCGCCCGGCACCTCAAGGAGGAGGCCGACCGGCGCGACGAGCAGGGCGTCGCCGCGGAGGAGGGCCGGCCGCGCCGGTTCGCCTACCCGCCGAACCTGCTGGTCGTCGACGGCGGCGCCCCGCAGGTGGCGGCGGCGGCGCGGTCGCTGGACGAGCTGGGCATCGTCGACGTCGCCGTCTGCGGGCTGGCCAAGCGCATGGAGGAGGTGTGGCTGCCCGGGGAGAGCGACCCGGTGATCCTGCCGCGCACCTCCGAGGCGCTGTACCTGCTGCAGCGGGTGCGGGACGAGGCCCACCGGTTCGCGATCACCTACCACCGGCAGAAGCGTTCGGTCAGCATGCTGGTCTCCCTGTTGGACGACGTCCCCGGTCTCGGGGAGACGCGGCGGAAGGCGCTGATGAAGCAGTTCGGGTCCCTCAAGCGGCTGCGCGCGGCCACGGTGGAGGAGCTCACGGCCGTCCCCGGCATCGGCCGCCGGACGGCGGAGGCGGTCATGGCCGCCGTCGCCGAGCCCGCCGCCGACCGTCCCGCGGAGGAGGACGCGGCCACGGAGACCGGCGCGGAGACCGTCGTGGAGAGCACCACGGCACCCAGCGGGCCGGCGGAGCGGGGCACCCCCCGCCCCGGGGCCGGGGAGACCGCCGAGGTCGGCCGGGTCGCCTCGTGAGCGCCGGGCAGGACGCGGGGACGGCGCCGGTGCCGTCCCCGGAGGGCCAGCACGGGCCGCACGCCGACGTCCCCGCCGGGCTGGACCCGGCGAGCACCGAGACCCCGCCGGTCGAGGTCGTCGTCGTCACCGGGCTGTCCGGCGCGGGCAAGAACACCGCCGGCCGGGTGCTCGAGGACCTCGGCTGGTACGTCGTGGAGAACCTGCCGCCGGCGCTGCTGCTGCCGATGGTGGAGCTCGGCGCCCGCGGCGACGTGCGCCGCTTCGCCGCCGTCGTCGACGTCCGCAGCCGGGCTTTCTCCAGCGACCTGCAGGAGGCCATCCGGGTGCTCGCCGAGGCCGGCCACCGCCCCCGGGTGGTGTTCGTGCACGCCCGCGACGAGGTGCTGGTGCGCCGCTACGAGTCCAACCGGCGGGAGCACCCGCTGCAGGGCTCCGGGCGTCCGCTCGACGGCATCACCGCCGAGCGGACGCTGCTGACCGGCATCGCCGGCGAGGCCGACCTGTGGGTGGACACCAGCGACCTCAACGTCCACCAGCTGCGCGCCACGCTGGAGAACGCCTTCGCCCGCGAGGGCCGCACGCCGCCGCTGACGGCGACCGTGCTCAGCTTCGGCTTCAAGTACGGGCTGCCGCTGGACGCCGACCTCGTCGTCGACGCGCGGTTCCTGCCCAACCCGCACTGGCTGCCCGAGCTGCGCCCGCACACCGGGCAGGACGCCGACGTCCGCGACTACGTGCTCGGCCAGGCCGACGCCGGGCCGTTCCTCGACCGGTACACCGAGGTCCTGCGGCTGCTCATCCCCGGCTACCGGCGGGAGGGCAAGCGCTACCTGACGCTGGCGGTCGGCTGCACCGGCGGCAAGCACCGCAGCGTCGCCATCGCCGAGGAGTTCGCCCGCCGGCTGCGCGCCGAGGGCACCGACGCGGTCGCGCGCCACCGCGACCTGGGCCGCGAGTAGTGGCCACCCCACCCCGGGGCGCCGCGCTGCGGGTCGTCGCCCTCGGCGGCGGCCACGGGCTCGCGGCGGCGCTCGGCGCCTGGCGGCGGATCACGTCCGACCTCACCGCCGTCGTCACGGTCGCCGACGACGGCGGCTCGTCCGGCCGCATCCGCCGGGAGATGCCGGTCCTGCCGCCCGGTGACCTGCGGATGGCGCTGGCCGCGCTGGCCGGCGAGGACCACGGCCGGCAGGAGATGGCCCGGCTGCTGCAGCACCGCCTCGGCGGCACCGGCGTGCTGGCCGGGCACCCCGTCGGCAACCTGCTGCTCACCGGGCTGGTCGAGCTGCACGGCGGCGACACCGTCCGCGCCCTCGACGCGGTCTGCGAGCTGGTCGGCGCGTGCGGCCGGGTGCTGCCGATGGCCGACGTGCCGCTGGACCTCGTCGCCCGGGTGGAGACCGTCGACCCCGACGACCCGGCGCGCACCCGCACCATCCGCGGGCAGGTCGCCATCGCGTCCACCCCGGGGCGGGTGCGCGACATCCTCGTCTCGCCGCCGGACCCGCCGGTGCACCCCGACGTCCTCGAGGCGATCGCCACGGCCGACGTCGTGTCGCTGGGCCCCGGCTCCTGGTACACGTCGGTGCTGCCGCACCTGCTGGTGCCGCGGCTGCGCGCCGCGCTGGCCGCCACCCGCGCCCGGGTCGTCGTCGTCCTCAACCTGGAGCCGCAGCCGGGGGAGACCGACGGCTTCTCGCCGGAGGAGCACCTCCGCGTGCTGCAGGCGCACCTGGGCGGTGTGGCGCTGCACACCGTGGTCGCGGATGCGGAATCGGTTGTTGACCGCTGTGGTCTCCTGTCAGCGGTGCGCGAGTGTGGCGCCGAGCTGGTCCTGGCTCCGGTCGCCGCGCCCGACGGATCACCGCGCCACGACCCCGCGCGGCTGGCGGCCGCGCTGAGCTCGGTGGTCGGGGCGCGGTGAGCGGGAACGGTCCCAGCCGGAGCACCGGGAGCGGGGGAGCCCGGACGGTACGAGGGGGAGAGGTGACGCCGAGAATGGCGCCGCAGCAGAGCAGGGGGTGGTCGTCGTGGCGATGACCGCCATGGTCAAGGACGAGCTGTCCCGGGTGGAGTGCACGCGCACCTCCGAGCGCAAGGCCGAGGTGACGGCGCTGCTGCGCTTCTCCGGCGGCCTGCACATCGTGGGCGGCCGGGTGGTCATCGAGGCCGAGCTGGACACCGGCTCGGTCGCGCGCCGGCTGCGCCGGGACATCAGCGAGGTCTACGGCTACACGAGCGGGGTCAGCGTGCTCGCCGGCGGCAACATCCGCCGCGGCGTGCGCTACCTCGTCCGGATCGCCAAGCACGGCGAGGGCCTGGCCCGCCAGACCGGGCTGGTCGACCAGCGCGGGCGCCCGGTGCGCGGCCTGCCGCCGTCGGTGGTCTCCGGCAGCATCAACGACGCCGAGGCCGCCTGGCGGGGCGCCTTCCTCGCGCACGGCTCGCTCACCGAGCCCGGCCGCTCCTCGTCACTCGAGGTGACCTGCCCCGGGCCGGAGGCGGCCATGGCCCTGGTCGGCGCGGCCCGCCGGCTGGGCATCGCCGCCAAGGCCCGCGAGGTCCGCGGCGCCGACCGGGTCGTCGTCCGCGACGGCGACGCGATCAGCGCGCTGCTCACCCGCATGGGCGCCCACGACGCGGTCCTGGCCTGGGAGGAGCGGCGGATGCGCCGCGAGGTCCGGGCCACCGCCAACCGGCTAGCCAACTTCGACGACGCCAACCTGCGCCGCTCGGCCCGCGCCGCGGTCGCGGCCAGCGCGCGCGTCGAGCGGGCGCTGGAGATCCTCGCGGACGACGCCCCCGAGCACCTGCTCGTCGCCGGCCGGCTGCGCCTGGAGCACGGCCAGGCGTCGCTCGAGGAGCTCGGCCAGCGCGCCGACCCGCCGATGACCAAGGACGCCGTCGCCGGCCGCATACGGCGTCTCCTGGCGATGGCCGACAAGCGGGCCAAGGACCTCGGCATCCCCGACACCGAGTCGGTGGTCACCGAGGACATGCTGGCCCAGTAGAAGGACCACCCTTCCCCCACGCCTCGCACGCTCCGCGCGGGACCCGGAAGGGCGGCCGTTCCAGCACGTCACCATCCGGGGCGCCCTCCGCTCACGCGGGGGGCGCCCCGTCGTCGTCCCCCCTGGGGGTGAGCGCCCGGCCGGGCCGCTGTACCCCGCGCCCGGTGCCGCCGATGGCGCGGGGGAGAGGCGGCCGTCCCGGCCCGCCCCGGTGCGGAGCGGAGGCGGCATGACCGCGGGGAGCTGGGCCGTCGTCTTCGGCTGTGCCGCGTTGGTCGCCGTCGGCACCGCCGTCCTGGCGTGGCAGCGGCGGCGGCGGACCCCCGCGGCCACCGCGCTCGCGGTCACCATGGCCGGCGTCGCCACCTGGTCGGCCGCCGACGGGGCCGTCTACCTGGCCGGCAGCGAGCCGGTGCAGCGCGTCTACGTCCCCCTGCTCATGGCCGCCGTCGGGCTGGTGGTCGTGGGCACCTGGGTCCTGGCCCGCACCGTCGCCGACCCCTCGTGGCGGCTCTCGCCGCGCGCCGCGGCGCTGCTGGCGGTCGAGCCGGTCCTGCTGGTCCTGACCGGGGCCCTGCCGGCCACCCGCGACCTGGTGATGGCCGACATGGTCACCGGCACCGCCGGCGCCGAGTCCCGGGTGACGTTCGGGCCGCTGTTCCTGGCCCACACCGCCTACTCCTACGCGCTCATCGGCGTGGCCTACGCCGTCCTCGCCCGCCGCTGGCTGCGCGTCGCCGGCGTCTTCCGCCGCCAGATCGGCATCCTGCTCGGCTCGGCGTGCCTGTCCACGGTCGGCAACGTGGTCGCCGTCGGTTCCCAGCTCGACGGGCACGGCACTGACGTCACCCCGCTGTTCTTCCTGCTCACCGGGCTGCTCGACTGCTGGGCCATCTTCCGGGGCGGCCTGCTGCGGCTGGTCCCGGTCGCCCGCGAGCAGGTCGTGGAGACCGTCCCCGACGCCGTGCTGGTCGTCGACCCCGACGGCGTCCTCATCGACTGCAACCCCGCCGCCACCCGGATGCTGCGGGAGCTGCGCCCCCACCTCGACGGCGACCTGGTCGGCCGGCCCCTCCACGACGTGGCCGGCCCCCGGGCGGTCGGGGTCCTGCTCAACACCGAGCGCCGCGACGGCCACCGCGTCGCCGAGGTCCGGCCCGGCGTGTGGCTGGACGTGCGCGACTCCGCCGTCGCCGACCCCCGCGGCCGCGCGCTGGGCCGCATCCTCGTCGTCCGCGACGTGAGCGAGCAGCAGCGGCGGCAGCTCGCCGTCGAGCGGCTCAACCGGCAGCTGGCCGAGCAGGTCGAGGTCATCGAGCGGCTGCGCGCGGTCCTCGCCGAGGAGGCCGTCCGCGACCCGCTCACCGGCCTGCACAACCGCCGGCACCTCGACCGCGCCCTGGAGGCCGACCTGGCCCGCCGGCCGCGCACCGGGCAGCTGTCGCTGCTCGTCGTCGACGTCGACCACTTCAAGGCCGTCAACGACCGCTTCGGCCACGCCTCCGGCGACCGGGTGCTCCTCGGCGTCGCCGGGACGCTCGCCGCCGCCGTCCGCGAGGGCGACACGGCCGCGCGGCTGGGCGGCGAGGAGTTCGTCGTGGTCCTGCCCGGCGCCGGGCGGGAGCAGGCGCTGGCCCGCGCCGAGCAGGTCCGCCGCGAGATCGCCGCCACCCGCCACCTGCTCGACGGCGAGGACGTCGGCGTCACGGTGAGCGTCGGTGTCGCCGTCTGCCCGGCCGACGGCACCTCGGCGGCCGCGCTGCTCGAGGCCGCCGACCGCGCCCTGTACACCGCCAAGGCGACCGGCCGCGACCGCGTGGTCGCCGCCGTGCCGGCCGCTGTGCCGGCCGCCGGCCCGGTGCTGCCCGTGCCGGCCCCGCCCGGTGACCTCCCGGAGCTCGTGGCCGGGGCCTGACCTCACCCGGACGGGCCCCGCCCCGGTGCCGATAGGGTCGTCGCCGATCGAGGCCGCGCGCCGTGCGGCCGACCGGGGCGACGGGCGTCGCCGGGGACACATGGAGGTCAGTCGTGACCGTACGCGTGGGCATCAACGGGTTCGGCCGGATCGGGCGCAACTTCTGGCGCGCCGCCGCGGCCAGCGGCAAGGACATCGAGATCGTGGCGGTCAACGACCTGACCAGCCCCGAGGTCCTGGCCCACCTGCTCAAGTACGACAGCATCCTGGGGGTGCTGGGCGAGGACGTCGCCGCCTCCGACGGCGGCATCGACATCGCCGGCAAGACGATGCAGGTCCTGTCCGAGCGCGACCCGGCCGCGCTGCCGTGGGGCGACCTGGGCGTCGACGTCGTCGTCGAGTCCACCGGCTTCTTCACCAAGGCCGACGACGCCCGCAAGCACGTGGACAAGGGCGGCGCGAAGAAGGTCGTCATCTCGGCGCCGGCCACCGGCGACGACCTGACCATCGTCATGGGCGTCAACCACGACAGGTACGACGGCACCCAGACGATCATCAGCAACGCGTCCTGCACCACGAACTGCCTGGCCCCGCTCGCCAAGGTGCTCAACGACGCCTTCGGCATCGAGCGCGGCCTGATGACGACGATCCACGCCTACACCGCCGACCAGAACCTGCAGGACGGCCCGCACAAGGACCTGCGCCGCGCCCGCGCCGCCGCGCTCAACATGGTCCCCACCTCGACCGGCGCCGCCAAGGCGATCGGCCTGGTGCTGCCGGAGCTGCAGGGCAAGCTCGACGGCTACGCCGTCCGCGTCCCGGTGCCCACCGGCTCGGCCACCGACCTCACCGTCCAGCTGACCCGCGAGGCCTCGGCCGACGACATCGACGCCGCCTACCGCGAGGCCGCCGAGTCCGGGCCGCTGGCCGGGATCCTCAAGTACACGTCGGCGCCGATCGTCTCCTCCGACATCGTCACCGACCCGGCCTCGTGCATCTACGACGCCAAGCTGACCAAGGTCTTCGGCCCGATGGCCAAGGTCCTCGGCTGGTACGACAACGAGTGGGGTTACTCCAACCGGCTGGTCGACTCCGTCGAGCTCGTCGGCAACTCGCTCTGATGCGGTCCCTCGACGACCTGCTCGCCGAGGGGGTGTCGGGCCGGCGCGTGCTGCTGCGCGCCGACCTGAACGTCCCCCTCGACAAGCAGACCCGGGCCATCACCGACGACGGCCGGATCCGGGCGAGCCTGCCGACGATCGAGGCGCTGCGCGACGCCGGCGCCCGCGTCGTCGTCGCGGCGCACCTGGGCCGGCCCAAGGGCGCGCCCGACCCGCAGTACTCGCTGGCCCCGGTCGCCGCGCGGCTCGGTGAGCTGCTCGGCGCCGAGGTCCCCCTGGCCGCCGACGTCGCCGGCGAGGACGCCCGCGCCAGGGCCGACGCGCTCGGCGACGGCGACGTCCTGCTGCTGGAGAACGTCCGCTTCGAGGCCGCCGAGACCAGCAAGGACGACGCCGAGCGCGGCCGGCTGGCCGACCGGCTCGCCGCGCTGGCCGACGTCTACGTCGACGACGCGTTCGGCGCCGTGCACCGCAAGCACGCGTCGGTGTTCGACGTCGCGCAGCGGCTGCCGCACGTGGCCGGCCGGCTGGTGGCCACCGAGCTCGACGTGCTGCAGCGGCTGACCACCGACCCCGACCGGCCCTACGTCGTGGTGCTCGGCGGCTCGAAGGTCAGCGACAAGCTCGCCGTCATCGAGGCGCTGCTGCCCAAGGTGGACCGGCTGCTGGTCGGCGGTGGGATGTGCTTCACCTTCCTCGCCGCGCAGGGCCACGGCGTCGGGAAGTCCCTGCTCGAGGCCGACCAGGTCGACACCTGCCGCCGGCTGCTGGCCGAGGCGGGGGAGCGGATCGTGCTGCCGCTCGACGTCGTCGTCGCGCCGGAGTTCAGCGCCGACGTGGACACCGCCGTCGTCGCGGCCGAGCAGATCCCCGACGGGCAGATGGGCCTCGACGTCGGCCCGCGCACCGTCGAGGCGTTCGGCCGCGAGCTGGCCGGCGCCCGCACGGTGTTCTGGAACGGTCCGATGGGCGTGTTCGAGCTGGCGCCCTTCCAGGCCGGCACCCGCGGCGTGGCCGAGGCCGTGGCCGCCGTCGACGGGCTGTCGGTGGTCGGCGGCGGCGACTCCGCGGCCGCGGTCCGCCAGCTCGGCCTCGACGAGGCCGCCTACGGGCACGTCAGCACCGGCGGCGGCGCGTCGCTGGAGTACCTCGAGGGCCGGGAGCTGCCGGGCCTCGCGGTGCTCGCGGACTGAGAGGGGCCGGGGATGGCACGCACGCAGCCGCGCGCCCCGCGCGAGGGCCGCCGCCCGCTGATCGCGGGCAACTGGAAGATGCACATGACGCACCTGGAGGCCATCGGCCTAGTGCAGAAGCTGGTCTTCAGCCTCAAGGAGCGCGAGCTCGACGACGCCGAGGTCGTGGTGCTCCCGCCGTTCACCGCGCTGCGCAGCGTGCAGACGCTGGTCACCGGCGACAAGCTGCCGGTCGGCTACGGCGCGCAGGACCTGTCGGCGCACGACTCCGGCGCCTACACCGGTGAGGTCAGCGGCGCGATGCTCGCGGCGCTCGCCTGCGGCTTCGTCGTCGTCGGCCACTCCGAGCGGCGCGCGCTGCACGGCGAGGACGACGCCACGGTGGCCGCCAAGGTGCAGGCCGCGCTGCGGCACGGGCTCACGCCGATCCTGTGCGTGGGCGAGGGCCTCGACGTCCGCCGCGCCGGGCGGCACGTCCCGCACTGCACCGACCAGCTCGACGCCGCCCTGGAGGGCCTGAGCGCCGACCAGGTGCGCGCGGTCGTGTTGGCCTACGAGCCGGTGTGGGCGATCGGCACCGGCGAGGTGGCCACCCCCGAGGACGCCCAGGAGGTGTGCGGCGCACTCCGGTCCCGCCTCGACGGGCGTTTCGGCCCGGAGACGGCCGCGGCGGTCCGTATCCTCTACGGCGGGTCGGTGAAGGCCGCGAACACGGCCGGGATCCTGGCCGGGCCGGACGTCGACGGTGCACTGGTCGGGGGCGCGAGCCTGGACGCCGACGAGTTCGCGCAGATCTGTCGGATCGCCGCAGGCGGCAGCTAGCCCGCGGCCGCACGGGAGCGGGTGGGTGGACAGCACGCTGCAGGGACCCGCCCGCTCCCGGGGCCGCCGCCTCCCCGAGTGGCTGCGCGGCACACCCGGGCGCGTCCTCGGGCTCGCCCTCGTCGTCCTGCTCGTCGTCGCGGTGGCCGTGAGCTGCGGCGGCGGCAGGGACGGCGACAGCGGCGTCCCGGTGCTCGGCGACGGGCCCGACGCCGGCGTCGACGGCGTCCGAGCGCCCTCGGACGCGACCGGCGGCACGCTGCGCGTGGTCACCAGCGAGGTCGACAGCCTCGACCCCCAGCGCTCCTACCAGCCCGGCGTGTGGAACCTCATGCGGCTCTACACCCGCACGCTGGTCACCTACGCCAGCGAGCCCGGCCGCACCGGCGAGCTGGTCCCCGACCTCGCCACCGACCTCGGCACCACCCCCGACGGCGGCGTGAGCTGGACGTTTACCCTCAAGCAGGGTGTCCGGTTCGAGAACGGCCGGGCGATCACCTCCCGCGACGTCAAGTACGGCATCGAGCGGTCCTTCGCCTCCGACGTCGTCGTCGGCGGGCCCACCTACGTCGTGGACCTGCTCGACGACCCCGGGAACCCCTACGCCGGGCCGTACCAGGACGAGACCCCGGGCAGGCGGGGGCTGGCCGCGATCGAGACGCCCGACGACGCCACGATCACCTTCCGGCTGCGCTCGGCCCAGCCCGACTTCCCCTACGTGCTGGCGCTGCCCTCGAGCAGCCCCGTGCCGATCGAGAACGACACCGGCGCCGGCTACGGCAGCGACCCGGTGTCCTCCGGCCCCTACGCGGTCACCACCGTCGACGCCGCGACCGGGATCGTCCTCGACCGGAACCCGCAGTGGGACCCGGCCACCGACGAGGTCCGGACGGCGCTGCCCGACCGCGTCGTCGTCCGCACCGGGCTGGCCACCCTGGAGCGCGACCAGCAGCTGCTCGCCGGCTCGGCCGACGTCGACGTCTCCGGCGCCGGCCTGCACGCGGCCACCGCCGCCCGGCTGGCCGAGGGCGCCGGGGGCGAGGTGCCGCTGACCGACCGGGTCGACGACCTGACCACCGGCGCGGTGCGGCTGCTGGCGCTGCCCACCGACGTCGCGCCGATGAACGACCCGCACTGCCGGGCCGCGGTGGCCGCCGCGATCGACCGCGGCGCCGTCCAGGAGGTCGTCGGCGGCGCGGACAACGCCGTCCGCACCTCGCAGCTGTGGCCGCGGTCCCTGGGCGGCGGGCCGGAGGACCCCGACCCGGGCCCCGACCCCGACGCCGCCCGGGAGGCGCTGGCCGCCTGCGGGCAGCCCGACGGGTTCCGCACGGTGCTCGCCGTGCCCGACGCCCAGGCCAGCGTCGCGGTGGCCGAGGAGGTCGTCGCCCAGCTCGCCGAGGTCGGGATCGAGGCGGAGCTGCGCCCGCTGCCGGCGACCAGCTTCTACGCCACCGACGTCGGCAGCCCGGACAACGTGGCGCGCAACGGCTTCGGCATCGTCCTGGCCACCTGGACCGCTGACTTCCCGACGCCGGGCTCGTTCCTCGTGCCGCTGGTCGACGGCCGCTCGGTGAGCCTGGTCGGCAACACGAACTACGCCCGGCTCACCGACCCGGCGATCTCCGGGCTGGTCGACGCCGCCCGCGCCGCCGCCGACCCGGAGGCCTCGCGCGGCGCCTGGCGGGAGGTCGCGGCGGCGGCCGGCGGGACCGGTGCCTACGTGCCGCTGGTGGAGACGCGGGTGCAACTCCTGGCCGGGCAGCGGCTGCGCAACGGGCTGGTCATGGAGCCCTATGCGGGGCACGACCTGGCCACCGCGGGCGTGCGCTGACCGGGGCGCCTGCGGGCACCGGTTACCCTGGGGCCATGGTCGAGCTCGTCCTCAACGTGCTGCTGGTCCTCACCAGCGTGCTGCTCGTGGTGCTGATCCTGCTGCACCGGGGCAAGGGCGGTGGCCTGTCCTCGATGTTCGGCGGCGCGGTCTCCTCCCAGCTGTCCGGCTCCTCGGTCGTCGAGAAGAACCTCAACCGGCTCACCGTGTTCACCGGCCTGATCTGGACGGTGTGCATCGTGGCGCTGGGCATCCTGCTGAAGGTCTGACTCCTCGCTGCCCCTGGGCGCGGCGAAATCGTGACCGGGGAGACACCTCCAGGCCCTAGACTGCCCGCGCGGCGTGGTCACGCGCCGTGACGATCCAGCAGGCAGGTCGGAACGAGGGGGCGCTCGTGGCTGGTGGCAACGCGATCCGGGGGACCCGGGTCGGCGCGGGTCCGATGGGTGAGGCCGAGCGCGGAGAGGCGGCCCCGCGGCACCGCGTCGGCTACTGGTGCAGCTCGGGACACGAGACGCGGGTGGCCTTCGCCACCGACGCGGAGGTCCCCGAGACCTGGGACTGCCCGCGCTGCGGTCTCCCCGCCGGCCAGGACCCGCAGGCGCCCCCGCCGGCGCCGCGGACCGAGCCGTACAAGACGCACCTCGCCTACGTGCGCGAGCGGCGCAGCGACGCCGACGGCGACGCCCTCCTCGAGGAGGCCCTCGCCAAGCTCCGGGCCCGCCGCGGCGCCTAGAACCCCCGTCTGATCGCCTCGGCGGCGGCCTCGTGGGCCTCCGCCGAGGCGTCCGGCGTGCCGGGCGCCAGCAGCCCGCGGCCGCCGACCAGCGGCCCGCCCTCGCGGTGCGGCGCCAGGTTGACGTGGAAGTGCGGGACGCGGTCGCCGAAGACGTAGGCGTACACCCGGTCCGCGCCCGTCGCGTCCCGCACTGTGCGCGTGCTGCGCGCCAGCACGGGGCCGAACGTCGTCGCCTCGTCACCGTCGAGGTCGGTCACCGACGGGACGTGCCGCCGGGTCTCCAGGTGGCAGAACCCCGGCAGCGCCCCGCGGAGCACGACCGACAGCCGCCACAGGTCGTCCTCCCACACCCGCGTGCGGGAGAAGAACGCGTCGGCCTCCCCGACGTCGCACAGCAGGCACGGCTCGGGGGTCACGGCCGCAGCATCGCGCCGCGGCCCCCGTCGCGCCAGGCGGTCACCGCCCGCCCGGGCAGGGCACCCACGCGGCGCGGCGGTGGTCCCACCAGCGGTCCCGCCGCACGGGCCGGTAGGCCACCCGGGCCAGGTGGTCCGCGCCGAGGAAGGCCCGCCGCAGGCCGGCGCTCAGCCCGTCGAACGGCGAGGCCTGCGAGCGGTGCTCGGCGATGGCCGCCTCTCGCCGGTCGAGCACGGCCGTGACGTCCAGGACGTCGGTGACCTCCGCGTCGGGCCGGCCGAGGACCGCCGGGTCGATCGCGTGGTAGGCGGTGTCCGGCCGCAGTGTGCGCATCTCCTCGAGCCAGCGCCGCATCAGGGCGTTCGGCAGGCAGTGTTCGACGAGCAGCGGCCCCGGCGCGTCCCGCAGCGCCGCGGCCACCGCCGCGCGGACGTGCAGGTGGTCGCGGTGCCCGTCGCTCCCGTCGAGGACGAGCACCACGTGCGGCCGGACGTCGGCCACCAGCCGGCCGACGACGCCGGCCACGTCGGCGCGGGGCGCCGCGCACAGCGAGCCGCGCGGCGCCGGGCCGTCGAAGCCGGAGTCCCGGTAACCGAGGAGCTCCACGCGGGCGACGCCGAGCTGCTCCGCGGCGCGGTACAGCTCCGCCTCGCGCACGGCGCCGAGGTCGGCCGCGTCGGGCAGCCCCGGCCCGGGCTCGCCGGCCTCGCCGCGGGTGGCGCAGGCGACGGTCACCCGGGCGCCGAGGGCGGCGGCGCGGGCCACGGTGGAGCCGCAGCCGAAGGACTCGTCGTCGGGGTGCGCGACGACGACCAGCCAGCGGTCGCCGGGACGCACGTCGACGACGGGGTCGCGGACGGGAGGGGCGGGGAGGACGGTCGCAGCGGTCATGGACCGGACACTGACGGCCGCGTCTGGACGGGCTCTTGCGGTCCTCTGGTGCCGGCGCCGTCCAGGGCGGCGGCCCGCAGCCGGGTGAGCTCGCGCACGCGGAACCGCTCGCCGCGCTCGGCGACGGCGAGGCCGGCGTCGCACATCGCGACCGCCGCGGCCGGCTCCCCGGCGGCCAGGGCGGTCGCGGCCAGCAGCCCGAGGAACACCGAGCGGCCGGCGGCCAGCCCCTGGTCGGCCAGCACGGCGTGCGCCGCGCGCATCTCCGCGAGGCCCGCCCGCGGGTCGTCGCGGGCGCGCAGCCAGCCCTCCGCGAAGCGGACCACCGCCGACGGGTAGCGGTAGCGCTCCCACGCCGGCTCGTGCAGGGGCAGCGCCACCAGCCGGCGCACCCGCGCGGCGTCGCCGTCCAGCAGCGCGAGGACCAGCGCCCAGCGGCGGGCGAACCCGGCCGCCCCGAGCCCGGCCCGCTCCGCGGCCGCGAGCGCGGCGTCGGAGGAGGCGAGCGACTCCTCCCGCCGGCCCAGCAGCCACTGGCACAGCGCACGGACGACGGCGATGCGGGTGGGCGGGGAGAAAGCCAGCGACCGCCGCAGGTCCACCCCACCGCCGGCCACCAGCGCCTCCGCGCGGCCGGCCGCGGCCAGCCCGTCCGCGGGGCGGTCCTGCATCCAGCGCACGACGGCGGTGATGTCCTCGGTCAGGTACGCGGCGGTCGGGTCGCCGAGCGCGGCGGCCAGCTCCGCCATGCGGGCCACGGTGGTGCCGGCGTCGTCGAGCCGACCCACCTGGCACTGGAACAGCGTGGCGACCCACAGCAGCTCGACGTCGTCGGGCGAGGCCGGGTCGGGCACCTCCCAGGCGGCCACCAGCCGCCCGTACTCGCGGATGCTCGGGCTGTCGTACCCGGCCGACCAGGCGTCGGCGTAGGCGGTGCGGCTGAGCGCGCGCAGCTCGCGCCGCCGCCGGTCGGGGCCGGCGGGCAGGGCGGCGGCCGCGCCCAGCAGGTGCCCCCCGAGCTCGCGCAGCTGGTCGAGGGCCGACACCCGCACCGCGTGGTCGGTGGCCCGCTCCAGCCAGGGGACCGCCGCGGCCCCGCCGTCCAGGGCCCGGGCGGCGAGCAGGTGCGCGGCGATCCGCGACGCCTGCTCCGGGTCCTCGCCGGCGCGAGCGGCCAGCCGCTCGCCGAGCGCACGGTGCAGCCGCGCGGTGCGGGCGCTGGACAGCCCGCCGCGCAGCACCTCGCCGAGCAGCGCGTGCGCCACGGCGAAGGTGCCCCCGCCGGCGTCGACGGCGAGCCGGGCGCCGACGGCGGTCTCGAGCGCCTCCAGCGCGTCGTCGACGGGGACGCCGGTGACCGCGGCGAGGTCCTCGGCCGACGCCGGGCCGCCCGCGACCGCCGCCGCGGCCAGCAGCTCCGGCACCGGCGCCGGCCGGCGCAGCACCCGCTGGCGGAGGACGTCGTGCACCGCCGCGGGCACCCCGCCGACGGGCCGGCCGCGCCCGGACGGGACGGCGGCGTCCGCGGCCGCCGACGCGCGGGCCAGCTCGAGGGCGAAGAACGGGTTGCCGTCGGCGCGGGTGACGACGTCCCGCACCTCCGCGTCGCCGAGCGCGGACCCGGCGACGTCGCGGACGAGGTCGGTGACCGCGCCGTCGGCCAGCGGCTCGAGGTCCAGCCGCGTCAGGCGGGGGGACCGGCCCAGGGCGGCCAAGGTGTCGAGCAGGGCCGGCGGGCCGGCCTCGCCGCTGCGCAGGGCCAGCGCGAGCACGACCGGCGTGCCCGGCACCTCCTCGGCCAGGCCGGCGACCAGCCGCAGCGTGGCCGGGTCGGCGGCGTGCAGGTCGTCGAGGGCGAGGACGGCCGGACGGCCCCCGGCGGTCAGCAGGGCGCGGAGGGCGTCGGTGAGGTGGACGAGCACCATGGCCGGGTCGATGCCGCCGTCGGCGGAGCCGGGGCCGCCCAGGCCCGGGAGCACGTCCCGCAGCGGGCCGAGCACCCGGGCGAGCTCCGCCTGCGCGGCAGGCCCGAGGCCGGGCAGGGCCGAGCGCAGGACGGCGAGGACGGGCCAGTACGGGGGTGCGGCGAGCCCGTCGCGGCAGGTGCCGGTGTGGTGAGCGCCCCCCGCCGAGGCCGCGGCGTCGCCGAGCCACCGCAGCAGCGCGGTCTTGCCCATCCCGGCGTCGCCGGTGAGCAGGACCACCGATCCCGCGCCGGCCGCGGCGTCGGCGAGCACCCGGGTGAGCAGCGCGCACTCGCCCTCCCGGCCGCGCAGCGGCGCCGCCGCTGCCAAGCGTGCCGGTGCCGGTGCGGGCGGGGGAGCGGGCTGCAGCCCCGGGTCGTGGTCGAGGATCTGCGCCTCCAGCCGGCGCAGCCCGGGCCCGGGGTCGAGGCCGAGCTCGTCGCGCAGCAGCCGCCGGCCCTCGGCGAGCACGGCCAGCGCCTCGGCGGACCGGCCCGAGCGGTACAGCGCCCGCGCGAGGGACTCGCGCGCCTGCTCGCGCAGCGGGTGCGCGGCGACGTGGGCCTGCAGCTCGGCGACGGCGCGGCCGGGGTCGCCGAGCGCGAGCAGGGCGCCGGCCCGCAGCTCGACCGCCTCCTGCCGGAGCGTCTCCCAGCGGTCGGCCGCGGCGCGGGCGAAGGGCTCGTCGGCGAACTCCGCCAGCGCCGGGCCGCGCCACAGCGCCAGCGCCTCGTCGAGCAGCGCGACCGCCCGCCCGGCGCCGGACGGCGGCAGCCCGCGCGCCTCGGCGAGGAGGCGCTCGAAGCGGGCGGCGTCGACCTCGACCGCCTCCTGCGCCAGCCGGTAGCCCGGCGGGGCGGTGAGGAGCACCGAGCCGCTGGACCGCGGCGCCCGGCCGGGCTCGAGCGCGCGGCGCAGGTGCGCGATGGAGCTGTGCAGGGAGGCGATGGCCCGCGGCGGCGGGTCGCCGCTCCACACCAGGTCCACGAGCCGGTCGGCGGGGACCAGGCGGCCGGCCTCGAGGACGAGCACCGAGAGCACGGCGCGCTGCAGGCGGGCGCCGATCGGGACGGGGACGTCGTCCCGGCGGACCTCCAGCGGGCCCAGGACCCCGATCCCCAGCACCCCCGGCTCCTCAGCCGGCGGCGCCCGCGCGCCCGGCCCCCTCGTCCTCGGCGCCCGGCAGGCGGCTCGCGGCGGCCGCGTCGAGCAGCCAGCGGGTCGCGCGGCGGCCGCGGGCCCCGGCGGCCGGGACCTCGGTGCGGTCGGCGCCGCCCAGCGCCCGCGCCACGGCCTCGGCCTTGCCCTCTCCGGACACCAGCAGCCAGACCTCCTCGGCGGCGGTGATCGCGGCGAAGCCGAGGCTCACCCGCGTCGGCGGCGGCTTCGGGCAGTCCCGCACCGGCACCACGGTCCGCTCGTCGGTCACCGCGGGGGAGTCCGGGAAGATGGACGCCACGTGGCCCTCGGCGCCCATCCCGAGCAGCAGGACGTCGAGCCGGGGGAGCGGACCCCCGGTCCCCGCGTCGCGGGCGGCGTCGGCCAGCGTCCCGGAGTACCAGTCCGCGGCCTCCTCGGGTGTGTCGAAGCCGGCGTCGGACGCCGGGATCGCGTGCACCCGTTCCGGCGGCGCCCCGACCCGGTCCAGCAGCGCCGCGCGGGCGCCCTTCTCGTTGCGCTCGTCGTCGTCGGCGGGGACGAACCGCTCGTCGCCCCACCAGACGTCGACCGCGGTCCAGTCGACCGCCTGGCCGGGCGCCGGCTCCTCGGCCAGCTCCGCGGCGTGCCGCAGCACCGCCGTCCCGATCCCGCCGCCGGTGAGCACCACCGACGCCGTCCCGTGCACCGCCTGGGCGGCGGCCAGCCGCGCGGCCAGCGCGGACGCCACCGCCCGCGCCAGCAGCTCCGCGTCGGGCTCGACGACGATCGCGGGCGGAGGGCCCTCGATCCGCTCCGCGAGCGCCTCCGCGATCCGGTCCCCGGGGGGCAGCGTCACCGGACGGCCTCGGGCGCCGTCGGGTCCGGGGTGTCGTGCTCGCCGTGCTCGGCCACCTCGTCGGTGCCCTCGGAGTCCGGCGGCACCGTCGGCGCCTCACCGTGCGGGCTGTCCACGCCGACGTCGTCCTTCGCGAACGGCGCGCCGGCCTGCTCGGCCGGGTCCACCCACACGTGCGCGCGCACCGGCGCCCGGCCGGCCAGGCCGGTCACCCCGGTGGTGGCCTCCAGCGCCTCGGCGTAGGGCTCGTCGGGGTCCAGCCGGCGCAGCTCCTCGCCGAGCAGGTCGCCGAGCGTGCGGTCGGGCAGCGCCATCGTGGCGTCGGGCCGGTACGGCTGGCTGATCACCGCGCCGCCGCGGCGGTCGGCGTGCACCCGCACCTCCTCGTCCTGGTCCAGGGACAGCAGCACCGAGTCGATGCCGCTGGGCCCGGGGTGCCGGGTGGCCTGCACGACCTCGACCGCGCTGCCGGTGCGGGACGCGAGCCAGCCGCGCAGCAGCTGCGCGGTGGCCGCCCCGGGGTCGCCCTCGACGCGGGCGCCGAGCACCTTGACCGCGTCCCCGCGGCGGCCGGACACCGAGTCCAGCGCGGAGGTGAGCGTCGCCCGCCAGCCGGTGGCGCGGGTCCAGGCCAGGTCGGTGTCGCCGGGGGAGTAGTCGTGCGCCCGGATGCGCAGCGAGGCCAGCTGGTCCGACGCCGACGCGCTGTCGGTGATCCGCCGGTCGGCGATGACCGCGAGCGCGTCGGTGCTCAGCTGCCGCGGCGGCTCGGTGTGCCACCAGGTGACCACCGGCGCGTCGGCGGCCAGCAGCGGCAGCACGACCGACTCCGCGTGCAGCGCCAGGCGCCCGTACATGCGCATGACGACCGCCTCGCCGGGGCCGAGCCGCCCGCCGATGGACACCTCGGCGTCCAGCCGCGGCACCGGGGCCTCGATCTGCCGGCGGACGACGAGGAGGATGCGGCAGGGGTGCTGCTCGGCGGCCGTCGTCGCGGCCTCCTCGGCCTCGGCCACCCGGCCCTCGTCGGCGACGACCACCAGGGTCAGCGCCACCCCCGACAACACCGCGCCGCCGGTCCGCCGCTGGGCGGCGAGCTCCTTGACCACGGCCGAGCCGGTGGTGTCCCAGAGCGTCGTCATCGCGTCTCCTCTCCGCGGGGGCGCCTCACGGACGCCGCCACCGGCGGCCCTCGGCGGCCAGCATCTCGTCGGCGGCGCGCGGCCCCCACTCGCCGGCCCGGTAGGCGTGCGGCGTGCTGCCGGCCCAGAACTCCTCGAGCGGGTCGATGACCGCCCAGGAGGCCTCGACCTCGGCGTTGCGCGGGAACAGCGTGGCGTCGCCGAGCAGCACGTCGAGCAGCAGCCGCTCGTAGGCCTCGGGGCTGGCCTCGGTGAACTGCTCGCCGTAGAGGAAGTCCATGGACACGTCCCGGACCTCCATGACGCTGCCGGGCACCTTCGACCCGAACTTGAGGGTGACCCCCTCGTCGGGCTGCACGCGCACCACCAGCTGGTTGTTGCCCAGCTCCTCGGTGTCGGTGTCGGCGAAGGGCAGGTGCGGCGCCCGGTTGAACACCAGCGCGATCTCGGTGACCCGCCGCGGCAGCCGCTTGCCGGTGCGCAGGTAGAACGGCACGCCGGCCCAGCGGCGGGTCTCCACCCCGAGCCGGACCGCGGCGTAGGTCTCGGTCGTCGAGTGCGCGTCGACGCCGTCCTCCTGCCGGTAGCCCTTGGCCCGCTGGCCGGCCAGCCAGCCCTGCTCGTACTGGCCGCGGACGGCGAAGGTGCGCAGGTCCTCGGGCAGCGAGATGGCGCGCAGCACCTTGAGCTTCTCGGTGCGGATCTCGTCGGCCGAGAACTCGACCGGCTCCTCCATCGCGGTGAGCGCGAGCAGCTGCAGCAGGTGGTTCTGCAGCACGTCGCGGGCCGCGCCGGTCTTCTCGTAGAACCCCGCCCGGCCGCCGATGCCGACGTCCTCGGCCATGGTGATCTGCACCGAGTCCACGTGGTGGCCGTTCCAGACCGGCTCGAACAGCTCGTTGGCGAACCGCAGCGCCATGAGGTTCTGGACGGTCTCCTTGCCCAGGTAGTGGTCGATGCGGAAGACGTCCTCGGCGCTGAACACCGAGTCGACCAGCTCGTTGAGCTCCCGGCTGGAGGCCAGGTCGGTGCCGAAGGGCTTCTCGACGACGACCCGCCGCCACCGGTCCGGCGTGCTCTCGGCCATGCCGGTGCGCTGCATCTGCTTGAGCACGACCGGGAACATCGCCGGCGGGATCGACAGGTAGAACGCGGCGTTGCCGCCGATGCCGTGGCTGCTCTCCAGGTCGGCGAGGGCGTGCGCGAGCTCGTCGAAGGCGTTGTCGTCGTCGAAGGAGCCCTGGACGAACCGGACGCTGTTGGCCAGCCGCTCCCACACCTCCTCCCGCCACGGCGTGCGGGCCGCGTTGCGGGCCGCGTCCCGGGCCAGCTCGGCGAAGTCCTGGTCACCCCAGTCCCGCCGGGCGAAGCCCAGCAGCGCGAAGTTGGTCGGCAGCAGCCCGCGGTTGGCCAGGTCGTACACGGCCGGCAGCAGCTTCTTGCGGGCCAGGTCACCGGTGATGCCGAAGACGACCAGGGCGCAGGGCTCGGGGACCCGCGGCAGCCGCCGGTCCCGCGGGTCGCGCAGCGGGTTGGGGATCACGTGCCCTCCTCGAGGGGTGCGGTGTCAGTCGAGGGCAGCGAGGACCTGGCCGATGCCGGCGGCCCGGTCGGTCAGGTGCAGGTGCAGCAGCGGCCGGTGCCGGTCGGCCAGCGCCTGCCGGTCGCCGGCGGCCTGGGCGGCCTGCAGCGTGCCGAAGGAGTACGGCCGGTCGGGCACCGGGAGGTCCTGCGTCACCGCGCCGGTGAGCTGCAGGAACGCGCCGACCTGCGGACCGCCCTTGTGGTACTGGCCGGTCGAGTGCAGGAAGCGCGGGCCCCACCCGAAGGTCACCGCGTGCTCCGTGCGGCGGGCCAGCGCGGCGCGCAGCTCCCCGGCCCGGGCGTCGGCCTCGCGGTCGAGGTAGGCCATGACGGCGAGGTAGCCGCGCGGCGGGACGGCGCCCAGCAGCGCGTCCAGCGCCAGCCGCAGCCCGTCGGACTGCGCGAGGTCGACGCCGTCGAGCACGCCGCCGGAGGCGTACACCTCCACCGCGCCGATCGTGGCGACCGGCTGCTCCTCGGGCAGGCCGGACTCGAGGATCCGCGAGGTGTTCTGCTTGGACTCGGTGACGTTGGGCTGGTCGAAGGGGTTGATCCCCAGCACCCGCCCGGCCACCGCGGTCGCGTACTCCCAGCCGAGGAACTGCGCGCCCAGCGGGCCGGTGACGCCGACCGAGGGCCGGCCGTCGACCGGGTCGCCGTCGACGACGGCGAGCAGCGCGTCCGGCGCCTGGGCGCCCGGCGCGTCCACCGACTCCAGGACGACGGGCAGCAGTCCGCGGCCCTCCTTGCCGGTGGACTCGGCGATGAGCTGCTCGGCCCAGTCGCCGAAGCCCTCGATGCGCGGGCCGCTGCCACCGGTGCCCTCGGCGAGGGCGACCTTGTCCCGGCCGGTGCGGAAGCCCGCGCCCATGGCGACGCCGAGCTCCAGCGCGGGGTTGCCCGGCTCGGCCAGGTGCTCGGCGAGGTCGGTGGCCTCGTCCAGCAGCGCGCCGACGTCGACCCCGGCCAGTGCCGCGGGCACCAGCCCGAACGCCGACAGGGCGCTGTAGCGGCCGCCGACGTTCGGGTCGGCGAGGAACACCGCGCGGGCGCCCATGGCGGCGGCGGTGTCGGCCAGCGGCGAGCCGGGGTCGGTGACGACGACGAACCGCCGGCCGACCTCCTTCTCGTCCAGCCCGGCCTCGGCGAACGCGGCGACGAAGGCCCGCCGGTGGCTGTCGGTCTCGATCGTGCCGCCGGACTTGGAGCTGACCACGACCACGGTGCGGTCGAGGTCGGTCATCGCCGCGAGGACCTGGCCGGGGTCGGTGGTGTCGAGGACCACCAGCGGCGCGCCCGCGGTGCGGCAGATGACCTCCGGCGCCAGCGAGGAGCCGCCCATGCCGCACAGGACGACGCGGTCGATCCCCTCGCCGGCGAGCTCGGCCCGCAGCTCGGCCAGCCGGGACACCAGCTCGCGCGAGGACGCGGGCAGGTCCAGCCAGCCGAGCCGGATCGAGGCCTCGCTCTCGGCCTCGGGGCCCCAGAGGGTGGCGTCCTTGGCCACCAGCCGCGCGGCGACGTCGTCGTCGGCGAGCTGGGTGCGGACGACCTCCGGGACGTCGAGGCCGGAGCAGGAGAACTCCAGGGTCATGCCTTGTCCTCGAGCTGGCCCCGCACGGAGTCGGTGAGCTCGTCCCACGAGTCGACGAACTTCTGCACGCCCTCCTCCTCGAGGACGCGGAAGACGTCGTCGAGGTCGACGCCGGCGTCGGCGATGGCCTGCATGGTCGCCGCGGCGTCGTCGTAGGTCTTCTGCACCGGGGTGCCCGCCGCGCCGTGGTCGGCGTAGGCCTGCAGCGTCTTCTCCGGCATCGTGTTCACGGTGCCGGGGGCGATGAGCTCGCTGACGTAGAGGGTGTCGGAGTACTCGGGGTTCTTCACCCCGGTCGAGGCCCACAGCGGCCGCTGCGGCCGGGCGCCCTTGGCCTCCAGCGCCTTCCAGCGGTCGGAGGAGAAGACCTCCTCGTAGGCCTGGTAGGCCAGCTGGGCGTTGGCCAGCGCGGCCTTGCCCTTGAGCTGGTCGGCGCCGGCCTTCTCCAGCCGCTTGTCGATCTCGGTGTCCACGCGGGACACGAAGAACGAGGCGACCGAGGCGATGCCGCTCAGGTCGGCGTCGGGGTCCTGCTCGAGGCGCTGCTCCAGCCCGGACAGGTAGGCGTCCATGACGGCGCGGTACCGCTCGAGGCTGAAGATCAGCGTGACGTTGACGCTGATCCCGCGGGCGATCGACGTCGTGATCGCCGGCAGGCCCTCCACGGTGGCCGGGATCTTGATGTAGAGGTTCGGCCGGTCCACCAGCCACCACAGGTGCGCGGCCTCGGCGGCCGTGGCGTCGGTGTCGTGCGCCAGGCCCGGCGCGACCTCCAGCGACACCCGGCCGTCGCCGGGCTGCCGCTCGGCCACCGGGGCCAGCAGGTCGCAGGCGTCGCGCACGTCGGAGGCGGTGATGGTGCGCAGCGCCTCCTCGACGCTCACCTTCCGCACCGCGAGGGCGTGCAGCTGGTCGTCGTAGGAGTCCGACCCGCTGATCGCCGCGGCGAAGATCGTCGGGTTGGTGGTGACGCCGACGACGGAGTACTCGTCGACCAGCGACTGCAGGTTGCCGCTGCGGATGCGGTCCCGCGACAGGTCGTCGAGCCAGACGGCGACGCCCGCCTGCGACAGCTCGGCCAGCTTCTCGTTCTGTGCCATGTCTCTGCCCTTCCGGTGGGTCCGACGGCTCAGCGGTCGCCGGTGGGGTGGGGGAGGCCCCCGGTGGCTGCAACCGGGCCGGCCGGGACGGCGTTCCCCGCGGCGGCCGCCTCGATCGACTCGCGGGCGGCGGCGACGACGGCCTCGTCGGTCAGCCCGAACTCCTCGTAGAGCACCGAGTAGGCGGCGCTCGCGCCGTAGTGGGTGAGCCCCACGATCCGGCCGGCGTCGCCGACGAACTCGCGCCAGCCCATGGGCACGCCGGCCTCGACGCTGACCCGCGCGCGGACCGAGGGCGGCAGCACCTCGTCCTTGTAGGCCTGGTCCTGGTCGGCGAACCACTCGACGCAGGGCACCGACACCACGCGGGTCGGGACGCCGTCGGCCTCCAGCCGCTCGCGGGCGGCGACGGCGATCTGCACCTCCGAGCCGGTGCCCAGCAGGATCACCTCGGGCTGCCCGTTCGAGGCGTCGGCCAGCACGTAGGCGCCGCGCGCGACGCCCTCGGCGGAGCCGAACTCCGAGCGGTCGAACACCGGCAGGTTCTGCCGGGACAGCAGCAGGCCGGCCGGGCGGTCGTTGTGCTCGAGGATCGTGCGCCAGGCGACGGTGACCTCGTTGGCGTCGGCCGGGCGGACGACGTCGAGGCCGGGGATGGCCCGCAGCGCGGCGAAGTGCTCGATCGGCTGGTGCGTGGGGCCGTCCTCGCCCAGGCCGATCGAGTCGTGCGTCCACACGTAGGTGACCGGCAGCTGCATCAGCGCGGCCAGCCGGACCGCCCCGCGCATGTAGTCGGAGAACGTGAGGAACGTGCCGCCGTAGACGCGGGTGCCGCCGTGCAGCGCGATGCCGTTCATGACCGCGCCCATGCCGTGCTCGCGGACGCCGAAGTGCAGCGTGCGGCCGTAGGGGCCACCGCTCCACATCTTCGTCTGGCGGTCGGCCGGCAGGAAGGACGGTTCGCCCTCGACGGCGGTGTTGTTGCTCTCCGCGAGGTCGGCCGACCCGCCCCACAGCTCGGGCAGCGCCGGGTAGAGGGCGGCGAGGACCTTCCCCGACGCCTTGCGGGTGGCCACGCCCTTGGGGTCGGCGTCGAAGGTCGGCAGGCCGTCGGCGAAGCCCTCGGGCAGCCGGCGCTCGCGCATCCGCTCCAGCAGGGCGGCGCGCTCGGGGTTCTCCCGCGCCCAGGCGTCGAAGCGCTCCTGCCACTGGGCGTGGGCCTTCTCGCCGGCGTCGACCACCGAGCGGGCGTGCGCGAGCACCTCGTCGTCGACCTCGAAGGTCTTCCCCGGGTCGAAGCCCAGGAGCTCCTTGGTGGCGCGGACCTCGTCGTCGCCCAGCGCCGAGCCGTGCGCGGCGCCGGTGTTCTGCTTGTTCGGTGCGGGCCAGGCGATGATCGTCCGCAGCACCACGATCGATGGGCGGCGGGTCTCGGCCTTGGCGGCGGCGAAGGCGGCGTCGACGGCGGCCAGGTCCTCGCCGTCGTCGACGTGCTGCACGTGCCAGCCGTAGGCCTCGTAGCGCTTGCCGACGTCCTCGGTGAAGGCGACGTTCGTGTCGTCCTCGATGGAGATCCGGTTGTCGTCGTAGACGAGGACCAGGTTGCCCAGCTGCTGGGTGCCGGCCAGCGACGACGCCTCGCCGCTGACGCCCTCCTCCAGGTCGCCGTCGGAGGCGAAGCACCAGACGGTGTGGTCGAACAGGCTCTCGCCCTCGGGGGCGTCGGGGTCGAGCAGGCCGCGCTCGCGGCGGGCGGCCATCGCCATGCCGACGGCGTTGCCGACGCCCTGGCCGAGCGGGCCGGTCGTCGTCTCCACCCCGGGGGTGTGGTTGACCTCGGGGTGGCCGGGGGTCTTCGAGCCCCAGGTGCGCAGCGCCTGCAGGTCCTCGAGCTCCAGCCCGTAGCCGGACAGGTAGAGCTGGACGTACAGCGTCAGGCTCGAGTGGCCCATCGACAGGACGAAGCGGTCGCGGGCCACCCAGTTCGGGTCCGTGGGGTCGTGCCGCAGCCACTTGTGGAACAGCAGGTAGGCCGTGGGCGCCATGCTCATCGCGGTGCCGGGGTGGCCGTTGCCGACCTTCTGGACGGCGTCCATCGCCAGCACGCGGGCGGTGTCGATGGCGCGGCGGTCGAGGTCGCCGAAGTCCTCCGGCAGCGTGGGGTGCGGCTGCCGCGGCGATCCGGTGGGGGAGTCGGTCGCGGCCTCGGCGGGGGCCTCGGACTCCGTGCTCTTCGTGTCGTCAGCCTGGGTCATGTCGGGCGGAACTCCTCGAGGTCGGCCGTGCGTGGGGCCGTCCGGGGAGCGGTGGTCCGGTGCTCCCGGGCGGACGACGTCGGGTGCGGGGCAGCGGATCGGCCGTGTCCCTGGTCTCCCTCGACCCGTGACCCACCGTCGTCGGCGACGGCCCTACCCGCAGTTCCCGCGGCGTCAACGTGATCAACCCTAGTCATCCGCACCGGTGGGCGGGGTGGCCGAGGGCTACAGTGGGCCCGTTCCATCCCCGGTTCGAAGGGACCATCGTGCTGTCTTCGTGCCCGGTGGCTCCCTGCCGTCCGTGCGTGCGCGCGGCAGAGGTCGCCCGGTGACGGCGCTCACCCAGCGGCCCGCCGTCCCGGCCCGCCGGCTGTCAGGCGTGGTCGGGGCGTACGTCGCGCTGACCAAGCCGAAGCTCGTCGAGCTGCTGCTCGTGACGACGCTGCCGGCGATGATGATGGCCGCCGACGGGTGGCCGTCCTGGCGGCTGGTGGCCGCCACCATGGTCGGCGGGATGTTCGCCGCCGGCGCGGCCAACGTGTTCAACTGCTGGTACGACCGCGACATCGACCGGCTGATGTCCCGCACGCGCAACCGGCCGATCCCCTCCGGGGTGGTGTCCCCGCGGGCGGCCCTGGTCTTCGGTGGGGCCCTCGCCGCGGCGTCGCTGGCGATCCTGTGGTTCGAGACCACGCCGCTGGCCACCGCGCTGGCGGCGCTCGCGATCCTGGCCTACTCCGTCGTCTACACGATGGTGCTCAAGCGCCGGACCCGGCACAACACGGTCTTCGGGGCGTTCCCGGGGGCGGCGCCGGTGCTCATCGGGTGGGCGGCGGTGACCGGCTCGCTCGACTGGCCGGCGCTCGCCTTCTTCGCCGTCGTCTTCTGCTGGCAGATGCCGCACTTCTGGGCGCTGGCCAGCCGCTACCGCGACGACTACGCCCGCGCGAACGTCCCCATGCTCACCGTCGTCGCGGGCCCGGAGAGCGTCGGCCGGCAGTCGGTCGCCTGGGCGTGGGCGACGCTGGGCGCCACCCTGCTGATGGGGTCGATCACCCCGGTGCTGAACTGGGCCTTCGCCATCGGCGGTGGGCTGCTCGGCGCCTGGTACGTCGCCGAGACCCACCAGTGGCTGGACCGCATCCGCACCGGCGTGCCCGACCGGCCGATGAAGCTGTTCTCGGTGTCGATCACGCACATGACGCTGCTGTCGATCGCCATCGCCATCGACGTCCTCGTCTGACCCGCCCCGCTCCGCCGCGAGCCCGGACCCGCCTGGGTCCGGGCTCGCGCCGTTCGGGGGCCTGGCTCCCGTGCGCCGGGTGTCGACCTGCCGCTGCCTCAGGGCTGCCGAGGCAGCCGCAGGTCGACACCGGGCGGTCGGGGCAGGGGCGCCGAGTGAGCAGCTGCAGGGGTCGTCGACGCGCGGTGACCCGCCCTGTGACCAGTCGGCGGCGGGGCCCCGACGGACCCCGGTGGGTCAGCGGGCGGCGGTCGCGGGGACGGCGGGGGCGTCGAGGGGCTGCCCGGTCGCCGGGCCGCGGACCGACCACACCAGCCGCGCGGTGTAGGCGGTCACCAGCACCGCGCCGAGCATGTGCAGCAGCACCAGCACGACCGGCAGGTGCGTGAAGTACTGGACGAACCCGACGACGCCCTGCAGCAGCTGGACGACGAGCACGTCGCGCGCGGCCCGGCGGACGCGGCCGGGGGCGTCGGTGGCGTACAGCGCCACGAGCAGCGCGATCGTCAGGCCCACGAGGAGGAACACCGCGTCGGCGTGCAGCTGGCTCACCGTCTCGGGGTCGAAGCCCATGCGGTCGCCGGTGGGGACGCCGGCGTCGTCGAGGTCGCCGCTGTGCGGGCCGCTGCCGGTGACGACCGTGCCCAGCGCGAGCACCACCGCGGTGACCGCGGCGATCCCGCCGGCCAGCAGCGCGAGCGGACGGCGGACCACCGGCCGGCCGACCCCCGGCTCGCGGGACCGCAGCCACAGCACGGTCGAGACGGCGACCAGCAGCGTGGAGACGAGGAAGTGGACGGCCACGGTCCACGGGTTGAGGCCGGTGAGCACGGTGACGCCGCCGATCGCCGCCTGCACCGGGATGCCGAGGAACGTCAGCACCGCCAGCGGCCGCAGGTCCCGGCGCGGGGAGCGCCAGACCGCCACCAGCACCGCGATGGCCACCGCGGTGAGCACGAAGGTGAGCAGCCGGTTGCCGAACTCGATGAGGCCGTGCCCGGCCATCTCCGGCGTCGTCACGAAGCTGTCGGCGGTGCACCGAGGCCAGGTGGGACAGCCCAGGCCCGAGCCGGTCAGCCGGACCACGCCGCCGGTGACCACGATGGCGCCGTTGGCGACCACGTTGGCCAGCGCCAGGCGCGTGATGACGGCGGGGGAGAAGGCGGTGGGCAGGACCGGCACGGCCCGATGCTAGTCGCGGCCGGCCACCTCCCCCGGTTCGCCCAGGGCGATCACGGACGGGGAAGGACGGGGTGCCCGGCCGCGCTGTAGGAGGCGCAGGCGGCCGACGCGCCGACCTGGTGTCGGTGCGCACTCCCGGGTACGGGAGCCCCACCCGGGAGCCCTCCGAGCGAGCCGCGCCGACGCCCCGACTTCCCCTTGGACGTGAGGTATGACCAGCCCCTTCTTCCCGGGCCCCTACGGGAGCCCGTTCGACGACTTCTTCGCCCGCTACCTGGGCGGCGAGCAGCGCACGCCGCGGCAGCGGGTGAGCCCGATGCAGTTCCTCAGCCAGCAGGCCCGCGAGCTGGTCAACGCCGCGGCCGGGCAGGCGCTGGCCACCGGCAGCGCCGACCTCGACACCGAGCACCTGCTGTGGGCGATGACCGGCGACGAGACCGCCCGCGCCTTCCTGTCCCGCACGGGCACCGACCCCGACCGGCTGCGCACCGAGCTGGAGGCGCGGATGCCGCAGGGGACGCCGCAGGCCGAGCGGGCGGCCCTGACCCCCGCCGCCAAGCGGGTCCTGCTCGACGCCCACCAGGTGTCGCGGGCCCTGGGCTCCACCTACATCGGCCCCGAGCACCTGCTGTTCGCCCTCGCCGTCGACGCCGAGTCGCCGGGCGGGCGGGTGCTGCGCGAGCACGGGGTCACCCCCGAGGCGCTGCAGCAGGCGGCCACCGGCGGCGGCACCCCCGGCGGCGGCCGCCCCGGGCAGCCGGCCTCGAGCACCCCGACGCTCGACGAGTTCGGCCGGGACCTCACCGAGCTGGCCCGCAACGGCCGGATCGACCCGGTCATCGGCCGGGAGTCCGAGATCGAGCAGACCGTCGAGGTGCTGTCCCGGCGGCGCAAGAACAACCCGGTGCTGATCGGGGAGGCCGGCGTCGGCAAGACCGCGATCGTCGAGGGCATCGCCGCGCAGATCGTCGAGGGCGACGTCCCGGAGACGCTGCGCGGCAAGCGCCTGGTCGAGCTCGACCTCACCGGCCTGGTGGCCGGCACCCGCTACCGCGGGGACTTCGAGGAGCGGCTGAAGAAGGTCATCGAGGAGATCCGCGAGCACTCCGACGAGGTGATCGTCTTCATCGACGAGCTGCACACCGTCGTCGGCGCGGGCGCGTCCGAGGGTTCCGGCGGGGCGGGCAACATGCTCAAGCCGGCCCTGGCCCGCGGCGAGCTGCACATCGTCGGCGCCACCACGCTGGAGGAGTACCGCCGCAACATCGAGAAGGACGCGGCGCTGGAGCGCCGGTTCCAGCCGATCCTGGTGACCGAGCCGAGCGTCGAGGACACCGTGCAGATCCTCTGCGGCCTGCGCGACCGCTACGAGGCCCACCACCAGGTCCGGTTCACCGACGAGGCCGTCGTCGCGGCCGTGGAGCTCTCCGACCGCTACATCGCCGACCGGCACCTGCCGGACAAGGCGATCGACCTCATCGACCAGGCCGGGGCCCGGGTGCGCCGCCGGGTGAAGACCCCGCCGACGGACCTGCGCGGCCTGGAGCAGGAGGTCGAGCGGCTGCAGCGGGAGAAGGACCAGGCGGTCGCCGCCGAGCAGTACGAGCGCGCCTCCCAGCTGCGCGACCAGGTGGCCGAGGCCCAGCGGCGGCTGGAGGAGGCCCGCACCGGCGGCGGCCAGCCCGGGGTGCCCGAGGTCGGCGTCGAGGACATCGCCGAGGTGGTGTCCCGGGCCACCGGCATCCCGGTGGCCCAGCTGACCCAGGAGGAGATGGCGCGGCTGCTCGGCCTCGAGCAGCGCCTGCACGAGCGGGTGGTCGGCCAGGACGACGCCGTCCGCGTGGTCTCCGAGGCCATCCGCCGGTCCCGCGTGGGCCTGGGCGATCCGGACCGGCCGATCGGCAGCTTCCTGTTCCTCGGCCCGACCGGCGTCGGCAAGACCGAGCTGGCCCGGGCCCTGGCCGAGGCCATGTTCGGCGACTCCGACCGGATGGTCCGGCTGGACATGAGCGAGTTCCAGGAGCGGCACACCGTCAGCCGCCTGGTCGGCTCCCCGCCCGGGTACGTCGGGTACGAGGACGCCGGGCAGCTGACCGAGGCGGTGCGCCGCCGGCCGTACTCGGTGGTGCTGCTCGACGAGATCGAGAAGGCGCACCCCGACGTGTTCAACACGCTGCTGCAGGTGCTCGACGACGGCCGGCTCACGGACTCGCAGGGCCGCACGGTCGACTTCACCAACACCGTGCTGATCATGACCAGCAACCTGGGGTCGGAGCTCATCCAGGGGCGCAACACCCCGCTCGGCTTCGGCGCCGGCGACGGCGCCGCGGCCGACGCCGGCCTGCGGGACCGGCTCATGCGGCGGCTGCGCGAGTCGTTCCGGCCGGAGTTCCTCAACCGGATCGACGAGATCGTGGTGTTCCAGCAGCTGGAGAGCGAGCAGCTGCAGCAGATCACCCGGCTGCTGCTCGACGAGACCCGCCGGCGGCTGTCGGCGCAGGGCATCGAGGTGACCTTCACCGACGAGGCGGTCGCCTGGATCGCCGAGCGGGGCTTCGAGCCGGCGTTCGGGGCGCGCCCGCTGCGCCGGGCGATCCAGCGGGAGGTCGACAACCCGCTGGCCCGGCTGCTGCTCGACGGCCGCGTCGGGGCCGGCCGGCACGTCGTCGCCGACGTCCGGGACGGCGCCCTCGACCTGCGCGTCGAGGACCGCGAGCCGGCGGCGGCCGTCCAGGCCTGAGCCCGCCGTGACCTGCGCCACCCGGCCCCTGACCTGCGCGGTCGGGGGCCGGGTGACTTAGGGGGCCCTTGCTTGCGGGGCTCCCGAAATAGGACACAATCGTGTTGTGGAAAGCAGCGCGACGCAGGCGGGGACGGTGCGGGTCGACGACGTCCGCACCCGTGACCGCGTGCTCGCGCTGCTGCTCGAGCACGGTCCGCAGACCGCCAGCGAGCTGGCCGGCCGGCTGGGCGTCAGCCCCGCCGCCGTCCGGCGCCACCTCGACGCCCTGGCCGCCCAGGGGCGGGTCGAGGAGCGGGCCGCCGCGGGCGCGCACCGGGGGAGGGGCCGGCCCGCCCGGCACTTCCACCTCACCGACGCCGGCCGGTCCGGGTTCGCCCACGCCTACGACGACCTGGCGCTCACCGCGCTGCGGTACGTCGCGGCCTCGGGCGGTCCCGACGCCGTCCGCGCCGTCGCCGAGGCGCAGCTGGCCGGCCTCGAGCAGCGGGCCTCCGACGCCGTCGCCCGCGCGGACGGTGCGCCGGTCGAGCGGGCCCGGGCGCTGGCCGAGGCGCTGACGGCCGAGGGCTACGCTGCCACGGCCTCGGCGATCTCCAGCGGCGGGCAGCTGTGCCAGCACCACTGCCCGGTCGCCCACGTGGCGGCGGAGTTCCCGCAGCTGTGCGAGGTCGAGACGGCGGTCATCGGCCGGCTGGTGGGCACCCACGTCCAGCGGCTGGCCACGATCGCCCACGGCGACGGCGTCTGCACCACCCACATCCCCGGGCCCTCACGCGCCCGGGCTCACACCGGTGCGGGGAACAGAACCACCCCCGCACGCCCTGTACCCGGTGAGCGAGCGGCGCGGGTCGTCCCCCCACGACCCGGCCCCGCACCGTCCACCAGCACCCCCACGAGCGACCGGGAGAGGACGCCCGCATGACCAGCACCCAGCAGCCGGTGAGCGGCACGCCGCTGACGCAGGACGAGCAGATCGAGCAGCTCGGCCGCTACCAGTACGGCTGGGCCGACGCCGACGTCGCCGGGGCCTCCGCCCGCCGCGGCCTCGACGAGGACGTCGTCCGGGACATCTCGGCGCGCAAGGGCGAGCCCGAGTGGATGCTCGAGCGCCGCCTCAAGGCGCTCAAGCTCTTCGAGCGCAAGCCGATGCCCGACTGGGGGTCGGACCTCTCCGGCATCGACTTCCAGAACATCAAGTACTTCGTGCGCTCGACCGAGGCCCAGGCGGCCTCGTGGGACGAGCTGCCCGAGGACATCAAGAACACCTACGACAAGCTGGGCATCCCCGAGGCGGAGAAGCAGCGGCTGATCGCCGGCGTCGCGGCCCAGTACGAGTCCGAGGTCGTCTACCACAAGATCCGCGAGGACCTCGAGGAGCAGGGCGTCGTCTTCCTCGACACCGACACCGCCCTCAAGGAGCACCCGGACCTGTTCCGCGAGTACTTCGGCTCGGTCATCCCCTCCGGCGACAACAAGTTCGCCGCGCTGAACACCGCGGTGTGGTCGGGCGGCTCGTTCATCTACGTGCCGAAGGGCGTGCACGTCGAGATCCCGCTGCAGGCCTACTTCCGGATCAACACCGAGAACATGGGCCAGTTCGAGCGGACGCTGATCATCGTCGACGAGGGCGCCTACGTGCACTATGTCGAGGGCTGCACCGCGCCGATCTACAAGTCGGACTCGCTGCACTCCGCGGTCGTCGAGATCATCGTCAAGAAGAACGCGCGCTGCCGGTACACGACCATCCAGAACTGGTCGAACAACGTCTACAACCTGGTCACCAAGCGGGCGATCGCCCACGAGGGCGCGACCATGGAGTGGATCGACGGCAACCTCGGCTCCAAGGTCACGATGAAGTACCCGGCCGTCTGGATGACCGGCGAGCACGCCAAGGGCGAGGTCCTGTCCATCGCCTTCGCGGGCGAGGGCCAGCACCAGGACGCCGGCGCCAAGATGGTGCACGCCGCCCCGAACACCTCCTCGACCATCGTGTCGAAGTCGGTGGCCCGCGGTGGTGGCCGCACGTCCTACCGCGGCCTGGTGCAGATCGACGAGGGCGCGTCCGGCTCGAAGTCGACGGTCAAGTGCGACGCCCTGCTGGTCGACACGATCAGCCGGTCGGACACCTACCCCTACGTCGACGTCCGCGAGGACGACGTCGCCATGGGCCACGAGGCGACCGTCTCGCGGGTCAGCGAGGACCAGCTCTTCTACCTGATGAGCCGCGGCCTGTCCGAGGACGAGGCCATGGCGATGGTGGTCCGCGGGTTCGTCGAGCCGATCGCCCGCGAGCTGCCCATGGAGTACGCCCTCGAGCTGAACCGCCTGATCGAGCTGCAGATGGAAGGTGCCGTCGGCTGATGCCGGAGCAGAACACCCCCAGCACCACCGGCCTCACCACGGAGTCCGCGACCCTCGCCGGCGAGCTGTTCGGCGACGGCGTCGGCACCCAGGCCGGCCCGCCCGCCGTCCCGGCGGCGGGCACCGGCACCGCCGGCCAGGCCGCGCCCGGCGCCCACTCGCACGGCGGGACGACGCCGACCGGCTCGCCGGCCGAGCGGTTCACCTCGACCGACCCCGAGGCCTTCGGCACGGTCACCGGCCGCGAGGAGATGTGGCGCTTCACCCCGATGCGCCGGATCCGCCCGCTGCTCGACGGCGCCCCCTCGGACGCGCACCTGGAGTGGGACACCGACCTGCCCGGGGGCGTCGAGCTGACCCGCGTCGACGCCGACGACCCGCTGCTCAAGGGCCTGCCCGAGCCGGTCGACCGGCTGGCGGCGCTCACCCGGCAGCGCAGCGGCGGCGCGGCCGTCGTCCGCGTGCCCGCGGAGGCCCGGCCCGACCGCCCGGTCACGCTGCGGCTGTCGGGCACCGGCTCGGACGACGTCGTGTGGGGCCAGCTCGTGATCGAGGTCGGCGCGTTCGCGGAGACGACCGTCGTCCTCGACCACGCGGGCCTCGCCCGGTACTCCGGCGGCGTGGCCGTGCTCGTCGGCGACGGCGCGCAGGTCACCGTCGTCTCGGTGCAGGACTGGGCGCCCGGCGCCGTGCACGGCGGGCAGCTCGACGCCGTCGTCGGCCGGGACGCCTCCTTCAAGCAGGTCGTGGTCACCCTCGGCGGCGACCTCGTCCGGCTGGTCAGCAACGTGCAGTACGCCGGCCCCGGCGGCACCGCGGAGCTGTTCGGCGTCTACTTCTCCGACGAGACCCAGCACCAGGAGCACCGGCTCTGGGTGGACCACGCGGTGCCCAACTGCACCAGCAACGTGCTCTACAAGGGCGCGCTGCAGGGCGAAGGCGCGCGCACGGTGTGGATCGGCGACGTCCGCATCCGCCCGGAGGCCACCGGCACCGACACCTACGAGCTCAACCGCAACCTGGTGCTCACCGACGGCGCCCGCGCCGACTCGGTGCCCAACCTGGAGATCGAGACCGGCGAGATCGTCGGCGCCGGCCACGCCAGCGCCACCGGCCGGTTCGACGACGAGCAGCTGTTCTACCTGTGCTCGCGCGGCATCGACGCCGAGACCGCCCGCCGCCTGGTGGTGCGCGGCTTCTTCGCCGACGTCGTCCAGCACATCGGGGTCGACGAGCTGCAGGACCGCCTGATGCGCTCCATCGAGACGCGCCTCGGCGCTCTCCCCGGCCTCGACGAGCAGCCGGTCGAGGTGGCCTGACCCATGGCCTTCGAGCGGGTCTGCGGGCTCTCCGACGTCCCCGAGAACGGGGCGCTGCGGGTGGAGCTCGCCGACGTCGACGTCGCCGTCGTCCGGTACGACGGCGACGTCTACGCGGTGCAGGACGTGTGCTCGCACGCCGAGGTCCCGCTGTCGGAGGGCGACGTCGAGGAGTTCGACGGCGCCCCCACCATCGAGTGCTGGCTGCACGGGTCGTGCTTCGACCTGCGCACCGGCGAGCCCACCAACCTGCCGGCCACCGAGCCGGTCGACGTCTACCCGGTCCGCGTGGAGGGGGATGACGTCTACGTCGACACCGAGTCCGACGGGCGCCTCCCGCTCGCGGCCGGCAACTGAGGAGCGAGAGAAGAAGTGTCGGTTCTGGAGATCCGCGACCTGCACGTCACGGTCGGTGAGGGCGACGAGACCAAGGAGATCCTCCGCGGCGTCGACCTGACCGTCCGGTCGGGCGAGACGCACGCGATCATGGGCCCCAACGGCTCGGGCAAGTCGACCCTGGCGTACTCGATCGCCGGGCACCCGAAGTACACGATCACCGGCGGCACGGTGACCCTCGACGGCGAGGACGTCCTCGCGATGAGCGTCGACGAGCGCGCCCGCGCCGGCCTGTTCCTCGCCATGCAGTACCCGGTCGAGGTCCCCGGCGTCTCGGTGTCGAACTTCCTGCGCACCGCCGCCACCGCGGTCAAGGGCGAGGCCCCGAAGCTGCGCACCTGGGTCAAGGACGTCCGCGACGAGATGTCGGCGCTGGAGATGGACCCGGCGTTCGCCGAGCGCAACGTCAACGAGGGCTTCTCCGGCGGTGAGAAGAAGCGCCACGAGATCCTGCAGATGCGGCTGCTCAAGCCGAAGATGGCGATCCTCGACGAGACCGACTCCGGCCTCGACGTCGACGCGCTGCGCGTGGTCTCCGAGGGCGTCAACCGCACCCGCGAGGAGGGGGAGGTCGGCGTCCTGCTGATCACCCACTACACGCGGATCCTGCGCTACATCAAGCCGGACTTCGTGCACGTGTTCGTCGCCGGCCGCGTCGTCGACGAGGGCGGCCAGGAGCTGGCCGACAAGCTCGAGGCGGAGGGCTACGCCGCCTACGTCAAGGGCTCGAAGGAGACCGCGAAGGCATGACCTCGACCGCCTCGCGTCCCACGGGGACGCGTGCCCCGCTGCCCCTGGACGTCGAGGCGATCCGGGCGGACTTCCCGATCCTGTCGCGCACCGTGCGCGACGGGAAGCGGCTGGTCTACCTCGACTCCGGCGCCACCTCGCAGAAGCCGCGCAGCGTCCTCGACGCCGAGCGCGACTTCTACGAGCGGATCAACGCCGCCCCGCACCGCGGCGCGCACCAGCTGGCCGAGGAGGCCACCGGCGCGTACGAGTCGGCGCGGGCGCGGATCGCGGCCTTCATCGGCGCCTCCGCCGAGGAGGTCGTCTTCACCCGCAACTCCACCGAGGCGATCAACCTCGTGGCGTACTCGCTGTCCAACGCGGTCACCGCCAAGGACCCGGCGCACCGCCGCTACGCCGTCGGCCAGGGCGACGAGATCGTCGTGACCGAGATGGAGCACCACGCCAACCTGGTGCCCTGGCAGCAGCTGTGCGAGCGCACCGGCGCGACCCTGCGCTGGCTCGGGCTCACCGACGACGGCCGGCTGGACCTGTCCGACCTGGACACCGTGGTGAACGAGCGGACGAGGCTCGTCGCGGTCACCCAGCAGTCCAACATCCTGGGCACGATCAACCCGCTCGGGCCGATCACGGCGCGGGCGCGGGAGGTCGGCGCGCTGGTGCTGGTCGACGGCGCGCAGTCGGTGCCGCACCAGCCGGTCGACGTCGCGGCGCTCGGCGCGGACTTCCTGGTGTTCTCCGGCCACAAGATGCTCGGGCCCACCGGCATCGGCGTGCTGTGGGGCCGCTACGACGTCCTCGACGCGCTGCCGCCGTTCCTCACCGGCGGCTCGATGATCGAGGTCGTGCGGATGGAGGGCAGCACCTTCATGCCGCCGCCGCAGCGGTTCGAGGCCGGCGTCCCGATGACCGCGCAGGCCATCGGCCTCGGCGCCGCCGTCGACTACCTGCAGGCGCTGGGCATGGCGACCGTGCAGGCGCACGAGGAGGCGCTGACCGCCTACGCGCTCGAGCAGCTGCAGGCGGTCCCCGGCGTCACCGTGATCGGCCCGCCGGACACCGTCGCCCGCGGCGGGGCGGTCTCCTTCACCGTCGAGGGCATCCACCCGCACGACGTCGGCCAGGTCCTCGACGACCTCGGCATCGCCGTCCGGGTGGGGCACCACTGCGCGTGGCCGGTGGTCCGCCGCTACGGCGTCCCGGCGACCACCCGGGCCACCTTCTACGTGCACACCGGGTACGACGACGTCGACGCGCTCGTGGAAGGCGTGCGGGCCGCGCAGCGTTTCTTCGGTGTGACGCCGGAGGAGGCAACCGCCTGATGCAGCTCGAGTCGATGTACCAGGAGATCATCCTGGACCACTACCGCAACCCCCACGGCCGCGGCCTGCGCGACCCGTTCGACGCGGAGGTGCACCACGTCAACCCGACCTGCGGGGACGAGGTGACCCTGCGGGTGCACCTGGACGGCGAGACGATCGCCGACGTGTCCTACGAGGGCATGGGCTGCTCGATCAGCCAGGCGTCGGTCTCGGCGATGTACGACCTCGTCGTCGGGCGCCCGGTCACCGACGCGCTGGCGACCGGCGAGCACTTCATGACGCTCATGCAGTCCAAGGGCGACGCGGCGGTGGCCGAGCGGCTCGAGGACGAGCTCGAGGACGCCGTCGCCTTCGCCGGGGTGTCGAAGTACCCCGCCCGCATCAAGTGCGCGCTGATGAGCTGGATGGCCCTCAAGGACGCCTCCGCCCGCGCGCTGGCCGCCACGCCCACTGGAGGACAGGCATGAGCGACACCACCGAGAACGACGCCCCCGAGCTGCCGGCCTACAAGTCGGCGCTGCTCGAGGACGTCGAGGAGGCCATGCGCGACGTCGTCGACCCCGAGCTGGGCGTCAACGTCGTCGACCTCGGCCTGGTCTACGGCATCGACGTCGCGGACGAGGGCAGCACGCAGGTCGCCGTCCTGGACATGACGCTGACCTCGGCGGCCTGCCCGTTGACCGACGTCATCGAGGACCAGGCGCGCGCCGCGCTGACCGGCGGTCCCGGCCCCGGCCTGGTCGACGACGTCCGGATCAACTGGGTCTGGATGCCGCCGTGGGGCCCGGACAAGATCACCGACGACGGCCGCGAGCAGCTGCGCGCCCTCGGCTTCCGGGTCTGAACGGCGACCTCGCCGGGCTCTTCGACCGACTGGCTGCCGGGGACGACCCGGCGGCCGACGCGAGCGTCCTGACACTGCCCGCGCCCCCCGGGGCGCGGGCAGTCGTCGTCGGGGGGACCGCCTGGCACGTCGTCGCGGCCGACGTCGATCCCGAGTGGGTCGCCCGCTGCGTGGCGCCGGACCCGCTGGCCCTGCCGCTGGGCGCCCGCTTCCTCGCCGCGCTGGCCGACCGCGTCGGCGCCGAGCCCGGGGTGGTCGACGCCGTCCTCGTGGCCCCGCCGCTCGCGGCTGCCGGCCCCGGTCTCGGCCTCCGCCCGGCCGAGGTGGACCACCCGCGGGTGACGCGGGCGCTGCGGCACCGCACCGACGTGCGGGTCTGGGCGACGCACGACGGCGCCGGCGTGCTGGTGCTCGGCCGCGGCGTCGCCGGCCGCTGGGAGGTCAGCGTCGAGGTCGACCCGGCCGCGCGCGGGCGCGGGCTGGGGACCGCGCTGGTCGCGGCCGCGCCGTCGCTGGTGCCCGGCGGCGCGCCGCTGTGGGCGCAGGTCGCGCCGGCGAACACCGCCTCGCTGCGGGCGTTCCTGGCCGCGGGGTACCGGGCGGTGGGCGCCGAGTCGCTGTTCGGCTCCTGAGCCTCAGCGCATCTCCGACAGGCGCGCGCCGAAGCCCGCGACCGGGCGCAGCTCGCGGCGGGCGCCGAGGGCCAGCAGGCCCGCGCCGGCGACGAGGACCCCGGCCAGCGGCAGCGGCAGGGCCTCGACCGCGAGCCCGGCACCGAGCGCGACCGCCGTCGCCGCGCCGACGACCAGCGGCGCCCGCACCGCGGTGCGGGCACCGAGCGCCATGACCGCGGCGGCGGCGAGGAGCACCAGCAGCGGGCGCAGCGCGCCGGGCTGCACCACCGCGGCCGCCGCCGACGGCGCCGCCGCGGCCACCAGCCCCGGACCCCACGCCGGCCAGGACGGGCCGTCGACCAGGCGCGGCCCCGCCGCCACCAGCAGCGCCGCGGCGGCCGGCAGGCTCCACGCCTCGACCACGGCGGTGCCGCTCAGCGCGGCCAGCGTCCACCCCGCCGCGCCCAGCTCCACCGCACCGGTGCGCCAGGCCGCCTCCGCCTCGCGCCCGCGGCCCGCTGCCGCCGCCCAGGCGCAGGTGAGCACCCCCTGCACGGCCAGGTGCAACGCCAGCAGCCCCCACGCCGCGGCGATGGCGAGCACGGCGAGCGCGGCGCCCGCGCAGACGGCGCCGACCGTGCCGGTGGGGCCGCGGACGTCGGCGGCCAGCCCGGGCCGGGCGGCCGGCGTCACGGCGAACAGCCCGGTGAGCGCCGCGGCGGCCGCGCCGGGGGAGAGCAGCCCCGCCGGCACCGCGAGCAGCGCCGCCGCGGCGAGGCAGCCGACGGCCGCGGGCAGCGCCTGGGCCCGCTCGTCCCGCCGGGCCGCCGCGACACCGGCCGCGGGCAGCGCGGTCAGCACCAGCAGCGCCACCAGCGCCGGCCAGCGCGCGGCCGCGACCAGCTGGGCCACCGCCGGCACGACCAGGACGAGCCCCGCGGCGGTCGCGGCGGGCAGCAGCAGGCCGCGGCGCCAGCCGGTCAGCGCGGCTGCGGCGACGCCGGCGAGCAGCACGCCGAGCCAGCCCGCGAGCGGGAGCGGGACCGGCCCGTCGGTGGACAGCGCCGCGCCCACCGCTCCGCCGGCGACCAGGCCCGCGACCCCGGGCACCAGCCGCGGCGGCCCGAGCAGCGGCTCGACCGCGCGCTCCAGCCGCACGACCAGCAGCCCGGCCGCCGCGGCGACGGTCAGGCCGGCCGCGACCCAGCGGGCGGCGCCGGCGCCGGTGGCCGCGGTGACCAGCCCGCCGGCCACCCCGGCGGCCAACCACGGCGCGGTGGTGACCAGGGCGACGCGGGCCAGCGGGCGGCGCGCCGTCAGCGTGACCGCGAGCCCGGCCAGCGCGACGCCGAGCAGCAGCGCGGTGCGCGGCACCCCCGCGGGCACGAGGGCCAGCGACCGCAGGGCCGCCACCTGCAGCGCCAGCCACGCGCCGAGCGGCCAGCTCAGCGGCCGGGGGAGCAGCACCCGCAGGCTGAGCAGCACCACGGCCAGGCCCAGCGCCGGCAGCGGCCCGCCGTCGGAGGCGCGGTCCCCGTCGGCGGCGCCGGTCAGCGCGAGCGCGGCCGCGGCGGCCGCGCAGGCCTCCTCGGTGCTGCGCAGCCGGGCGCGGGCGGCCGCCGCCGCGGCGCACGCGGCGATCACCGCCAGCAGCAGGACGCCGATCCGGGCGACGCCGCCGACCAGCGACGGCCCGGCCAGCGCCGCGGCCACCAGCAGGACCACGCCGACGCCGAGGATGACCTGCGGCGGCCGCAGCCGGGCCGGCAGCGAGGGGAGGGGCGGGCCGGGGTCGACGGCGGCGGTCCCCGGTGGGCCCGCGTAGGGCAGTGGCGGCAGCGGCGCGCCCGTCATCGCCGTCCCCCCTCGCGCCCGGCCGTCGGGCCCACGCTAGGGGCGGTCAGCGCATCTGCGCGACCCAGGCCACCGCCTCCCGCGCCTGCTGCCGGCGCCGCTCGTAGGTGGCCCCGACGACCAGCAGCAGCAGGCCCGCGGTGGCCAGCGTGACCCAGCGCGGCACCAGCGGCGCGTAGGGCGCCAGCCGGCCCAGCGCCACCACCAGCAGGGCGCCGGCCCCGACGACGAACGGCGCCTGCCGGTGGGTGAGCGCCCCGCCGACCGTCAGCCCGGCCGCCGCGGCGACCACCCCCACCAGCCGCAGCGGCGCCGGGTCGGCCACGGCGACCACCGCCGACGGCAGCACCGCCACGGCCACCGCGGCGCCCTCGGCGGCCCAGGACGCGGCCCCGGTGCGCAGGGCCGGGACCGCGAGCAGCAGCAGGCCCGCCGCGGCCGGCAGCGTGTAGACCTCCGGCGTGCGGATCTCCGCGCCCGCCGCGGCGATCCACACCGCGAGCACCAGGTCGGCCACCGCGAGGACGGCGGCGAGGCGGCGCCGGGCGACGACGGCGTAGCAGCCGGCCGCCGCCCCGACCACCGCGAGGTCGATCGCGACCTGCCCCCACGCCCCGGCGCTGCCGGCGGTGATCCCGGCGGCCACGGCGAGGACCGCGCCGGTGCCCGCGGCGGCGGCCTCCTCGGGCCGCGCGGCACGGGCCGTGGCGACGGCGAACGCGGCGGCGGCGACGAGGGCGAGCAGCAGGCCGGCGCCCGCGGGGGACAGCAGCCCGGCCCCGGCGGCGATCAGGACGGCACCGCCGGGGGCGGCCAGCGCGGCCGCGGTCGCCGCGGCGCGGACCCCGGGGCGCAGCACCGCGGCGAGGCCGGCCGGGACGGCGGCGGCCAGGACCAGCAGGGCCAGCGGCGCGGGGTGCTCGCCGTCGGCGAGGACGCCGGTGCCGGCCGCGGTGAGCACGCCACCACCCGCGAGCAGCGCCGCCGGCACCGGTCCGGCCACCGACGGCGGCGCGGCGGCGGTGAGCAGCACCAGGCCCAGCCCGCCCGCCGCGACGGTCCCGGCCACACCGAGCCCGCTCAGCGACCCGGCCAGGGCCAGGGCCGCGACCCCCGCCGCGCCGGCCGCGGCGGCGCGCGGCTCCGGCAGGAACGGCGCCAGCCGCGGCTCCCGCAGCAGGGCGCCGGCGACGGCCGCGGCCACCACCAGGACGGCGGTGGCGACCCAGCCGTCGACCGTGCCGCCGTCCCAGGCCAGCGGCACGCCGAGCAGCACGCCGGCGCCCCCGGTCAAGGCGCCCAGGCCGAGCGCGACCTGCTGCAGCGCCGGGCGCAGCACCAGCAGCGCCAGGACGTCGACCAGCGCGGTGGCGAGCAGGACCGCGACCCCGGCGGCGCCCTCGGCCGGCCCGAGGGGCAGCAGCAGCCAGCCGGCCGGCTGGGCGGCGAGCAGGGCGACCAGCGGCCAGGTGACCGTGCTGCGCGTGCCGCGGCCGAGGGCCAGGGCCCCTCCCGCCACGACGACGCAGGACAGCCCGCCCCACAGCCGGGGCGGCACGGCGTCGGCGCCCCACAGGCCGAGCGCGTGCGCGGCGGCGAGGTCGACGGCGAGCAGCGCGGCCCCGGCGCCGGCCAGGGCCTCCTCGGTGGCCCGCAGGCCGCGGCGGGCGCTCCACGCCGAGGTCGCGCAGGCGGCGGCGGTGACCGTGGCCATGACCGCGGCCTGGAAGGTGACGCCCAGCCGGGTCCAGGCCACCGCCACGAACGCGATCGCCGCGGCGACCACGAGCAGCGCCCCCAGGCCCAGCAGCACCTGCTGCGGGCTCAGCCGCCGCCGCGGGGACGGCCACGGAAGCGGCGGGGGGACGGGCGGCACCGGCGGCGGAGGCGCCCACGCCGGAGCCGGAGCCGGGACGGGAGCCGGAGCCGGAGCCGGCGACGGAGACGGAGACGGAGCCGGAGACGGGACGGGGGCCGGGCCCGGGGCCGCCGCGCGGAGGGTGGCCACCAGGGCGTCCCGCTCGCGGGCGAACTCGTCGATGGTCGCGCCGAGCCGGGCCACCACGGTGGCCGCCTGCGCGACGGCGGGCAGGCCGCAGGTCCCGCAGGGCGCCGGGGCGGGCGCGGCCGGCGTGCCGCAGACGGGACAGGGCAGACCCCAGGAGGGCCCGGACCAGGAGGGATCGGTCACGAGCGGATGGTGACCCGCCGCGGGCGCCGGCGGTAGTGATCTCGCCCGGAGTGTGGAGGGACGGTCGTGCCGTGGACGTCACCCGGCAATCCGCTCCGGTTCCGGGACGACAGGGCCTACCCTGGGATCAGTGATCACGACGACCGGCCTCGAACTGCGCGCCGGCGCCCGCATCCTCCTCAGCGACGTCAGCCTGCGCGTGCAGCCGGGCGACCGCATCGGTCTGGTCGGGCGCAACGGCGCCGGCAAGACCACCACGCTCACCACGCTCGCCGGTGAGCGCCTGCCGCACGCCGGCAAGGTCGAGGTGACCGGCGAGATCGGCTACCTCCCGCAGGACCCGCGCAGCGGCGACCTCGACATCACCGCCAGCGACCGCGTGCTGTCCGGCCGCGGCCTCGACGTCCTCAAGGCGCAGCTGGTCAAGGCGCAGGTCGCCATGGCCGAGCCCGCCGACGACGCCGAGCGCGACCGCGCCGTCCGCCGGTACGGGCGGCTCGAGGACCAGTTCGCGGCGCTGGGCGGGTACGCCGCCGAGAGCGACGCCGCGCGCATCTGCACCGCCCTCGGCCTGCCCGACCGGGTCATGGGCCAGCCGCTGCGCACCCTGTCCGGCGGTCAGCGGCGGCGCGTGGAGCTCGCCCGCATCCTGTTCTCCGACGCCGAGACGCTGCTGCTCGACGAGCCCACGAACCACCTCGACGCCGACTCGATCGCCTGGCTCAAGACCTTCCTCGCCGCGCACAGGGGCGGGCTGATCGTCATCAGCCACGACGTCGAGCTGCTCGACGCCGTCGTCAACAAGGTGTGGCACCTCGACGCCAACCGGGCCACCGTCGACGTCTACAACCTCGGCTGGAAGCCCTACCTCGCCCAGCGGGAGACCGACGAGCGGCGCCGCAAGCAGGAGCGGGCCAACACCGAGCGCAAGATCGACGCGCTGACGGCGCAGGCGGACAAGATGCGCGCCAAGGCCACCAAGGCCCGGGCCGCGCAGAGCATGGACAAGCGCGCCGCGCGGCTGGCCGCCGGGCTGGACGAGGTCCGCGTCCAGGACCGGGTGGCCAGGCTCCGGTTCCCCACGCCGGCGCCGTGCGGGCGGACCCCGCTCACCGCGGAGGGGCTGTCCAAGAGCTACGGCTCGCTCGAGGTGTTCACCGACGTCGACCTCGCCGTCGACCGGGGCGCGCGGGTCGTCGTCCTCGGGCTCAACGGGGCGGGCAAGACGACGCTGCTGCGGATGCTGGCCGGCACCGAGGCCCCCGACACCGGCCAGGTGCAGCCGGGCCACGGGCTCCGGATCGGCTACTACGCGCAGGAGCACGAGACGCTCGACCACGACCGCTCGCTGCTGGAGAACATGCGCGCGGCGGCGCCGCAGAGCACCGACACCGAGCTGCGGCGCATCCTCGGCGCCTTCCTGTTCTCCGGCGACGCCGCCGACCAGCGCGCCGGCACGCTGTCCGGCGGGGAGAAGACCCGGCTGGCGATGGCCACGCTCGTCGTCTCCGGCGCCAACGTGCTGCTGCTCGACGAGCCGACCAACAACCTCGACCCCGCCAGCCGCGAGCAGGTGCTCGACGCGCTGCGCACCTACGCCGGCGCGATCGTGCTGGTCACGCACGACGAGGGCGCGGTCCGCGCGCTCGACCCGGACAAGGTCATCCTCCTGCCCGACGGCACCGAGGACGCCTGGAGCGAGGACCTCGCCGACCTCGTCGAGCTCGCCTGAGGCGGCCCTCGCCGGGAAGTTGTCGTTCGCGTGGCCGAGCCGCGCGGGCTGGGTGATCATCGGTGCGGGAGGCCGGCGTCACGGGGACGGCGGCACCACGCGAGCCAGCACCGACCGGGCCGGCCCCCTCGCCGGCCTCGGCGGCTGCGACGGAGGGGAGTCATGGCCGACTCGAGCACGGACCTCGGCAAGGGCAAGCGCATCACCGGTGGGGACCGCACCACCCTCGCCGACGAGCTGAAGAAGCGGTACGACGGCGGGGAGAGCATCCGCTCCCTGGCGACCTCGACCAACCGGTCCTACGGGTTCGTGCACCGGCTCCTGTCGGAGTCCGGTGCCACGCTGCGCAGCCGTGGCGGGGCGAACCGGAACAGCAAGAAGACCGCGTGACGGCGGCCGACGCCGACGGCTGGGTCCACACCGGCCGGGACGGCGCCGTCCTGACCGTCACGCTCGACCGACCCGACCAGCTCAACGCCCAGACGCCGGCCACCTGGGCGGCGCTGGCGTCCGTGGGTGCCTCGCTCGACGACGACGTCCGGGTGGTCGTCGTGCGGGGCAGCGGCCGCTCCTTCTCCGCGGGCCTGGACCGCAGCCTGTTCGGTGCCGACCCGTCCACGCCCGGCGGGCTCGGCGAGCTGGGCACGATGCCGGCCGAGCTCGCGCAGGAGCGGATCCGCGGGTACCAGGCCGGCTTCCGGTGGCTGCGCTCGCCGGGGATCGTCTCGGTGGCCGCGGTGCAGGGCCACGCGATCGGCGCCGGCGCCCAGCTGGCGCTCGCCTGCGACCTGCGGGTGATGACCGACGACGCGTCGCTGCGGCTCCCCGAGGCGACGCTCGGCCTCGTCCCCGACCTCACCGGCACCAGCACGCTGGCGGAGCTGGTGGGCTACGCGCGGGCGATGGAGGTCTGCGTGACCGGCCGGCCGGTGCCGGCGGCGGAGGCGCTGGCGTGGGGGATCGCGAACGCCGTCGTCCCGGCCGCGGAGCTGGACGAGGCGGTCGCGACGCTGGTCGCCGCGCTCACCGCGCCGCCGGCGGGGGCGGTCCGGGAGACCGCGGCGCTGGTGCGCTCGGCCGTGCGCAACCCCCCGGAGACGCAGGACGCGGCCGAGCGGGCCGCGCAGTCCCGGCGGCTGGCCGAGCTGGCGGGGCTCGCCCGCCGCTGAGGGATCCGGAACAGGAGGGGACCGGCCGCTGTTGTGCCTGCGGCCGGTCCCCGTCCGGTCGTGAGGAGGTCGTGTCGTGAGCAGTCCCATGACCTCCATGGCGGCGATGCGCTCGTTCCGCCGGGACCCGTCGGTCACCTCGCGGCCGCTGCCCAAGGGCACGGTGCGCCGCATCCTCGGCGTCGCCCGGCCCTACCGGCGCGAGCTCACCTTCTTCCTGCTGCTGGTGGTCGGCTCCTCGGTCATCGGCGTGCTCACCCCGCTGCTGGCCGGCGACATCGTCAACCGGATCGCCCGCCTCGACGGCACCGCCGGCGGCATCGTCCGCATCGCGCTGTTCATCGCGGGCCTGGCGGTGCTCGACGCCGCGATCTCGGTGGCCACCCGCTGGTACTCCGCCCGGATCGGCGAGGGCGTCATCTACGACCTGCGCAGCCGGGTGTTCGAGCACGTGCAGCGGATGCCGGTCGCGTTCTTCACCCGCACCCAGACCGGCGCGCTGGTCAGCCGGCTCAACAACGACGTCGTCGGCGCGCAGCAGGCGTTCACCTCGACGCTGTCCGGCGTCGTCTCCAACGTGATCGGCCTGGTGCTCACCGCCGGCGTCATGTTCACGCTGTCCTGGCAGATCACCCTGCTCTCGCTGGTGATGGTGCCGCTGTTCGTGCTGCCAGCACGGCGCATCGGCAAGCGGCTGCAGGAGATCACCCGGGAGTCCTACGGGCTCAACGCGTCGATGAACGCGACGATGACCGAGCGGTTCAACGTCGCCGGGGCGCTGCTGGTCAAGCTGTTCGGCCGGCCCGACACCGAGGCCGAGAGCTTCCGCGGCCGCGCGGCGCGGGTGCGCGACATCGGCGTCCTGTCGGCCATGTACGGCCGCACCTTCTTCACCGCGCTGACGCTGGTGGCGGCGCTGGCCACCGCGCTGGTCTACGGCCTGGGCGGCTGGCTGGCCTTCGACGGGTCGCTGTCGCCGGGCGACGTCGTCGCGCTGGCGCTGCTGCTGTCGCGGCTGTACGGGCCGCTGACCGCCCTGTCCAACGTCCGGGTCGACGTCATGAGCGCGATGGTCAGCTTCGACCGGGTCTTCGAGGTGCTCGACCTCGCGCCGATGATCGCCGAGGCGCCGGACGCCGTCCCGGTGCCGGCCGGCGACCGGTCGATCGAGTTCGACGCCGTCTCCTTCAGCTACCCGGCCGCCACCGACGTGTCGCTGGCCTCGCTCGAGGACGTGTCCCTGCCCGAGCACGGCGGCCCGACGGCGGTGCTGCACGACGTGTCGTTCCGGGTCGAGCCCGGGCAGATGGTGGCGCTGGTCGGGCACTCGGGCGCCGGCAAGTCGACGATCGTCAACCTGGTGCCGCGGCTGTACGACGTCACCGGCGGCGCGGTGCGGGTCGGCGGGCTCGACGTCCGCGAGGCGACGCTGGCCTCGCTGCGCGACGCGATCGGCGTCGTCAGCCAGGACGCGCACCTGTTCCACGACACGATCCGCGCCAACCTGCTCTACGCCCGCCCCGACGCCACCGAGGAGCAGCTGTGGGCGGCGCTGACCGGCGCGCGGATCGCCGCGCTCATCGCGGCGCTGCCCGACGGCCTGGACACCGTCGTCGGCGACCGCGGCTACCGGCTCTCGGGTGGGGAGAAACAGCGGCTGGCGATCGCGCGGGTGCTGCTCAAGGCGCCGGGGATCGTCATCCTCGACGAGGCGACCGCGCACCTGGACAGCGAGTCCGAGGTGGCGGTGCAGCACGCCCTGGACACCGCGCTGACCGGCCGGACGGCGCTGGTGATCGCGCACCGGCTGTCCACGATCCGCAGCGCCGACCAGATCCTCGTGGTCGACGACGGTCGCATCGTGGAGTCGGGCACTCACGAGGAGTTGCTGGCACTCGGGGGCCGCTACGCCGACCTCTACCGGACCCAGTTCGCCGACGGCGAGCGTCGGACGGTCGGCGCGGCGTAGCAACTAGCGTTCCTCCTGCCCCATCTGCACCAGGAGGAGCTCCGTGACGTCCGCGCACCCGTACGACGCCCAGATCCGCGCCCTCTACGCCGACTTCGTCGACGGCTGGAACCGGCGCAGCGGCGCGGCGGTGGCCGCCGTCTTCGCCGACGACGGCGACATGGTCGGCTACGACGGGACGTCGGTGAGCGGCCGGTTGTCCATCGCCTCGGACCTGCGGCGGGTGTTCGGCAGCCACCCGACGGCGACCTACGTGGCCGTGGTCCGCTCCGTGCGCGCCGTGACCGACGGCGTGGCCGTGCTGCACGCGCACTCCGGGATGATCCCGCCGGGCGAGGACGACGTGGACCCGGGGCTGCACAGCATCCACACCCTCGTCGCCGTCGACGAGGGCGGCGGGCGGTGGAAGACCACCCTGTTCCAGGCGACGCCGGCCGCGTGGCTGGGCCGCCGCGACGCCCGGGACGCGCTGACCCAGGAGCTGCGCGGGCTGCTCGCCACCGCCCGGTGACGGTCCTCGTCGGCGCCGCGGAGCTGCTCGCGGCGCCGTCCCGGCCGGTGCTGCTCGACGTCCGGTGGGCGCTGGGCGACCCGCACGGCCGCGAGCGGTACCTGGCCGGTCACCTGCCGGGCGCGGTGTTCGTCGACCTGGAGACCGAGCTGTCCGCGCTGCCGTCGGCCGCCGGGGGCCGGCACCCGCTGCCGCCGGTGGCCGCGCTGCAGGCCGCGGCGCGGCGGTGGGGGATCGGCCGCGGGGCGTCCGTCGTGGCCTACGACGCCACCGGTGGGCAGGCCGCCGCGCGGGCGTGGTGGCTGCTGCGCTGGGGCGGGCTGACCGGCGTCCGGCTGCTCGACGGCGGCCTGGACGCGTGGGTCGCCGCGGGCGGGGCGCTGGAGACCGGCGACGTCGTCCCGGCGCCCGGCGACGTGGTGCTGACCGGCGGCGGCATGCCGACGCTCACCGCCGACGAGGCCGCGGCGCTGCCGGCACGCGGCGGGGTGCTGCTCGACGCCCGGGCCGGCGAGCGCTACCGCGGCGAGCGCGAGCCGGTGGACCCGCGGGCCGGGCACGTGCCAGGCGCGGTGAGCGCGCCGACGGGGGAGAACCTGCGGGCGGACGGCCGGTTCCGGACCGACCTGGCCGACCGGTTCGCCGCGCTCGGCGTGCGGCCGGGGACGGCGGTCGGCGTCTACTGCGGCTCGGGCGTGACCGCCGCGCACGAGGTGGCCGCGCTGGCCGAGGCCGGCATCGCGGCGGCGCTGTGGCCGGGCTCGTGGTCGCAGTGGTCGGCCGACCCGTCCCGCCCGGCGGCGACCGGACCGGACCCGGGCTGACGCCTGCATACTGCCGCCGTGCCTCCCGACACCGCCCGCCGCGGAGGACCGCTGGTCCTCGCCGGGCTGGCCGGGCTCGCGCACCTGGTCGTCGGCTGGTTCTACCTGGCCGGCGGCCTGGTGGTCCCCGGTCCGGTGCTCGTCCCGCTGTGGCTGGCCTGGCTCGCCGCGGCGGTGCTGCTCGTTCGGCTGGCGGTCCGCCGCTCCTGGTGGACGCCGGTGGTCCCGGTGGCGGCCGCGCTGCTCTTCGTCGCCGTCCTGGTGGCCGGCGAGCGGTGGCTCGGCTGGACCGCCTGAGCGCGCTCAGCCGACGGCGGCGTCGTAGCGGTCGAGCAGGACGGCGGCGATGCGCTCGTCCGGCAGCAGGGGAGCGGTGACGACGTCGGCGCCGGCCTCGGCCAGCCTGCCGTGGAAGTGGCCGGGCGCGAGCAGGTAGGAGGCGACGACGACCCGCTCGGCGCCGGCCTTGCGCGCGGCGGCGACCGCGTCGGCGACGGGGGGCTGCGCGGCGGAGCCGTAGCCGGTGGTCACCGGGCCGGCCCAGGAGCGCTGCAGCAGGTCGGCGGTGTCCTCGACGTCGGCCACCGACCGCGGGTCGCTGGAGCCCGCGGCGGCCAGCACCACCGCGGTGAGCGGGTCGCGCGGGTCGGCGCCGGCCTCGGCCAGCCGGTCGGAGAGGACGTCGGCCAGCCGTGGGTCGGGGCCCAGCGGGCGGGCGGCGACGGCGGACTCGTGCGCGGCCACGGCGCCCGCGATGTCGACGTGCACGTGGTAGCCGCCGGACAGCAGCAGCGGCACGACGACGGCCGGCCGCCCGTCGGCGGCGAGCCCCGCGACGACGTCGACCACCGTGGGCGGCTGCACGTCGACGAAGGCCGCCGTCGTGACCAGGCCCGGGCGCAGCCGGCGCGCGGCCAGGGCCAGCTCGGCGACCAGCCGGCGCCCGGTGGGGTTGCGGGTGCCGTGGGCGCAGGCCACCAGGACGTGGCCTGCTCGCAGGGGCCCGCCGCGAGCGTCGATCGGCCCCCTCGCAGGGTCCCGTCGCGAGCCTGCGAGTGACGGGGGGCGAGGGGGTCCTTCTCGGGGGGCGAGGGGGTCCTTCATCACGGAGTGCGCAGGACGCCGCCGTCGACCGCCACCATCGTGCCCGTGACGTAACTGGCGGCGGGGGAGAGCAGGAAGGCCGCCACCCGGCCGAACTCGTCGGGTTCGCCCACGCGGCGCAGCGGGATGCCGGCCTCGGTGCGCGCCCGCATCGCCGCCGGGTCCCCGGAGGCGGCCTCGATGTCGGTGATCCGGTCGGTGGCGATGGTGCCGGGCATCAGCCCGACCACCCGGATCCCGCGCGGGCCGAGCTCGTCGGCCAGCGCCTTCGCGGTCATGGCCAGGCCTGGGCGCAGCGCGTTGGAGATGGCCAGGTGCCCGATCGGCTGGCGCACCGACGTCGACAGCACGAAGCCGATCGCCGCCCCCGCGGACAGGTGCGGCTCCAGCGCCCGGACCAGCCGCAGCGGGCCGAGCAGCACACTGTCGACGGCGTCCCGCCAGTCGTCCTCCGCCGTCCGGAGGACCGTGCCCGGCGCCGGTCCGCCGACGGAGACCAGCACGCCGTCGACCCGGCCGAGCACCTCCAGTGCGCGCTCGACGAGCAGGTCCGCGGCGCCGGGGTCGGCGAGGTCGGCGGCCACCCCGGACGCGCCGTCGCCCAGCTCCGCCACGGCCGCGGAGACCGACTCGGCGGAGCGGGAGCTGACCAGGACGCGGGCCCCGTCGGCGACGAGGGCCCGGGCGGTCGCCAGGCCCAGCCCCCGGCTCGCGCCGGTGAGCAGGTACCCGCGACCGCCCAGGCCCAGGTCCATCGGGGGATCAGCCTCCGATCAGGCGTTGCGCAGCGAGCGGAGGACGTACTGCATGATCCCGCCGTTGCGGTAGTAGTTCGCCTCGCCCGGGGTGTCGATGCGGACGCGGGCGTCGAACTCCACGTCCCCGGCCTTCACCTTCACCGTGCGCGGGGTCTCGCCGTCGTTGAGGGCGGTGATGCCGGTGATGGTGAACTCCTCGTCGCCGGTCAGGCCGAGGGACTCGCGGTTCTCGCCCTCGGGGAACTGCAGCGGCAGGACGCCCATGCCGATGAGGTTGGAGCGGTGGATCCGCTCGTAGCTCTCGGCGATGACCGCCTTGACGCCGAGCAGCGCCGTCCCCTTGGCCGCCCAGTCGCGCGACGACCCCGAGCCGTACTCCTTGCCGGCCAGCACGACCAGCGGGACGCCGGCCTGCTGGTAGGCCTGCGACGCCTCGTAGATGCTCGTCGTCTCGCCGGTCAGGTGGTTCTTGGTGACGCCGCCCTCGGTGCCGGGCACCAGCTGGTTGCGCAGCCGGATGTTGGCGAAGGTGCCGCGGATCATGACCTCGTGGTTCCCGCGGCGGGAGCCGTAGGAGTTGAAGTCGCGCCGCTCCACGCCGTGCTCGCGCAGGTACTTCCCGGCCGGGCTGTCGGCCTTGATCGACCCCGCGGGCGAGATGTGGTCGGTGGTCACCGAGTCGCCGAGCACCGCCAGCGTCCGCGCGCCGGTGATGTCCTGCACCGGGGCGGGCTGGTCCTGCATGCCCTCGAAGTACGGGGGCTTGCGGACGTAGGTGCTCTCGGCGTCCCACGAGAAGGTGTCACCGGTGGGCGTGGGCAGGTTCTGCCACTGCTCGGTGCCGGCGAAGACGTCCTCGTAGCTGCGGCCGAACTGCTCGGCGGAGACCGACTCGTCGATGACCCGCTGGACCTCCTGCGGCGAGGGCCAGATGTCGCGCAGGTACACGTCCTGCCCGTCCTTGCCCGTGCCCAGCGGCTCGGTGGTGATGTCGACGTCCATGGAGCCGGCCAGCGCGTAGGCGATGACCAGCGGCGGGCTGGCCAGGTAGTTCATCTTGACGTCGGGGTTGATCCGGCCCTCGAAGTTCCGGTTGCCCGACAGCACCGAGACGACGGCGAGGTCGGCCTCGTTGACCGCAGCCGACACCGGCTCCGGCAGCGGGCCGGAGTTGCCGATGCAGGTGGTGCAGCCGTAGCCGACCAGGAAGAAGCCGAGCTTCTCCAGGTACGGGGTGAGGCCGGACTTCTCGTAGTAGTCGGTGACGACCTTCGAGCCGGGCGCCAGCGTCGTCTTGACCCAGGGCTTGGTCTGCAGGCCGGCCTCGACGGCCTTCTTCGCCAGCAGCGCCGCCCCGAGCATCACCTGCGGGTTGGAGGTGTTGGTGCAGGAGGTGATCGCGGCGATCACGACGTGGCCGTGGTCGACGAAGGACTCCGTGCCGTCCTCGAGCACCACGCGGGTGGGCTTGGAGGTGCGGTCGGCCACCGGGCCGGGGACGACGTGGTGCGGCTTGCCGGCGTCGCCGTTGTCGTGCGCGAACGGGCTGGCCGGGTCCGACGCCGGGAAGGTCTCCTCGACCGACTCGTCGACGCTGGAGCCGGAGCTCGCGGCGTCGTCGTCGTCCTCCTGCATCTCGTCGACCGGCGCGTAGGTGGGCAGCGCCTCGCGGAAGGAGGCCTTGGCGTCGGTGAGCGCGACCCGGTCCTGCGGCCGCTTCGGGCCGGCGATCGAGGGGACGACGGTGGACAGGTCCAGCTCGAGGTACTCGGAGAAGGCCGGCTCGCGCGACGGGTCGTGCCAGAGGCCCTGCTCCTTGGCGTAGGCCTCGACCAGCGCCACCTGCGCCGGCGAGCGGCCGGTGAGCTTCAGGTAGGTGATGGTCTCCTCGTCGATGGGGAACATCGCCGCGGTCGAGCCGAACTCCGGGCTCATGTTGCCGATCGTGGCGCGGTTGGCCAGCGGCACCGCGGAGACGCCCTCGCCGTAGAACTCGACGAACTTCCCGACGACGCCGTGCTGGCGCAGCATCTCGGTGATCGTGAGGACGAGGTCGGTGGCGGTGGAGCCCTCGGGCAGCTCGCCGGTCAGCTTGAAGCCGACCACGCGCGGGATGAGCATCGACACCGGCTGGCCGAGCATCGCGGCCTCGGCCTCGATGCCGCCGACGCCCCAGCCGAGCACGCCCAGGCCGTTGACCATCGTGGTGTGCGAGTCGGTGCCCACGCAGGTGTCCGGGTAGGCGACGACGCGGTCGCCCTCCTGGCGCGGGAACACCACGCGGGCCAGGTGCTCGATGTTGACCTGGTGGACGATGCCCATGCCCGGGGGGACGACCTTGAAGTCGTCGAAGGCGCCCTGGCCCCAGCGCAGGAACTGGTAGCGCTCGCCGTTGCGCTGGTACTCGATCTCGACGTTGCGCTCGAACGAGTCCGGCGTGCCGAAGACGTCGGCGATGACCGAGTGGTCGATGACCAGCTCGGCCGGCGCGAGCGGGTTGATCTTGTTCGGGTCGCCGCCGAGCTCCGCCATGGCCTCGCGCATGGTGGCGAGGTCGACGATGCAGGGGACGCCGGTGAAGTCCTGCATGACCACGCGGGCCGGGGTGAACTGGATCTCCTGGTCGGGCTCCGCCGACGGGTCCCAGTTCGCCAGCGCCCGGATGTGGTCGGCGGTGATGTCCGCGCCGTCCTCGGTGCGCAGCAGGTTCTCGAGCAGGACCTTCAGGCTGAAGGGGAGCCGGTCCGCGCCCTCGACCGCGTCGAGCCGGTAGATGTCGTAGTCGGTGCCGTCGACGCTGAGCGTCGCCCGGGCCCCGAAGCTGTCCTTGCTGGCTGCCACTGCTTGCGCCTCACCCTCGAGAGTCCATCGGGCTTGAATGCCACCCCCCATCATCCCAGCCGCCTGCGGAGACGCACTGGTGAGGCGACCCTTCCCTCACCGGGGGACGTCGCTCGCACCGGCGGTGTGCCCAGATGATCAGGTGGCCTGATCGCGCCGCGTCCCGGCTCACGGTGGGCGGTGGGCCAGGACGCGCGGAGGTGGGCCCAGCTGATCGTGCGCGGGCCGCCCGGGGCTCCCTACGGTGGGCGCGTGACCGGCGCCGTCCCCGACCCGCTGCCCGCCTGGCTGGCGCTGGCCCGGCGGGTCACCGTCCTGACCGGGGCGGGAGTCTCCACCGACAGCGGCATCCCCGACTACCGCGGCCCGGGCGGGGTGTGGACCCGGGACCCGGACGCCGAGAAGCTCGTGACGCTGTCCTACTACGTCGCCGACCCGGAGATCCGGCGCAAGGCGTGGCGCATGCGCGCGGACGTGCGGGCGGCCACGATCGCCCCGAACGCGGGGCACCGGGCGCTGGCCGACCTGGAGCGGCAGGGCCGGCTGCGGGCGCTGCTCACCCAGAACGTCGACGGGCTGCACCAGGCCGCCGGGTCCTCGCCGCGGGCGGTGCTCGAGCTGCACGGCACGGTGCACGCGGTCGAGTGCCTGTCCTGCGGGGACCGGACGTCGATGGACGAGGCGCTGGCCCGCATCGACGCCGGGGACCCCGACCCGGCCTGCACCGTCTGCGGCGGCATCCTCAAGTCCGCGACGGTGAGCTTCGGGCAGGCCCTCGACGAGCGGGTCCTCGATGCCGCGGCGCAGGCCGCCGCCGACTGCGACGTCTTCCTCGCCGTCGGCACCTCGCTGGTCGTGTACCCGGTGGCCGGGCTGGTCGAGCTCGCCGCCGCGCACGGCGCGCGGGTGGTCATCGTCAACGCCGAGCCGACGCCCTACGACGGGCTGGCCGACCTCGTGGTCCGCGAGCCGATCTCGACGGCGCTGCCGCGGCTGCTGGGGACGGCGTGACCCGCGCCGGGCTCGGGGCGCGCCACCGGGCGCCGGTGCCGGGCGAGCTGCCGACGACGCGGCGGTGACCCTGCTCGTCGTCCACCTGGCGCTGACGGCGGCCTACGCCGGCTTCCAGTGGACCGTGCGGGCGCTGGTCTACCCGCAGTTCGCGCAGGTGCCGGCCGCCGCGTTCCCGGCCTACGAGCGGGCGCACCAGCGGCGGGTCTCCCGGGTCGTGGGCCCGCTGTTCGCCGGGCAGGGCGTCACCACGCTGTGGCTGCTGGCCGCCCGGCCCGACGGCGTCCCGCTGCTGCCGGTGCTCGTGGGCGGCGCCTGCCTGGCCGTCGTCCTCGGTGTCACCGCGCTGCTCGCCGTGCCGCTGCACCGGCGGCTGGGGGCGGGGTTCGACGCCGGCGCGTTCGGCCGGCTGCTGCGGGCGGACACCGTGCGGGCGCTGGCCGCCACGTGCGGCACGGTCGCGGCCGGGTGGCTGCTGCTCGTCAGCGGCTAGCGTGACCCCGACCACGTCGAGCGGCTGACCGGCGCGCCGGCAGCCCTGGCCACCGGGAGCCCGGCATGCGCGTGCCCCTCACCACCCGCGACTTCCTCGACCGCGCCGAGCTGGTCTACGGCGACCGCGTCGGCGTCGTGGACGAACCGGACCAGCCCGCACCGTCGGTGGGGGAGGTGACCTGGCGCGAGGTGGCCCGCCGCGGCCGCGCGCTGCAGGCCGGCCTCGACGCGCTCGGCGTGGGGGAGGGCGAGCGGATCGCGATCGTCAGCCACAACGCCGCCCGGCTGCTCGAGGTGCTGCTCGCCGTGCCGTCGTCGGGGCGGGTGGCGGTGCCGGTCAACTTCCGGCTCAACCCCGAGGAGGTCTCCTACATCGTCGGGCACTGCGGCGCGCGGGTGCTCATGGTCGACCCCGAGCTGGAGGCGAGCCTCAAGGGCGTCGAGGCCGAGCACCGGTTCTCCACCGGCGAGGAGTACGAGCAGCTGCTGGCGTTCGACGCCGAGCCGCGGGCGTGGAGCGAGCCCGACGAGGACGCCACCGCCACGATCAACTACACGAGCGGGACGACGGCGCGGCCCAAGGGCGTGCAGATGACCCACCGCAACATCTGGGTCAACGCGGTCACCTTCGGCATGCACATGCAGGTCAGCGACCGCGACGTCTACATGCACACGCTGCCGATGTTCCACTGCAACGGCTGGGGCCTGCCGTACACGATGGCCGGCGTCGGCGCCCGCCAGGTGGTGCTGCGCAAGGTGGACGGCGCGGAGATCCTGCGCCGGGTCGAGCGGCACGGCGTGACGATGATGTCCGGCGCGCCGGCGGTGTGGAACGCCGTCCTCGAGGCCGCCGCCGACTGGGACGGCGAGGTCCCCGGCCGCGACCGGGTGCGGATCGTCGTGGCCGGGGCGCCGCCGCCGTCGCGGACCATCGCCCGCGTGGAGGCCGAGCTCGGCTGGGAGTTCAACCAGATCTACGGCCTCACCGAGACCGCGCCGCTGCTGACGATCAACCGGCCGCGCGCCGAGTACGACGACCTCGACCCCGAGGAGCGAGCGAAGCGGCTGTCGCGGGCCGGCGTCCCGGCGATCGGCACCCGCATCGCGGTGAGCGAGTCCGGGGAGGTGCTGGCGCAGGGCAACACCGTGCTCGCCGGCTACTGGGAGAACCCCGACGCCTCCGCCGAGGCGCTCGACGGCGGCTGGTTCCACACCGGCGACGGCGGCAGCCTCGACGACGGCGGCTACCTCACGATCTCCGACCGCAAGAAGGACGTGATCATCACCGGCGGCGAGAACGTCTCCTCGATCGAGGTCGAGGACGCCGTCTTCAGCCACCCCGCCGTCGCCGAGGTCGCCGTCATCGGCATCCCCGACGAGAAGTGGGGCGAGCTGGTGACCGCGCTGGTGGTGCTCGCCGAGGGCGAGACGGCGACCGAGGCGGAGATCATCGCCCACTGCCGGTCCCGGCTGGCCGGCTACAAGGCGCCCAAGCGGGTCGAGTTCCGCGACGAGCTGGCCCGCACCGCCACCGGCAAGATCCAGAAGTTCAAGCTGCGCGAGCCGTTCTGGTCGGAGACCGGCGGCCGCCAGGTGAACTGATCGCCCACCCCTTGGGGGGAGATCCGCCCGCCTGACCCTCCGGAGGTCACCCGGACCGGTCGACAACCGGTCCGGGTGGCGCCCGCACGGGCGCCCGGAGACCAGCGCCCGGCCTGCGACGCCGGCGCACCGGGAGGGGTCGGCACGTGGGTACGGGCACGCGACATCACCGCTGGGCGGTCCGGGCTGCCGGCACGGCGATCGCCGGGCTGGTCGTCCTCGGGCTGACGCCCGGCACCGCCACGGCGGCGCCCAGCGACGCCGAGATCGCCGCGGCCGAGGCCGCCCGCGACGCCGCCGCCGCGCAGGTCGGCGTGCTCAGCGCCCAGCTGGCGCAGGCCGAGGCCGCCGCCGCGGAGGCGCACCAGGCCGCGCAGATCGCGCTGCAGGACTACGAGGAGACCCAGGCCGCCTACGAGGCCGCCCGCGCGGCCGCCGACGCCGCCGCGGCCGCCGCCGCGCAGGCCGACGCCGACCTCGCCGAGGGCCGCACCCAGGTCGCCCACCACGCCCGCACGGTCTACATGCAGGGCAGCACCGCGCCCGGCGCCACCGCGCTGCTGTCCGCCGCGGGTCCCGCCCAGCTGATCGAGCGCGCCGCGCTGCTCGAGGCGGCCGGCACCCACCGCGTCGACGTCGTCGCCGAGCTGACCGTGCTGCAGGAGCAGGCCACCCAGGCCCAGGAGCAGGCGCAGACGGCGTCCGTGCAGGCCGAGACGCTGCAGGAGCAGGCCGCGCAGGCGCTGGCCGGCGCGCAGGCGCAGGAGACCTCCGCCCGCGAGCAGACCGCGGCGCTCGCCGAGCAGCGCGACGCCGTCGCCGCGCAGGCCGAGGCCGCCGGGCAGCAGGTCGCGGGCATGCAGGCCGAGCAGGACGCCGCCGAGGCCGCCGCCGCTGCCGCGGCCGCGCAGGCCGCCGCGGCCGCCCGCCAGGCGGCGGCCGCCTCGGCGAGCCAGGCCGCACCCTCGCGCAGTTCCTCCGGCAGCTCCGCGTCGTCCTCGTCGTCGGGCCCGACCGCGAGCCGCCCGTCGTCCGGCGGGTCGTCCTCCTCCTCGGGTGGGTCGTCGTCGGGCGGGTCGTCCTCGGGTGGGTCGTCGTCGGGCGGGTCGTCGAGCAGCACCCCGACGCCGCCGGCCACCACGACGGCCGGCGCGCCCTCCGGCTCGGCGGTGCAGACGGCCATCGACGCGGCGCTGTCGCAGCGCGGCCTGCCCTACAGCTGGGGCGGTGGCGGCGCCAACGGCCCGTCCTACGGCATCCCGCCGGACACCCGCATCTACGGCTTCGACTGCTCGGGGCTGACCGAGTACGCCTACGCCCAGGCCGGCATCCGGATCGGCGGCACCAGCCGCGACCAGTGGTGGCTCAACCGGGGCAAGACCGTCGCCCGGGCCGACCTGCGCGCCGGTGACCTGGTCTTCTGGTCCAACGGCAGCTCGTACCTGGACATCTACCACGTGGCGCTGTACATCGGCGACGGCAAGGTGGTGCAGGCGCCGCAGAGCGGGGACGTCGTCCGGGTGTCGTCGATGTGGTTCGGCAGCGACTACTTCGGAGCCGTGCGGCCGACCGCCTGACGCGGAGAGATTGGGGCGTCGGGCAGCCACGGGGGGAGCTGCCCGACGCAGGAGTCACGCTAGCAGCAGGGGCCGCGGCGGTGCAGGGGGGAAGACCCGGCGCGCCGCGGCCTCTGTCGTCGTCCGGCGCGTCGCCCGGCGCGTCGCGCGGCGGCCGCCCGGCCGGCGTCCGGCGTGCCAGCGCGCACGACGGTCGGACTGCCAGCTCCGTGTAGGACACTGGCCCGCGGGACGGGCGAGAGGCCCCGTCACCGGCCCCCGTGTCGCTCCGCGACGCGTCCGGAGGCCGCGGACCGGCACGACAGGGAGCCCTGTGACCACCGCCGCCAGCACCCCGCTCGAGAAGCCCGCCGGCGCACCGGTGCCGCCCTCGGTGGACGCCGCGCTGCTGGAGCGCGCGCTGTTCGAGATCAAGCGGGTCATCGTCGGCCAGGACCGGCTGGTCGAGCGGATGCTGGTCGCCCTGCTCGCCCGCGGCCACGTGCTGCTCGAGGGCGTGCCCGGCGTCGCGAAGACGCTCGCGGTCGAGACGCTGGCCACCGTCGTCGGCGGGAGGTTCGCCCGCCTGCAGTTCACCCCCGACCTGGTGCCCGCCGACATCCTCGGCACGCGCATCTACAAGGCCGGGCAGGACGCCTTCGACACCGAGCTCGGCCCGGTGTTCGCCAACTTCGTCCTCACCGACGAGATCAACCGCGCGCCGGCGAAGGTGCAGTCGGCGCTGCTGGAGGTCATGGCCGAGCGGCAGGTCTCCATCGGCGGCGTGACCCACCCGCTGCCCGACCCGTTCCTCGTGCTGGCCACGCAGAACCCGATCGAGTCCGAGGGCGTCTACCCGCTGCCCGAGGCCCAGCGCGACCGCTTCCTCATGAAGGTGCTCGTCGACTACCCGACGCCGGAGGAGGAGCGCGAGATCATCTACCGGATGGGCGCCAACCCGCCGGTGCCCGAGACCGTCCTCGGCCCCGAGGACCTGCGCCGCATGCAGCGCACCGCCTCGCAGGTGTTCGTGCATCACGCGCTGGTCGACTACGTCGTCCGGCTCGTCGTCGCCACCCGCCAGCCGCGCGAGCACGGCATGGACGACGTCGCCTCCTGGGTCTCCTACGGCGCGAGCCCGCGCGCCTCGCTCGGCCTGATCGCCGCCAGCCGGGCGCTGGCGCTGGTCCGGGGCCGCGACTACGTGCTGCCGCAGGACGTCCTCGACGTCACCACCGACGTGCTGCGCCACCGGCTGGTGCTGTCCTACGACGCGCTGGCCGACGGCGTGCCCGCCGACCACGTGGTCAAGCGGATCCTGCAGACGGTGCCGCTGCCCCAGGTCACCCCGCGGCAGCGGGCCGGCGGCTTCGGCCCGGCCGCGCCGGGCGGCCCGCAGGTGCCGCCGCCCGGGGCGCCGCAGTACGGCCCGCCGCAGGGCGCTCCGCAGGGCCCCTACGGGCCCGGCTTCCCGCCCGCCGCGCAGCCCCGGCCCGGCGGCCCGGTCCCCAACGGCCAGCCGCCGCACGGCTCCTCCGCGCACGGCGCGTCCCCGCACGGCGCGTCCTCGCACGGCTCCGTCCCGCCCGGCAACGGCCAGGCGCCCCAGGGTCCCGGCGGCAACGGGCACGTCCCGGGGACCCCGCAGGCGTGAGACTGCGGCGCGGCCGGGCGCGGGCCGGGGAGGACCCGGCCGCGCCCGCTGACGAGCCCGACGCCGGCACGCCCGCTCTCGCGACGGCCGACCCCGACGGCGACCTGCCGCACTTCGGCGAGGGCCCGGCCGACGTGCTGCTGCAGCGGCTGGAGCTCACCGTCCGCCGGCGCCTGGACGGGCTGCTGCAGGGCGACCACCTCGGCCTGGTGCCCGGCTCGGGCAGCGAGGCCGGCGACTCCCGGACCTACCACCCCGGCGACGACGTCCGGCGCATGGACTGGCCGGTGACCGCCCGGACGCAGGTGCCGCACGTCCGCGAGACGATCGCCGACCGGGAGCTGGAGACGTGGGCGGTGGTCGACCTCTCGGCCAGCCTGGACTTCGGCACCGGCAACTGCGACAAGCGGGACCTCGCCATCGCCGGGCTCGCCGCGGTCAGCCACCTCACCGTGCGCGGCGGCAACCGGCTCGGCGCCGTCGTCACCACCGGCGAGCGGGTCGACCGGTACCCGGCGCAGGCCGGCCGGCTGGCCGCCGACCGGCTGCTGCGCGCCGTCGTCGCCACCCCGCGGGCCGCGACCGGCCGCCGCGGCGACCTCGCCGCCGCGCTGGAGGCGCTGCGCCGCCCGCCGCGCCGACGCGGGCTGGTGGTCGTCGTCTCCGACTTCCTCGGCGACCTGGACTGGGAGCGGCCGCTGCGCGGGTTGGGCGCCCGGCACGAGCTGCTGGCCATCGAGGTGGTCGACCCGCGCGAGCTGGAGCTGCCCGACGTCGGCCCGCTGACCGTCGTCGACCCGGAGACCGGGCAGACGCTCGAGGTGCCCACCGGTGACCCGCGCTTCCGTGCCCGCTTCGCCGAGGCCGCGGCCGAGCAGCGGCGGGCGATCGCCGCCTCGCTGCGCCGCGCCGGGGCCGGGCACCTGCAGCTGCGCACCGACCGCGACTGGGTGATGGACGTCGTCCGGTTCGTCGCCGACCGGCGGCGCGCCGGCAGCGGCGGGGCGTCCCGGTGAGCTCCCACCGCACCACAAGAGAGGCCCGCCCGTGAGTTTCCAGTCACCGCTGTGGCTGATCGCGCTCGTCCCCGTCGTCGCGCTGGCGGTGCTCTACGTCGTCCGCCAGCTGCGCCGCCGGGTGTACGCGGCGCGGTTCTCCCAGACCGGGCTGGCGCAGAGCCTGCTGCCCAAGCGGGCCGGCTGGGTGCGGCACGTCGCGTTCGGCCTGACGCTGACCGCGCTGCTGGGGCTGGTGCTGTCGCTGGCGCAGCCGAGCACCGAGGTCCGGGTGCCGCGGGAGACCGCGACCGTCGTCCTCGCGCTGGACGTCTCGCTGTCGATGCAGGCCGAGGACATCGAGCCCAGCCGGTTCGAGGCGATGAAGGCCGCCGCCAGCGACTTCGTCGACATCCTCCCGGAGCGGATCAACCTGGGGCTGGTGTCGTTCTCCGGCACCGCCTCGACGCTGGTGGCGCCGACCACCGACCGCGAGCAGGTGCGCGGCGCGATCCAGAACCTGGAGCTGTCGGAGGCGACGGCGATCGGCGAGGCGATCTTCACCTCGCTGACGACGATCACCACGTTCCAGTCGACGCTCGACGTCGAGGACCCCGAGCAGCTGCCGCCGGCGCGGATCCTGCTGCTGTCCGACGGCTACAACACCGTCGGCCGGGAGAACACGCAGGCGATCGCGGCGGCGCAGGCGGCCGAGGTGCCGGTGTCGACGATCGCGTTCGGCACCGACTACGGCTCGATCGAGATCGGCGGCGAGGTGACGCCGGTGCCGATCGACCGCGACGCGCTGCGGCAGATCGCCGACGAGACCGGCGGGCAGTACAACGAGGCGCGCAGCCGGGCCGAGCTCGAGGCGGTCTACGACGACCTGGGCAGCCAGATCGGCTACACCACCGAGCCGCGGGACGTCTCCTACTGGTTCGTCCGCGTCGCCACGCTGCTGCTGGCCGGCGGGCTGGGCCTGGCGGCCTGGCGCCTGCAGCGCCTGTTCTGAACGGCGACGGGCCCGGGACCACGCGAGGTCCCGGGCCCGTCGTCCGGCGTGCGGCCTCAGACGGTGAAGCCCCGCTGGCGGCGCACCAGCTTCTTCAGCATGAAGATCGTCTGCAGCACGGTGAGCAGGTAGAGGACCGGCCAGCCGATCGACAGGATCGCCGACTGCACGCCGATGCTCTGCTGGCTCCACGCGAAGATCAGGACGGCGAAGGTCGCGGCGGCGCAGACCGCCGGCATGACGTAGGCCGACCCGCGACCCCGTTCCGCGGCCGCCTGGGCGGCCCAGTTGTCCTTCTCCACGCGGGCGAAGAACTGCACCCACGCGGTGACGAAGTGACCCATGCGGACCCACATGTACAGCTCCGCCGGCACCACCAGCAGCGCGTAGAAGATGTCGACGGCGCTCTTGTCGTGCATGGACAGCGCGATGCGGAGGTTGAGCAGCGTGGCCACGGCCGGCGGGATGAGCCACACCGGGTTGAACACGAACGCGTCGATCGACAGCGCCGCCGCGAGCAGGAGCAGGAACCCCATGCGGGCGGCGATGTTGAAGACCATCGAGATGTTCTCGTACCAGCGCAGCCGCAGGTTCGGGTGCAGCGGCTGGCCCTTGCTGTCCCCGCGCTGACCCGGCCACAGCAGGTCGATGCCGCCGAAGTTCCACTTCACCTGCTGGCCGTGGAGCGCGCGCAGCGTGGTCATGGGGCCGACGAACGCGCGGGCCCGCGCGCTGATCTTGGTGCTGAAGCCGGCGTCCTTGATCTGCAGCGAGAGCTTGGAGTCCTCGACCTCCGAGTCGCGCACCCACGGCGCGGACTGGTGGTGGCGGTACATGACCGCCTCGAGCGCCCGGACGCTGAACAGGCTGCACTGGCCGCCGAGCACGGCCATGTTCCGGCCGCGGACCAGGTTGTCCATGTTGAAGCCGGCGAACTGGGCCCGCTGGCCGGCGACGAGGAACCGCGCCATCGCGCCGTGCACCGTGGACTTGTCGAAGGTGTAGACCGCCGAGAGCCCGCCGATGCGCGGGTCGGTGACCATCTCCTTCTCCAGCCACTCGACGCAGCGGCGGTCGAGCGTGGTGTCGCCGTCGACCCCGAGGATGTAGTCGTAGCCGCGGCTGACGTAGTAGCCGTAGTTGAGCGCGCCGACCTTCTTGTCGGGGTTCTCGCCGATGTCGTGCGAGAACACCGTCGTCCGGTAGGTCTCGCCCTTGACCACCCGGGTGTGCTCGCCGACGAACTGCTCGACGATCTCCGGGGTGTCGTCGTCGGTGTTGTTGATGACGACGTGGACGACGTCCGGCGGCCGGGTCTGCGCCAGCAGCGAGGTGAGGACGTCGGCGATCGTCGACTCCTCGTTGTAGGCCGGGATGACGCAGCTGATGGTGGCGTGCCGGAGCTGCTCCTCCGCCTGCGGGCCGCCGAACTCCGCGGGCACCAGGGAGCTGATGTCGGGCACCTGCTGGCCACCGCGGGCCAGGAGGTTCACGCGGTCGGTCGACCGCCGGTTGCCGTGGACGACGAGCTGGTTCACGAGGGGTCCTCCTGCAGGAGCGGCAGCTCGAGGGCGTCGAGCACGGTCTGGCGGAAGTAGCGCCCGGAGCCCGGCTCGGTCTCGACCAGGAGGTCGAACTGGACCGAGACGGTCAGCGAGTCCGCCGGGACCGCCGACCCCGGGAGACTGAGCGCGGTGGTGTAGCTGAAGGGCGGCATGAGGGCGAACTCGCCGCGGTCCTCGGCGGCGAGGGCGCGGGTGGTGCCGTCGTCGGTGGTGGCCGCGAAGCGGGTGACCAGCACCTCGGTGTCGCCGTCGTCGCCCTCGACGTGCGCCGAGAGCTGGATCGTCTTGTCGTCGGCGGCGGTCCACGTGGCCGCCTGGTCGGCGGTCCAGTAGTCGACGACGACGGTGCGGTCGCCGGCCGGCAGCGTGCGGGTGAGCGAGCCGGCATCGAGGTCGCCGGCCGGACGCGTGGCCGGGGACGACGCGGCGGCGGTCCGGTCGGCGGGCTCGTCCGCCGGCTCGGGGGAGGGCTCGGCGGACGGCGTGGCCTCGGTGGACTCTTCGGCGAGGCCCGGGCTCATGCTCACGTCGGGCCACTCGCAGCCGGTCAGGCCGGTGATCAGGGCCGCGCCCAGGGCGAACGCGGCCGCGCGGGATCGGGGTGTCGGTCGGGGCACGGTTCCCCCAGCAGGCGGTGGTGGTCGCCGGGACCGGGCGCCGTTGCACACCCCCAGCAGTTGTCGCTGACGACGCTAGGAGCGGGGGTGCGGACGGACGAGGGCCTGTAACCCCGCGGGGGGAGACGTGCCACCGCCCGGAGGGGCGGACCCCTCCGGGCGGTGACGGTGCGTGGTGAGCGGGAGGGCGGCGGGCGCTACCGCGTCGGGTCGAGGACGAGCTTGCCGGTGGTGCGGCGGGACAGGATGTCCTGGTGCGCCTCGCGGACGGCGGTCAGCGGGTAGCGGCCGCCGCCGACCGGCTTGAGCACGCCGTCGGCGGTGAGCTGGAGGAGCTCGGTCATGGCGTCGTCGAGCATGGCCGGGCGGCTGAAGCAGTGCGCCAGCCAGAAGCCGATGACCGCGCGGCTGGTGCCCATGAGCGCCGGCGCCTGCACCGGCTTCGGCGGGCGGCGGCCGGCCATGCCGTAGGCGACCAGCCGGCCGAAGGGCGCCAGCGCGGAGAACGAGCCGTCGAAGACGTTGCCGCCGGTCATCTCCAGGACGACGTCGACCCGCTTGCCGCCGTTGGCCTCGCGCAGCGCGGCGGTGAAGGTCTTCGGGTCGTCGTCGGCCAGCGCGGGGTCGACGGTGGCGTCGGCGCCGAGCTCCTCGGCCAGCGCCCGCTTCTCGGGGCTGGAGGCGGTGGCGATGACCCGCCCGGCGCCCCAGCGCTTGGCCAGCTGGACGGCCAGCGAGCCGACCCCGCCGGCGCCGGCGATGACGACGACCGACTCGCCCGCGGCGAGGTGCGCGCTGGTGCGCAGCAGGTGCCAGGCGGTGGTGCCCTGCAGCACGAGGGCGAGGGCCTGCTCGTCGGTGACGGCGTCGGGCACCGGCCAGGTCAGCCGCGGGTCGGCGACCACCTTCTCCGCGTAGCCGCCGCCGTCGAGCAGGCCGACGACGCGCTCGCCGCCGCCCACCGGCCGGCCGACGAACTCCGCGCCCGGGATCAGCGGCAGCGTCTGCGGGGCGAGGTAGCTGTCCTCGGTCTGGTGGGTGTCGGCGTAGTTCACGCCGGCCGCGCTCACCTCGTAGAGCTGCTGGCCGTCGCCGGGGACGGGGTCGGGGAGGTCGACGACGTCGAGGACCTCGGGGCCGCCGAAGCGGGTGATCTGCACAGCGCGCATGTGGCTGAGGCTATGGCCCAGTCGAGGAGAGCCCTGCGTCGCGGCAGGGGGACATCGCTGGGACACGCTGTCATCCCTGCCGGCGAAGGGTCGTCCGAGCTGGTCTCTACGCTCCGCGCATGGACGTGAGCAGAGCGCTGGAGCAGCACATCGCAGTGTTCGGCGAGAGCGGCAGTGGCAAGACGGTCCTGCTCTCCTCGTTCTACGGAGCGACGCAGGAGTCCCAGTACCTGCAGCAGAGCCTCTTCCACGTCGTAGCGGACAACATCGGCCAGGGCGCTCGACTGCACCGGAACTACCTCGGCATGAAGAACTCGGCGCAGTTGCCCGCGACCACCCGCTTCTCCGGGACGTCGTATGCCTTCTCGATCAAGTCGAAGGACGGGTCCGACGCCAAGGCATCGAGGAACAAGCCGTTCGATGTGCTGCGCCTCGTCTGGCACGACTACCCGGGGGAGTGGTTCGAGCAGGACGTGAGCGGGCCGGAAGAGGCTCAGCGCAGGATCGACACCTTCAGATCCCTGATGGGCTCCGATGTCGCTCTCCTGCTGGTGGACGCCCAGAGGTTGATCGACAACTCCGGCGAGGAGGAGCGGTACCTGAAGTCCTTGTTCTCCAACTTCCGCAACGGGTTGCTGTCCCTCAAGGACGACCTGCTGGAGGACGGGAGACCCCTCGTCGAGTTCCCGCGCATCTGGGTCATGGCGCTGTCGAAGTCCGATCTCCTGCCCGGCTTCGACGTCTTCGCGTTCCGGGATCTCCTCGTGGAGAAGGCCAGTGATGACATCGATGAACTGCGCACGGTGATCGCCGGCCTGGTGGAAGCCAGCGACGCACTGTCCGTGGGTGAGGACTTCCTGCTGCTCTCGTCGGCGAGGTTCGACGCAGGCACCATTCGGGTGACCGAGCGCGTGGGTGTGGAGACGATCCTGCCGCTGGCCGCGATGCTCCCGTTCGAGCGACACATCCGGTGGGCCCAGAGCAGGCAGTTGCCAGGAAAGGTGGCGGAGAACCTGCTGCGCGGCGTGGGCCCCATGGCCGACGTGCTGCTCGAGCGCCTGAGCAAGCTGCCCGGCCCGCTCGGCAGGCTGTCGAGACTGGTCCGCCCAAGCCTGGACCACGTGACCACGCTGGCCGGAGACAAGCTCAGGGAGATCAACGCCGAAGCGCTGGCCAAGCAGGATCACCTCCGAGCCACCCTGACCGGCTTCCGGATGGACCTGGAGAGGGGTGAGGCGGAGCGCATCCTCCTCAGGAGCCGGCGATGAGCCTCGTCTGGGCCACACGCGGCCGGGACTGGGGCTTCCGCTTCCTCCGCAACGACGCAGCCGGTGATGCGCTCGAGCTCTACGACGTCGCCTTCGCCGGTGTCGAGGACACATCGGAGACCTGCCGTCGCGTTGCAGGGAATGGAGCGCGGTCGGAGATGGTGGCGCTGCGCTTCTTGGACCCGGTCGGCCGACGGGACCGGGCGGGCCGGGTGATCCCGCACGACTTCATCGTCGTCGGCGCCTTGGCTGACGAGATCGACTCGATCGAGGCCGGTCGTCAGCGGATCTGGCCAATGGTCGCCGACGACTTCGAGCGCGTGTGGAGGTTGCCCGCGCCGCCTTCCGCCAACGGATGACCGCCCGGCCAGCGAGGCACAACCCCGCTGGCCGAGCACTGATCCTCCCCGCAGGACAAGCAGTCAGTGTCGGCGAGTTCATGCCAGCGGACTCACCTCGCGGAGCTGCTCGCCGTCGCCGCCGGCGGGGACGGGATCGAGGAGGTCGACGACGTCGAGGCGCTCGGGGCTGCCGAAGTGGGTGATCTGCACGGCTCGCCTGTGGGGAGGCTGGAGCGCGTCGATGCCCGGCCGTGCTGTCGGCGTGGGTCCGGCCCGAACCACGAGGCGGCGAGGCCGGTCCGATAGGTGTGGACGCCCCGACCGGACGTCGACCCCTCGCCGGTCGCGTCGACCTCGGTGGGCGGCCGGCGCACCAGGGGAGGTGCGCCGGCCGTAATCTCACGTCAGCGGGCGGTCTGCGCCTCGCGGCGGGGGAGCACCCAGCCCGGCCGCACGTAGTGGCAGGTGTAGCCGTACGGGTGCTTCAGCAGGTAGTCCTGGTGCTCCTCCTCTGCCTCCCAGAAGGCGCCGGCCGGCGCCACCTCCGTGACGACCTTCCCGGGCCACAGGCCCGAGGCGTCGACGTCGGCGATCGTGTCGAGGGCGACGCGCCGCTGCTCCTCGCTCGTGTAGAAGATCGCCGAGCGGTAGCTCCGGCCGATGTCGTTGCCCTGCCGGTCCACCGTCGTCGGGTCGTGGATCTGGAAGAAGAACTCGAGGAGCTCGCGGAACGAGATCACGTCGGGGTCGAAGACGATCTCGACCGCCTCGGCGTGGTCGCCGTGGTTCCTGTACGTGGCGTTCGGGGTGTCGCCGCCGGAGTAGCCGACGCGGCTCGAGAGCACTCCCGGGCGCTTGCGCAGCAGGTCCTGCGCACCCCAGAAGCAGCCGCCGGCGAGGATCGCGGTCTCGGTGGTCACGTGTGCCTCCCTCTGTGTCGAGCGTGTGGCTGAACACCGGAACCGGGGCCGCTCTTCCCCCCGGCTCGCAGTCAAGTCGGTGTCCTGCGGTGTCTTCCGTGCTCCTGCGGCATCACAGCACCGCAGGAGCACGGGAGACCCCGCGGGAGCGGTGCCCCACCGCACCGCTCCCGGAGGTGAACTCGCGTCCCAGGGTGATCTCGCCCCGGAGTTCCCGCGCTGCCGGCCTCAGGAGCGGATGAACTCGAGCAGGTCGGCGTTGATCGTCTCGGCCTGCGTCGTCGGCATGCCGTGCGGGAAGCCGGCGTAGGTCTTGAGCGTCCCGTTCTGGAGGAGTTCCGCGGACCGGGGCCCCGAGTTCTCGTACGGGACGACCTGGTCGTCGTCGCCGTGCATCACCAGGACCGGCACCGTGATCTTCCTCAGGTCGTCGGTGAAGTCGGTCTGGGAGAACGCGACGACGCCGTCGTGGTGGGCCTTCGCGCCGCCCATCATCCCCTGCCGCCACCAGTTCGCGATGATCGCCTCGGACGGCTCGGCGCCCGGCCGGTTGAACCCGTAGAACGGCCCCGACGGCAGGTCGCGGTAGAACCGGGACCGGTTGGTGGCGACCTGGGTCTGGATGTCGTCGAACACGCTCTTCGGCAGGCCGCCGGGGTTGGCGTCGGTCTGCACCATGAGCGGCGGCACCGCGCTGATCAGCACGGCCTTCGCGACGCGCTCCTCGCCGTGCCGGCCGAGGTAGTGCGCGACCTCGCCGCCACCGGTCGAGTGGCCGACGTGCACGGCGTCGTGCAGGTCGAGGTGCGCCGTCAGCGCCGCCAGGTCGTCGGCGTAGTGGTCCATGTCGTGCCCGTCGCCGGTCTGGGTCGAGCGGCCGTGTCCGCGCCTGTCGTGCGCGATGACGCGGTAGCCCTGGGCCAGGAAGAACATCATCTGCGCGTCCCAGTCGTCGGCCGACAGCGGCCAGCCGTGGCTGAAGACGATGGGCTGACCCGAGCCCCAGTCCTTGTAGAAGATCTCGGTGCCGTCGTCGGTCGTGATCGTGCCCATGTGGTGCCTCCGTCGGTCTCGCGGGGGTGGTCCGTCCGCAGGGGGGAACAGCTCGGGCGCGAGGTGGGCCCAGCCGGAGTCGGTGGTCTGCGAGCGGCTGCAGGGGGCGGTTCGGTGGACTCGGCGGGGTCGCGGCGTCGCCCCGTGCCACGGCCGTCCTGGGGTCGGTTCTCCGGCGGCCACAGGCTCCTGGGCGCGCGCACGCGAGCGCAACCCCCGGGGCGTACTGGCTCGTTCCGTTGCTCCGGACCCTCAGGAGGGGGACGTCACGCGGCGGCCGGGACGACGACCACCTTGCCGGGCAGGCCGCCGGTGGCGGCCCGGGCGTGCACGTCCGCCAGGTCCGCCAGGGGCACCCGCTGGGCGACGTCGACCCGCAGCTCCCCGCCGTCGACCAGCGCCACCAGCCCGGCCAGCTGGCCGGGGTCGCTGCGGACGAAGAGGTCGACGCCGCGCACGCCGCGCTCCTCGTCGGAGGGGGCCGGCATCCACACCGTGGTGTTGACGAGGACGCCGCCGGGGCGGACCAGGCCGACCAGCGCGGCCAGCTGCGCCGGGTCCACCGGCGCGAGGTTGAGCACGAGGTCGACCGGCTCGGGGACCGCCGTGGCCACGTCGGTGGTGGTGTGGTCGACGACCTCGTCGGCGCCGTCGGCCGTCACGCGGTCCCTGCTGCGCGGGCCGGCCGTCGCGATGACGTGCGCGCCGGCACGCCTGGCCAGCTGGACGGCGTGGCCGCCGACCGCGCCGCCGGCGCCGTTGACCAGCACGCGCTGCCCGGCCGTCAGCCCGCCGTGGTCGAACAGCGCCTGCCACGCGGTGAGGCCGACGATCGGCAGGGCGGCCGCGTCGGTCAGCGGGATGCTCGTGGGCGCCGGCGCCAGGATCCCGGCGGGCGCGACGACGTACTCGGCGGCCGCGCCGTCGGCTCCCATCGGCAGGAACCCGACGACGCGGTCGCCGACCCGCACGCCGTCCACGCCATCGCCGAGCGCGTCCACCGTGCCCGCGACGTCGATGCCGGGGGTGTGCGGCAGGACCACCGGGATGGGGCCCTGCATGCTGCCGGCGCGGATGGTGCCGTCGACGCCGTTGAACGACGTCCCGGCGACACGGATGCGCACCTCCCCGGCGCCGGGGACGGGCAGCTCCACGTCCTCGTAGCGGAGGACGTCGGGGGCGCCGAACTCGTGGAACCGGACTGTCTTCACGGCCGTTCTCGCTCTCGTCTCGAGGGTAGCTTCGAATTCGAAGCACTGAGGGGACCGTAGACCTGCTTCGAATTCTCAGCAACCCCGTTCCGGGGCGGACCGCGCAGGAGTCCTCAGGCCCCGGGCGCGCGCCGGCGGGGGGCCGCCGAGCGGGGCGGTGCCGAGCGCATGTGGTCGCGCACCGGCGCCAGCAGGCCGGCGAGGGTCGCGACGTCGTCGCGGGACAGCGGCGCGAACAGCAGGTCGCGGACGACCTCGACGTGGCCCGGCAGCACCTCGGCGAGCAGCGCGCGCCCGGCGGCGGTGACGGTGACCGTGACCCCCCGCTCGTCGTCCGGGGAGGGGGCGCGCACCACCAGGCCCGCCTTCTCGAGCAGGCCCGCCTGGTAGGTGAGCCCGCTGCGGCTGTAGACGACGCCGTCGGCCAGGTCGGTCATGCGGGCGCTCCCGGTCGGCGAGTCGCCGAGGCGGGCCAGCAGCTGGAACTGCACGTAGCTGAGGCCGCCGGCCTCACGCAGCTGCTGCTCCACCGCGTGCCGCAGGAGGCTGGTCACCTCGATGAGGTCGAAGTAGGCGCCGAGCTGGACGGGGTCGAGCGAGGGAGGGGGGGCGTCCATGGCGGGAGCCTAGGTGCTTCGAATTCCGACCAGGGTGGCCTCAGGTGACGGGCAGCGCGACGAGCCGGGCGGCCAGCTCGGCGTTGCGGCGGAGGAACGGCGTCCACCCGGCCGGCGCGCGGGTCCCCGCGGAGGCGCGCGTGCAGGTCTCCTGGTCCCAGTCGCGCACCCGGCCGCCCCGGATGCGCAGCCGCACGAGCACGTCGCCCGTCCAGCCGGCGACGTCCCCGTCGGCCTGCGCCCCGGGTGCGGTGACCCGCTGCGGCGCGACCACCCACCCGACGGCCTCGATCTCCTCCTGCAGCCGGGCCGCGGCCTCGTAGGCCTGCGCCGCGGCCGCGGCGTCCCGCCGGGCGCCCAGCGCCGCCAGCGCGGCGGCGACCGCTCCCGGCTCGCGGTCGAGCACGGCCGTCAGCGCGGCGGCGAGCTCCGGGAGGGAGGCGTCCCGCCCGCCCCGCAGCCGCGCCAGCTCGCGCTCGCCGGCGCTCCGGCCGGGGCCGGCGTGGGCGAGCGGGTACACGCGGTTCAGCCCCGAGACCGCCGCCCGCACCCGGCGCCGGCCGAGGTAGGGGCCGAAGTGGCGGACGCCCGGTGCCGGCCGGGCGTCGTGGACGACGTCGAGGCGCGGCGCGGCCGCCGAGGGGTCCAGCCGGATCCGGACGGGCACCTCCAGGCCCCCGGGGATCCGGTTCCACGGCGGCAGCGACCGCTCGAGCAGGTTGCGCTCGGCCCACGCGGCCTCGTGCACGGAGTCGCAGACCAGCGCCTCGATCCGGGCGACCCGGCCCACCATCCGCCGCAGGTGGCGGCGGTCGCGCAGGTCCCCCCAGTACGAGCCGACCCGCGAGCGCAGGTGCGTGGCGCGGCCGACGTAGAGCACGCGCCCGGCGCCGTCCCGGAAGCGGTACACGCCCGGGGCGGCCGGCAGCACGGCGACGGCGTCCGGGCGGGCGGGCACGCGCCCATGGTGCGCACGCCGCCGCCCCGCGTGACGGCGCCGCGCCCCACCCGCCCCGGGCGTCACCCCCGCCCCGTCGGGGGCGGGGGGCGAGGCGCCCGCACCGGGCGCCGGGCCGTTGCGCCGCTGTGGTTGGCTCGACGGTCGGGAACGACCGAGGAGGCCCTCATCCCCGCTGACCGGATCCTGGAGGCGGCGACGCGGATCGCCGACCTGCTGCTCGACGTCCAGACGACGGTGAACGCGCAGATCGACGCCACGCTCGCCGACCTGCTGCCCGGCGTCCAGCGGCAGGTGGGCGTCTCGGCGGCGGACGGCGCCGACCTGTCCGGCCTGGTGAACGCGCGGATCACCGGCCTGAGCGTCGTCGTCACGCCCGCGGCGGTGGCGACCGTCGTCCCGCTGTCGCCGGAGTCGGCCGCCACGACGCGCGCCGCGCGGGCCGCGGTCACCGACGTCCTCACCGGCGCCGACGACCGCCTCGTCGTCATCGCCGGCCCCTGCTCGGTGCACGACCCCGTCGCCGCGCTCGAGTACGCCGCGTTCCTCGGCCGCATGCGGGCGCGGCACGGCGACGACCTCGAGATCCTCATGCGGACCTACACGGAGAAGCCGCGGACCGAGGTCGACTGGAAGGGCTTCGCCTACGACCCGTTCCTCGACGGGTCCAACCGGATCAGCGTCGGCCTGGTCGCCACCCGGATGCTCATGTGCCGCATCACCGCGCTGGGCGTCCCCGTCGCCGCCGAGCCGCTCAACGCGCTCACGCCGCAGTACGTCAACGGGCTGGTCACCTACAACGGCGTGGGCGCGCGCAACGTCACCGACCAGACCGCCCGCGAGCGGGTGTCGGGCTTCTCGTCCGTGGTCGGCTTCAAGAACTCGCCCGAGGGCAGCGTCGACTCCGCCATCCAGGCCGTCGTCACCGCGCGCGCCCCGCACGAGTTCCTCGGCGTCGACCACCACGGGGTCTCGGCGCAGCTGTCGACCACCGGCAACGACACCGGCCACGTCATCCTGCGCGGCACCACGGACGGCCCCAACTACTCGGCGGCGCACGTCGCCGAGGTGAAGCGGAAGCTCGCCGCGCGCGGGCTGCCCGAGGTGGTCGTCGTCGACGCCTCCCACGGCAACAGCCAGAAGGACCACCGGCGCCAGCCCGCGGTCGTGCACGACCTGGCCGAGCAGGTCGCCGGCGGGGAGCGGGCGATCCGGGGCGTGATGATCGAGAGCAACCTCGCCGAGGGCCGGCAGGACCTCGACCGCGAGCACCCCGAGCGGCTCGAGTACGGCGTGAGCGTCACCGACGCCTGCGTCGACCCGGCGACGACGGAGGCCCTGCTGGCCGAGCTGGCCGCCGCCGTCCGTTCCCGCCGCGGCACCGCCTGACCGCGCGCGCCGACGGGCCTGGCCGTGCCCGGCCCGGGCGGGCACCATCCCTGCTCACGGCGGGGCCCGGGGTCCTGCCCCGAGGACGGAGGTGGCCGGTGCGCGCAGGGACCGTCGACCGGATCGGCGTCGTCGGCGCCGGGATCGTGGGCCTGGCGGTCGCCCGCCGGCTGGCCGAGCTGCGCCCCGACGTGCACGTCACGGTCGTGGACAAGGAGGACGACGTCGCCGTCCACCAGACCGGCCACAACAGCGGCGTGGTGCACGCCGGGCTCTACTACGCGCCCGGCTCGCTCAAGGCGCGGCTGTGCACCCGCGGGCGCGGCCTGCTGCGCGAGTTCTGCGCCGAGCACGGCCTCGCCTACGACGAGTGCGGCAAGCTCGTCGTCGCCCGCCGGGACGACGAGCTGCCCGCCCTGGACGAGATCGAGCGGCGGGCCACCGCGAACGGGGTGCCCGGCCTGCGCCGGCTGTCCGCCGAGGGGCTGCGGGAGGTGGAGCCGGAGGCGGCCGGCGTGGCGGCGCTGCACTCGCCGCACACCGCGATCGTCGACTTCCGCGCCGTCGCCCGCGCCATGGCCGGCGACCTGCGGGACAAGGGCCACGACGTGCGGCTCGGCTTCGAGGTCACCGCGGTGCTGCCGCAGGTCGGCGGGGGGGTGGTGGTGTCCTCCGGCCGCGAGGCGTTCGCCGTCGACCGGCTCGTGGTCTGCGCCGGGCTGCAGAGCGACACGGTCTCCCGGCTGGCCGGGGACGAGGCCGGGCCGGCGATCGTGCCGTTCCGCGGCGAGTACTACCGGCTGGTGCCCGGGCGCGAGCACCTGGTCCGCGGGCTGATCTACCCGGTGCCCGACCCCCGGTACCCGTTCCTCGGCGTGCACTTCACCCGCCGGGTCGGCGGTGGGGTCGACGTCGGGCCCAACGCCGTGCTGGCCTTCGCCCGCGAGGGCTACCGGCGCCGCGACGTCCGGCCCGCCGAGCTGCTGCGGACGCTCACCTGGCCGGGCATGCGCCCGCTGGCCCGGCAGCACTGGCGGATGGGCGTGGCCGAGTTCCGCGGGTCGCTGTCGCGCCGGGTGTTCCTCGCCGCGGCGCGGGAGTTCGTGCCCGCGCTGACCGACGACGACGTGGTGCGCGCCCCCGCCGGCGTCCGCGCCCAGGCCGTCGACCGGGACGGCAGCCTGGTCGACGACTTCCGGGTCCACCGGCTCGGCCCGGTCGTCACCGTCCGCAACGCGCCCTCGCCGGCGGCCACCTCCTCGCTGGCGATCGGCGAGCACGTGGCCGAGCGGGTCCTCGCCGACGACGGCGACTGAGGCTCAGCCCCGCTCCCGCTCCCGCGTCCCGCCGGACGGCACGGGCGGGGCGGCCGGCAGCAGGAACCCGGCCGAGGCGATGGCCAGGCAGGTCGAGCAGAGCAGGGAGAGCCCGTCGTGCGGGCACGCGGACCGCCGGTTCGCCGCCTCCAGCCGGCGCACCAGCCAGCGGGCCCACAGCCGCTCCCACCGGGACGCCACGACGCCGGCCCCTCAGCGCCCGGGGGCCACCGGCGACGCGGCCTCGGCGACGACCCCGGGCAGCACGGGGAGCGCGACCCCGGCCGGCCGGCGCCACGGGCCGCGGAAGAACAGGACGGCGACCCCGAACAGCGCCATCGCCCCGAGCGACACGACCATCCAGGCGCGCCAGTCGGCGGCGTCGACCACGCGCGGGGCCACCAGCAGGACGACGACCGCCATGGCCTTGCTGAGGAAGGAGAACAGGCCCCACGCGGTGCCCTGCAGCCGCGGGTCGACGTCCTCGGCGTTCTCCGAGTAGTTCGCCATCCACGGCCCGTAGGCCACGCCCAGGCCGGCGCCGAGCAGCACCCCGGTGACCATCAGCGCCGTCCAGGACACCCCGGCCGGGTCGGCCATCAGCCGGATCAGCACGACGCCGCACGCCAGCGCGACCAGCGTGCCGCCGAGGGAGAACGGGCGGCGCAGCTGCAGCCGGTCCGACAGCCGCCCGGCCGCCACCAGCGTGCCGAGGTTGAGCACCCAGAACAGCATCATCACCTGGGACGCCTGCGCCGTGGTCAGCGCGAACGTGTCCACCAGCATCGTCTGGCCGTACAGCGCCAGCGTCAGGTAGGTGACCAGCCAGCAGGCGATGCCCAGGCAGTGCGCCCACACCGCGGCCGACCGCAGCAGGTCGCCGGGGCGGGCCGGGCGGGCGTCGTCGGCGACGCCGAGGGCGCGCTGCTCGCTCTGCAGGATGCTCGCCCGCAGCGTGGGGGACAGCTCCGCGATGTTGGCGGCGATGACCAGCGAGACGACGAGCGAGACGCCGCCCATGAGCCAGAACTGCGACCGCCAGCTGTCGTCGAACGCGGCGAGCGTCGCGCCGGCGATCGCCGCGGCGAGGAAGTTCGCGCCCACCGGCCCCCAGGTCCAGAACGCGAACGCCGTCGCCCGGCCCATCCGCGGCGAGAAGTCCCGGACCAGCGGGGCGGTGCTGGCGATCGCCACGCCGTCGACGAAGGACAGCACGGTGCGGGCGACCAGCAGCTGCGTCGGCGTCTGCACCAGCGTCGTGGCCACGCACAGCAGCGAGGTGAGCAGCATGAGCGGCACCAGCAGCCGGACCCGGCCGACGGAGTCGGTGAGCCGCCCGCCGATCAGCCCGGCGACGGCGCCGGCGAGCATCGCGGTGGCCGAGATGCCGCCGTAGGCCGCCAGGCTCATCCCGAGGTCGTCGAGCAGCAGCGGCACGACCGGGGCGATCTGCGCCTCGAACGAGCAGATCAGGCTGGCGAGGACCGCCATCGCGAGGATCCGCCGGCGGCGGCGCCCGGTCGGGTACGTGTCCAGCTGGCGGACGTAGGAGCGGGGCACGGCGCCTCCTCCGGCGCGACGTCGTCGGCGCGCCTCAGGCCGGTCGGACCCCGCCGCGGACCGCGGCGGGGCGTCCCGGGAGTGCTCCGTTCCGGAACGCGGGGAGGACCCTCGGGCAGGACCCGGAGTGTTGTCAAGGTCACACCCGCGCGCCGGTCAGCGGGGGCCGAGCGGGCGCACCGTCCCCTCCTGCGCGACGGTGAGCACCAGCCGGCCGGACCGGTCGAACAGCCGGCCGGCGCACATCGCCCGCCCGCCGTCCGCCCAGGTGCTCTCCTGGTCGTAGTAGAGCCACTCGCCGGGGCGGGCCAGGCGGTGGAACCACACCGCGTGGTCCAGGCTCGCCGCCGCGACGTCGGGGGCGCCGATCACCGTCCGGTGCGGCGCGAGCGCGGTGGACAGCAGCAGCACGTCGGAGACGTAGGCCAGGGCGGCCGCGCGCACCAGCGGCCCGTCGGGCAGGTCCTCGCGCGAGCGCACCCAGAAGCGCTGGCGCGGCGCCGCCGCCTCGCCGCGCGCGGCGGCCTGCCGGGGCAGCTCGCCGTCCAGGCGGAACTCCAGCGGGTGCCGGTCGGCCAGCCGGTCCAGCCACGCGCGCAGCAGCCCCTCCGCCCCGGCGCCGGCCTCGAGCGGGCCGGGCAGCTCCTCCGGCGGCGGGGCGTCCAGCCGCGGGGTCTGGTGGGCGAAGCCGGGCTCGGGCCGGTGGAAGGACGCGGTGAGCTCCAGCGTCGTCCGGCCGCGCTGCTGCGCCCGCACCCGGCGGGTGGCGTAGCTGCCGCCGTCGCGCACCCGCTCGACGGCGTAGCCGGTGGGCTCGGCGGCCTCCCCGGCGCGCAGGAAGTACGCGTGCAGCGAGTGGACCGCCCGGTCCTCCGGCACGGTCCGCCCGGCGGCGACCAGCGCCTGGGCGACGACCGCCCCGCCGAAGGCCCGTTCGGGGGAGGCGCGCCGCGGACCGGCCGCGAAGCCGTCCGGACCGTCCGGCCGCAGGTCGAGCAGCTCGGCCAGCCCACCGGTCACGTCGCCTCCCGACCCCTTGACGGCGCGAATTGAACCACTGTTCGATTCGTGACGTGGGTCGCACTCCGGGCGCCACCGCGGCGGGCACGCGCGAGCGGCTGCTGCGCGCGGCCGCCGACGTCTTCGCCCGGCGGGGCTACGAGGGCACGCGCGTGTCCGAGGTCGCCGACGCGGCCGGGCTGAGCAACGGCGCCCTCTACGCCTACTTCGGCTCCAAGGCCGCGCTGCTCGTCGACGCGCTGCACGTGCACGGCCGGCGGCTGCTCGCCGACCTCGTCGCCGCCGACCCCGGCCGCTCGGTCGCCGACCTCCTGCTGGCCAGCGGGCGCACGCTGCCCCGCCGCCGGGACCCCGACGGCGACCTGCTGGTCGAGGCGCTGGTCGCCGCCCGCCGCGACGTCGACGCCGCCGGCCCGGTGCGCGACTACGTGCAGGAGCGCGCCGCGTGGCTGGCCGGCCTGGTCCGCCGCGGCCAGGACGACGGCGAGATCGACCCCGCGCTGTCCCCGCGCGCGGTCGCCCACCTGTGCCTGTCGCTGGCCGTCGGCACCGCGCTGGTCGGCCCCGACGTGGACCCGGTCGACGACGGGGAGTGGACGGCGCTGCTCGCCCGCCTCGTCGCCGGACTCGCACCGCAGGAACCGCCCGCCCGAGGAACGGAGAGCCGCCCGTGAGGATCTCGATCGACCCGTCGCTGTGCCAGGGGCACGGCCGCTGCTACGACCTCGCGCCCGACCTGTTCGGCGCCGACGACGAGGGCTACTCCACCCTCCTCGTCCCCGGCGGGGAGGTGCCGGCCGGGCTGGAGGACGACGCGCAGCTCGCCGCCGACAACTGCCCCGAGGCCGCCGTGCTCGTGCTCGAGCAGGAGCCGGCGCGGTGACCGTCGACGACCGCTCCTTCGCCGACGCCAGCACCCTGCGCTCGGACCCGGCCCTCGGCACGTTCAGCGAGGTGCGCAGCGGCCCGGTCGAGGACTGGGCCACCGACTTCTCGCACACCGAGGAGGAGTGGGCGCAGGGCGCCGTCGGCATCTGGGACGACCTGCGGCAGCGCTGCCCGATCGCGCACACCGAGCGGTTCGGCGGGGCGTGGCTGCCCACCCGCTACGAGGACGTCGCCGCGGTCGCCTACGACACCGAGCACTTCTCCTCCCGCGCGATCATCGCGGGCAACTTCCGGCCGCCGCGGGCGCTGGCCCCGGTCGGCGGCACCCCGCCGATCTCCTCGGACCCGCCGTTCCACCACGACGCGCGCAGGCTGCTGCTGCCGGCGTTCACCAAGAGCGCGGTCGGCCGGCAGGAGGAGAGCACGCGGGCGTTCTGCCACTCGCTGGTCGGCGCGCTCGAGGGCCGGGACGTCGTCGACGCCGCCGCCGACTACGCCCAGCACATCCCGGTGCGGGTCATCGCCGACATGCTCGGCTTCCCGCCCGAGGACGGCCCACGGTTCCGGCAGTTCGTCGAGAACGCGCTCGAGGGCATCGACCTGCCGCCCGAGGAGCGCCTCGCCCGCAGCAGCCACCTGTTCGAGTACCTGCTCGCGCAGATCCAGGACCACCTCGAGCACCCGCGCGAGGACCTCACCACCTACCTGCTCGAGGCCGAGCTGTACGGCCGCCGGCTCGAGCCCGCGCACGTCGCCGGGACGATGGCGCTGCTGCTCATCGCCGGCATCGACACCACCTGGAGCGCGATCGGCGCCTCGCTGTGGCACCTCGCCGGGCACCCCGACGACCGGCGCCGGCTGGTCGCCGAGCCGGGGCTGCGGCCCACCGCCGTCGAGGAGTTCCTCCGCGCCTACGCCCCGGTCACCATGGCCCGGCTGGTCAAGGAGGACGTGACCTGGCGCGGCGTCGAGATGAGGGCCGAGGACTGGGTGCTGCTGTCCTTCCCGGCCGCCAACCGCGACCCCGCCCGGTTCGAGCGGGCCGACGAGGTGGTCATCGACCGGCAGGTCAACCGGCACGCCGCCTTCGGTCTGGGCATCCACCGCTGCGTCGGGTCGCACCTGGCGCGGATGGAGATGCGGGTGGCGCTCGACGTGTGGCTCGACCGGGTGCCCGAGTTCTCCCTCGCCGACCCGGCCGGGGTGCGGTGGTCGACCGGCCAGATCCGCGGCCCCCGCGCGCTGCCGGTCCGCATCGGCTGAGGCCCGTCCGGCCCCGGCACCGCCGTCGCGGCTCAGGCCTCGACGGCGGTGCCGCAGACGCCGCACACCTCGAGCCGCCGGCGTCCCCACCGGGCGACCGGCACGAAGAACACGCTCAGCTGACGGAACTGCCGCACCCGCGCCCACCGGGTGGTGTTGCCGCACCGCGGGCAGGTGCGCACCGCCCCCGGGCCGAGGTCCTTCTGCCGCGTGCCGAACCCGAAGAGGAGGAACACCCGGCCAGCGTAGGTCGGTCCCGGGGTGCGGGAGCCGCGCCGGCCGGGCCGTGGGACCGTGGAGGGATGGTCCGGGTCGGTCTGGTGCTGGGTGGCGGCGGCGTGGTGGGGCAGGCCTACCACGCGGGCGTGCTGGCGGTGCTGCAGCACGACGTCGGCTTCGACGCGCGCACCGCGGACGTCGTCGTCGGGACCTCCGCCGGGTCGATCACCGGCACCCTGCTGCGGGCCGGCGTCTCGCCGGAGGACCTCGCCGCGTGGACGGTCAAGGCGCCGCTGTCCGGCGACGACGACGTGCTGCGCGCCATCGCCGCGACCCCCGTCCCCGAGCTGGCGCCCTTCCGCCCGCTCGACGTGCTCCGCCGGCCGATGCGCGTGCCCGGCCCGCACCTGGTCGCCCGCGCACTGGCCCGCCCGTGGCGGTTCCGCCCCCTGGCCGCCGGCATGACGCTGCTCGCGGCGGGCCGGCACGACATCGTGTCCCAGCTGGGCGCCCTGAGGGAGGTCGAGGGGCCGACCTGGCCCGAGCGCGACCTGTGGATCACCGCCGTGCGCCGGCGGGACGGGCGGCGCGTCGTCTTCGGCCGGCCCGGGGCGCCGCCGGCCCCGGTGCACCTGGCGGTCGGCGCGTCCTGCGCGGTGCCCGGCTACTTCGCCCCCGTGCAGATCGGCCGGCACGCCTACGTCGACGGCGGGGTGCACTCCGCGACCAACGCCGCGGTGCTGCGCCGCGCCGGGGTGGACGTCGTCGTCGTGCTGGCGCCGATGAGCGGGTCGCCGGGCTGGCGCCAGGACTTCACCGCCGCCATGCGCCGGTACTCCCAGCGGCAGCTGGACCGGGAGGTGCGGGCCCTGCGCGCGGCCGGCATCCGGACCGTCGTGTTCACCCCCGGCGCGGCCGAGCAGGAGGTCATGGGCGCGGACTTCATGTCCGGCGAGCGCGTCGACGAGGTGCTGCAGCAGTCGTTCTTCCAGGCCGGCGTGCACGCCGCGACGCCCGAGGTGGCCGCCGTGCTGCGGGAGGCCTCCGACCGCGACCCGGTGTGACCTGCGCCCAGCGACTAGGTTCGGCACCTGACAACGTCGCCGGGGGCCAGGGGGTCGAGCGTGGGCAGGTCGGTGCTGGTGACCGGCGGCAACCGGGGGATCGGGCTGGCGATCGCCCGCTCCTTCGCCGAGCAGGGCGACTCCGTGGCGGTCACCCACCGCGGCAGCGGCGCCCCCGACGGGCTGTTCGGCGTGCAGTGCGACGTCACCGACGCCGCCGCCGTCGACCGGGCGTTCACCGAGGTCGAGGAGCAGCAGGGGCCGGTCGAGGTGCTGGTGAGCAACGCCGGCATCACCCGCGACGGGCTGCTCATGCGGATGAAGGAGGACGACTTCACCGACGTCCTCGACGCCAACCTCACCGCCGCCTACCGGGTGGCCAAGCGCGCCGCGGCGAAGATGGTGCGCGCCCGGTTCGGCCGCATGGTGTTCGTCAGCTCCGTCGTCGGGCTGCTCGGCTCGGCCGGCCAGACCAACTACGCGGCGAGCAAGGCGGGCCTGGTGGGCCTGGCCCGCTCGATCGCCCGCGAGCTCGGCAGCCGCAACGTGACCGCGAACGTCGTCGCGCCCGGGTTCGTGCGCACCGACATGACCGCGGAGCTGCCGGAGAAGCGGCAGCAGGAGATCCTCGGGCAGGTGCCGCTGGGCCGGTACGCCGAGGCCGACGAGATCGCCGCCGTCGTCCGCTTCCTCGCGAGCGACGTGGCCGGATACGTCACCGGGGCGGTCGTCCCGGTCGACGGCGGACTGGGGATGGGGCACTGATGAGCGGCATTCTCGAGGGCAAGAAGGTCCTCGTCACCGGCGTGCTGACCGAGGCGTCGATCGCCTTCGCCACCGCGCGGATCGCGCAGGAGCAGGGCGCCACGGTCGTGCTGTCCAACTTCGGGCGCGCGCTGTCGCTGTGCCAGCGGATCGCCAAGCGGCTGCCGCAGGAGGCGCCGGTCGTCGAGCTCGACGTGACGGACACCGAGCACCTCGCCTCGCTCGCCGACCGGCTGCGCGGGGCCGGCCTCGACACCCTCGACGGCGTCGTGCACTCCATCGGCTTCGCGCCGCAGGAGGCGATGGGGGAGGGGTTCCCCGAGGTCGCCTGGGAGCACGCCGCGACCGCGTTCCAGGTGTCGTCGTGGTCCTACGCCTCGCTCGTCCAGGCCTGCCGGCCGCTGCTGGCCAACCCGTCCTCGGTCGTCGGGCTCACCTTCGACGCCTCCGTCGCCTGGCCCGTCTACGGCTGGATGGGCGCGGCCAAGGCGGCGCTGGAGTCGGTCAGCCGCTACGTGGCCCGCGAGCTCGGTCCCGACGGCGTGCGGTCCAACATCGTCGCCGCCGGCCCGCTGCGCAGCATGGCCATGAAGTCCATCCCCGGCAGCGCCCAGTTCGAGGAGGCGTGGGAGGGCCGCGCCCCGCTGGGCTGGTCGGTCACCGACACCGAGCCCGCCGGCAAGGCCGTCGTCGCCCTGCTGTCGGACTGGTTCCCCGCCACCACCGGCGAGATCGTGCACGTCGACGGCGGGTTCCACGCCGTCGGTGTGTGACCGGTCACAGAGCCACGCCGTCGGCGTCCGACCGCATCCGATCCGCCCCGCAGCACCGAAGGACGTCCGTGCCCCGCGCCACCGTCGACATCAACCCCGGCCAGCGTCCCGACGAGGACCCCTCCCTGGCCGTCCGCAACAACGGGGGGACGCCGCCCGCGGCGGCGCCCGCCCCGGCCGGCCGCCGCGAGGCGCTGCTGGTCCTGTCCTTCGGCGGCCCGCGCGGCCACGACGACGTCATGCCGTTCCTGGAGAACGTCACCCGCGGCCGCGGCGTCCCGCGCGAGCGGCTGCTCGACGTCGCCGAGCACTACCACCACTTCGGTGGGGTCAGCCCGATCAACGAGCAGAACGAGGCGCTGGTCGCCGCGATCCGCGAGGACCTCGCGGTCAACGGCGTCGACCTGCCGGTCTACTGGGGCAACCGCAACTGGGACCCCTACGTCGAGGACGTCTGGCAGCAGATGACCGACGACGGGATCGAGCACGTCCACGTGCTGGCCACCTCCGCCTACGCCTCCTACTCCGGCTGCCGGCAGTACCACGAGGACGTGGCGCGGGCCCGGATCGCGACCGGCGGGGGCCCGACGGCGGAGAAGCTGCCGCACTACTACGACACCCCCGGCTTCGTGCGGGCCAACGCCGACGCCCTCGCCGCCGCGCTGGCGCAGCTGCCCGCGGAGCACCGGGCCACCGCGCGCCTGGTGGCGACGGCGCACTCGATCCCCGACGCGATGGCCGACGTCGCCGGCCCCGACGGGCACGCCTACGAGGCCGAGCTGATGGCCGCCGCGCGCGCCGTCGTCGACGCCGTCGAGCCGGGCCGCGACTTCGACCTGGTCTGGCAGTCCCGCAGCGGCCCGCCGTCGGTGCCCTGGCTGGAGCCCGACGTCAACGACCACCTGCGCGCGCTGCACGAGAACGGCGAGACGGCGGTCGTGCTGTTCCCGATCGGGTTCGTGAGCGACCACCTCGAGGTGATCTGGGACCTCGACAACGAGGCCGAGGAGACCGCCGGGGAGCTCGGGCTGGCGTTCGTCCGGGCCGCGACGGCGGGCACCCACCCGGCGTTCGTCGCGATGGTCCGCGAGCTGCTGGAGGAGCGGCGCGCGGGCGGCGAGCCGCGGCTGGGCACCGACTGCCCGGCCGCCTGCTGTTTCGTCCAGCGGCCGGCCCGCCCGGCCGTTGACGGGGCGCCCGCCCGCGAGTAGACCGGCGGTCCACCGGGGGCCGGACGAGGACGGTGCGCCGTGGTCGAGATCGCTCCCGCCAACGCCGCGCAGCTGCAGGCGTGGGACGGCGCGCAGGGCGCGTACTGGGCCGCGCAGGCCGACCGCTTCGACCGGTCGGTCGCCCGCTACGACGCCGCCTTCCTCGCCGCGGCCGGCCTGCGGCCGGGGGACCGGGTCCTCGACGTCGGCTGCGGCACCGGCCGGACGACCCGGGAGGCCGCGCGCCGCACCGGGTCCGCGCTCGGGGTGGACCTGTCCTCGGCGATGCTCGAGGTCGCCCGGCGCCGCGCCGCCGACGAGGGCCTGACCGGCGCCCGGTTCGAGCAGGCCGACGCCCAGGTGGCGGCCTTCCCGCCGGCCGCGTTCGACGTGGCGATCAGCCGGACCGGCGCGATGTTCTTCGCCGACCCGGTGGCCGCGCTGGCCAACGTCGGCCGGGCGCTCGTGCCCGGCGGCCGGCTGGTCCTGCTCGTGTGGCAGGCGGCCGAGGCCAACGAGTGGATCACCGAGATCACGGGGGCGCTGGCCGCCGGCCGCCCGCTGCCGTCCCCGCCGCCGGGCGCGCCGGGCCCGTTCTCCCTCGCCGACCCGGCGCGGATCCGCGCGGTGCTCACCGCGGCGGGTCACCGTCAGGTGGAGGTCGAGGGTCTCACCGAGCCGGAGTGGTGGGGGGCCGACGCCGACGAGGCGCTGACCTTCGTGCTCGGCCTCGCCGGCTGGCTGCTCGACGGGCTGGACCCCGCCGCCCGGGACCGCGCGGTGGCCGACCTGCGGCGCCGGCTGGAGGCCCACGCCGGGCCCGGCGGCGTCGAGCTCGGCTCCGCGGCCTGGCTGGTCACCGCCCGCCGCGCCCAGCGCCGGACGGGCACCTAGCGCCAGACGGGCGCGATCCGCCGGGTGTAGCGGCGGCCGAACACCCGGGACAGCACCGCGGTGACCGGCGCCGGGACCGTGGCGCGCAGCGCCGCCCGGTCGCCGTCGCTGATGCCGTCGGTGAGCCAGGCGAAGAACGAGCCCGCGTCGCCGGGGGAGGTGTGCCGCAGCCTCCCGGTGACCGCCCGCCACTCGGCGGTGCCCTCGTGCTCGCGCAGCAGCGGCTCGAGCGCGGCCTCCTCGTGGTCGAGGTGGCCGACCACCACCTCCCGGGTGCGGGCGACGGCGGCGCGGGCGGCGCCGGCGTCGGCGGCGGACCCGGTGCGGGCCAGCGCCGCCAGCGCGTCCCCGGTGTCCGCGAGCGCCGCCGCCATCGCCGCGTGCTCGGTCTCCATCTCCGCGAGCAGGTCCCGGCCGACGCCGGTGCCCTCGAGGAACGGCCAGACGTGGGCGTCCTCGCCCTCGTGGTGGTGGGTGAGCTCGCGGCGGAGGTTGGCGTACGCCCGCTCGAGCTGCCGCGCCCGGTCCCGGTCACCGTCGCGCCAGGGGGCCAGGGCGGCGGCCAGCCGGGCGAGGTCGCGGCGCACGGCGTTGTGGATCAGGCCGTTCATGGTCGGCACCGTCATGGCGGCGGACCGTAGCGGCGGCGGCCCGCCCGGAGTGCCGCTACGGGCGCGGGACCGCGTTGTAGGCGGCGACGGTCGCCTCGCGGACGGCGGTGGCCAGCGGGCGCAGCGCCTCGTCGCGGGCGGCGGCCTGGCCGTGGGTGACCGCGCCGCCGGGGGCGTCGGTGAGCGCCAGGTCCAGCACCCGCGCCAGCCGCTGCGCCCGGGCGAGCACCGAGGAGGCCAGCGGGTCGGTGTCCGGCGGCAGCTCCGGGGCGCGGGCGCTGCCCAGCCCGGCCAGCAGCGCGGGCACCTCGGGGTTCCAGCGGGCGAGGTCCAGGGCGGCGAGGGTGCGGGCGGCGTCGCCGACGGCGAGGTCCAGCGCCCCCGAGACCGCGCGCAGCGAGCCCTCGACCGGCGGCGGCGCGGGCGGGACGCCGGTCAGGTCGACCGCCGTCCACGCGGTGACCTCCGGGCCGAGGTCCTCCGGCACCAGCGCGACGGCGTCGCCGACCGCGACCTGCCCCGCCTCCAGCGCCAGCGCGGCCAGACCGGGCGCGGACGGCACCCCCCGGACGTCGCCGGGCACCGGCAGCACCAGCCGCAGCCGGCGCTCGCCCAGGCCGCGCAGCGCGGTCAGCGCCCAGCCGAGGGGGACGGCGCCGGCGGTGCCGGGCAGGCCGGTGACCCGGTGGGCGCGGTCGTCGGTCAGCGCGTCGAGCGCGTCGTCGTAGGAGGCGCGGCCGGACAGCCACGCGGTCGCCCAGACGGCGAACCGGCCCGCGGGGAGGTCGTGGAGCACCCAGCGAGGCTACGTCGGCCGCGATCCGGGGGCCCGGGGACGGCCGGTGGTCTGGGAGACTGGGGACGTGGCTGCGTGGGTGCTCTGGCTGGTCGCCTCGGGCCTGTTCGTCGCGGGCGAGGTGGCCAGCCTCGACCTGGTCCTGCTGATGTTCGCCGGCGGCGCGCTGGGCGGGGCCGTGGTGGCGCTGGCGGGCGGGTCGCTCGCCTTCCAGATCGTGGCGTTCATCGCCGTCTCGGTGTTCCTGCTGGCGAGCGTGCGGCCAGCGGCGAAGGCGCACCTGGAGAGCCGGACGCCCCGGCACGTCGACGGCGTGCAGGCCCTCGTCGGCCGCACCGCCACGGTGACCCGCGAGGTCGGTCGGTCCAGTGGCCGCATCCGGGTGGGCGCCGACGAGTGGACCGCCCGCACCGACTACGGCGACGGCACCTTCCCCGTCGGCGCCACGGTGCGGATCATGCAGGTCGACGGGGCGACCGCCGTGGTCGGCGAGGCGCTCGAGCTCTGAGCCCCGCGCGCCGGGGCAGTGACCCCGGGTGCCACCCGGGGGATGATCACAGCGGGACCCGACCCGAGGAGCGCCGCCGTGACCCCTGCCCTGATCGCACTGATCGTCGTCGCCCTGCTGGTGGTGCTCGTCGTCGCGAAGAGCGTGACGATCGTCCCGCAGGCGCAGGCCAAGGTGGTGGAGCGGCTCGGCCGTTACAGCCGCACGCTCTCCCCGGGCCTGTCGCTGCTCGTGCCGTTCGTCGACCGGGTGCGCGCCACGGTCGACCTGCGGGAGCAGGTCGTCTCGTTCCCGCCCCAGCCGGTGATCACCGCCGACAACCTGCAGGTCGGCATCGACACCGTCGTCTACTTCCAGGTCACCGACCCCCGGCTGGCGGTGTACGGCATCGCGAACTACATCACCGGCATGGAGCAGCTGACCACGACGACGCTGCGCAACGTCGTCGGCGGGCTCAACCTCGAGCAGTCGCTGACCGGCCGCGACGGCATCAACAGCCAGCTGCGCGAGGTGCTCGACGGCACCACCGGCCCGTGGGGGCTGCGGGTGGCGCGGGTGGAGATCAAGGCGATCGACCCGCCGCCGTCGATCCGCGACTCCATGGAGAAGCAGCTGCGCGCCGACCGCGACAAGCGGGCGATCATCCTGCAGGCCGAGGGCGCCCGGCAGTCGGCGATCACCACCGCCGAGGGGCAGAAGGCCGCCGCGATCCTGTCGGCCGAGGGGAAGAAGCAGTCCGCGATCCTCGAGGCGGAGGCGGAGCGGCAGAGCCGGATCCTGCGGGCCGAGGGCGAGCGGGCGGCGCTGTACCTGCAGGCGCAGGGGCAGGCCAAGTCGATCGAGACGGTGTTCCGGGCGATCCACGAGGGCCGGCCCGACCAGGGCGTGCTGGCCTACCAGTACCTGCAGACGCTGCCGCGGATCGCGCAGGGCGACGCGAACAAGATGTGGATCGTCCCCAGCGAGTTCAGCCGCGCGCTGGAGGGCCTGGCGAAGCTCGGCGGCGCCGACGGCGACGGCCGGTCGTTCCTCGACGTCCCGCCGCCCGCCGACGGGGCCCCTGCCGGCGGCGGGCTGGACACCAGCGGCTGGTTCGAGTCGCAGCTGCCGCCGGCCGCCGAGCAGCCGGAGGCGAAGATCGAGCTGCGCAGCATCGCCGACGCCGGACCGGCGCTGCCGGCCCCCGAGCTGCCGCCCACGACGTCGCTGGCGCGGGCGGCGGAGGAGGAGGCCGCGCACGGCGGGACCCCCGACGCCGGGCGGCCGCAGGGCTGACCCGGGCGACCGGGACGGCCGCCCCGCGGGGCCTCGCTCAGTCCTTGAGCAGGCCCTCGCGGAGCTTGGCCAGGGTCTGGCTCAGCAGCCGGGACACGTGCATCTGGGAGATGCCGATGTCGGCGGCGATCTGCGACTGGGTCATGTTCCCGAAGAACCGCAGGATGAGGATGCGGCGCTCCCGGGCGGGGATGGTGGCCAGCAGCGGCTGCAGCGACTCGCGGTACTCCACGCCCTCCAGCGCCGCGTCCTCCTCGCCGAGGGTGGCCGCGAGCGTGGGGGAGTCGTCCTCGCCGGAGAGCCGCTCGTCGAGCGAGCTGCTGCGGTAGGCGTTGGCCACCGCCAGGCCCTCGAGGACCTCCTCGCGCGGGATGCCCAGGTGCTCGGCCAGCTCCGACGGCGTCGGGGCGCGGCCGTTCTTCTGCGCCAGCTCGCCGACGGCGGAGTTCAGCGACAGGTGGAGCTCCTGCAGCCGCCGCGGCACCCGCACCGACCAGCCCTGGTCGCGGAAGTGCCGCTTGATCTCCCCGGTGATGGTGGGGACGGCGAAGGAGAGGAACTCCACCCCGCGGGTCGGGTCGAACCGGTCGATCGCGGCGATCAGGCCGAGCGTGCCGACCTGCAGCAGGTCGTCGAACGGCTCGCCGCGGTTGCTGAACCGGCGGGCGAAGTGGCGGACGAGGGGCAGGTGCTCCTCGACCAGGATCTCGCGCAGCCGCTCCCGCCGCGGGTCGTCCTTCTCCAGCGTGGCCAGCTCGGCGAACAGCGGCGCGGTCCGCTCGGCGCGCCGCCGGTTGTCCGAGACCGGCGGGCTGTCGCCCTCGCGGGCACCGGCGGTCCGGGCGGCGCCGGGCCCGGCGTCGTCCTCGCTGTCGGTGTCCTCGCTGTCGGAGTCCTCGGTGTCCTCGGTGTCCTCGCTGTCGGTGTCCTCGGCCTCGACGTCCTCGGCCCGGTCGGCCGGGTCCGGGGCGTTCACCGGCGGATCGTCGTGCAGGGCGTCCTCCTCGACGGAGGCCCGGGGACCGGCGGTCGCCGGCGTCACGGGGCCACCGAGTCGTCGCTGCCCGCGGAGCCGACCAGCTGCGCCGGCCGCTGCCCGGGCAGGTACTTGTCCATGGAGATGACCGCCACCGCGCCCTCACCGCCGTCGCCGGCCGGAACCTCCCGCTGGGAGGCCGGCCGGCCCTCGACGTTGTCCGCCAGCGTCTGCAGCACCGCCCAGCCGAAGCCGTCGCGGGGGACGTCGGTCCCCTCGGCGGTGGGCACCCACGCGTCGATGTGCAGCCCGGCCCGGGTGGTCTCGAAGACCACCGTCAGGGGCGCGTCGCCGAGCGCGATCGCCGCGAGCGTGGCGCAGGCCTCGTCCACCGCCAGCCGCAGGTCCTCGACCGAGTCCAGGTCGTAGTCCATGCGGATGGCCAGGTCACCGGCCATCGCCCGCACCGCGGGCAGCTGGGTCGGCGTGGTCGGCACGCGCAGCTCCAGCCGTTCCGCGCGCCGCCCGTCCTGGGCGAGGGCACCCCTCGAGTCCGCCATGCGTGGTCCGCTCCTCATCAGTACGTCCGGCCGCGGCCGGTCTGCTCCGCAGGTGTCCGGGGCCGCGGCGCCCGGTCCCATCCTGCCCCGCTCGCGGGTCCGCGGTGCGCGCGGGGCGGGAGCGGGAGGCGACCGGGCCGTGTCCCAGCGGGACGGACTACCCGTGACCGGCGCGTCGGCAAACACCGTGTGCCGACGGGGTCGCGCGCGGTTGCCGGGGCACCGGCCCTGTGGTCTGTTGGTCCCCGGATGAACGCCAGCCAGGGCAGTCTGCCGCCGGGGCCCCGTCCCGCCGAGGACGAGGGCCCGGCCGCGCTGGTGGCCGCGCTGGAGGACGCGCCGTCGGCTCTGTGGTTCGTCGCCGGGCCCGGCCCGCGGACGCTGTGGGCCAACGCCCGCGCCCGCACGCTGGGACCCACCCCGCACGACCTGCCCGTCGTCGGCGACCAGGCGGTCGCCGACGTCGTCGCCGACGTCCTGCGCACCGGCCGGCCGGTGACCCTCTCCGGCGTCCTGGCCGGCGACGGCCCGGAGGTCACGGTGGCCGTGCAGCCCCTGGCCGCCGGCGCCGAGCCCGGGGCGGTCCTCGTCCTCGAGAGCGGCGACGAGGGCCCGGCGCCCGGGGACGTCGTGGGACAGGCGCAGCACTCGCTGCTGCCGCCGTCCCTGCCGCTGCTGCCCGACGTGCGGCTGTCGGGCAGCTACCACCCGGCCAGCTCCGACCGCGCCGCCGGCGGCGACTGGTACGACGCCGTGTCCCTGGGCCACGGCCGGCTGGCGCTGGTCATCGGCGACGCCGTCGGCTCCGGGGTGCCGGCCGCCGCCGCGATGAGCCGGCTGCGCGGGGCGATGCGCTCCAGCGCGCTGCGCGACCCCGCCCCCGCCGCGGTGCTCGCCGCCCTCGACGACTTCGCCGGCCAGATGGACGACGTCCAGGGCGCCTCGGTGTTCTACGCGGTCCTGGACGCGGCCACCGGCGCGCTGACCTACGCCGCCGCCGGGCACCCGCCGCCGCTGCTGGTGGAGGCCGACGGGCGCACGACCCGCCTGCCGGTCGAGGCGCGGCCGCCGCTGGGCACGGTGCGCGGCGCGGCCACCCCGGTGGCCTCGGCCCGGCTGGAGCGGGGCGCCACCCTGGTCCTCTACTCCGACGGCGCGGTGGCCGCCGCCGGCCCGCCGCCCGCCGCGGGCCTGGACCGGCTCACCGCGGTCGCCCGGGCCGCGCTGGCCGACCCCGAGGGCCTCGACGGCGACGCGGCGGCCGGGCTGGCCGCCACCATCGCCGCCGGGATGCTCACCGGCGGCGGCCGCCCCGACGACGTCGCCGTGCTCGTGGCGCACCGCCGCGCGCGGTCGGTGGAGGCGCTGCGGCTGGACCTGCTGGCGGTGCCCGCGTCGCTGCCCGCCGTGCGCCGGCGGCTGAGCGCGTGGCTCACCGCGCTGGGCATGGGCGAGCAGGACCGGGTGGGCGTCATGGTCGCGGTGGGGGAGGCCTGCGCCAACGCGGCCGAGCACGCCTACCGGGACACCGAGCCCGGCCCGATGCAGGTCACCGCCGCGGTCGACGTCGACGGCGTGCTCACCGTGACCGTGCACGACGAGGGCACCTGGCGCCCGCCGGACCGCGACCCCGGCGACCGCGGCCGCGGGCTGCTGATCATGCGCCAGCTGGTCGACGGGATGGTCGTGCGCGGCGAGCACGGCACCACGGTCACCCTGCGCACGCGGCTGCGGCAGACGCCGGACGAGCAGCCCGAGCACCCGGTGGGCGGCAGCGGCGCGACCGTCGTCGTCGACCGGGAGGGCGCCGATCCGGTGGTGCGCGCCGCCGGCGACGTCGACCTGGTCAGCGCCGAGCAGCTCCGCATCCGGCTGCTCGAGGCCAGCCACGGCGGCACCGTCCGGGTGGAGCTGGACCTCACCGCGGTCACGCTGTTCAGCAGCGCGGCGGTGCGGGTGGTGCTCGCCGTCGCCGCGATCGCCGAGGCCGAGGGGTGGCGGCTGGTGGTGCACGCGCCCGACGGCGGCGTCACCCGGCACATCCTCGAGGTGAGCGGACTGCAGCGGCTGGTCGAGCTGCGCTGACCCCGGCCGGGGACGGTCCGTTTACGGGACCGGCGTGGTGCGCATCCACAGCGCGTGAGACTCCGGCGCAGCGACGTGCACGGCCGCGGCTGGACCCGCCGCCGGGCCGGTCGCGGCTTCTCCTACCGCGACGAGCACGGCCAGCCGATCCGGGACCCGGAGCGGCTGGACCGGATCCGGTCGATCGCGATCCCGCCGGCCTGGAAGGACGTGTGGATCTGCCCGTGGCCCAACGGGCACATCCAGGCCACCGGGCTCGACGCGGCCGGCCGCCGCCAGTACCGCTACCACGACGCCTGGCGGGCGCGGCGGGACGCGGAGAAGCACGAGCGGGTGCTGGCCATCGCCTCCGAGCTGCCCGAGGTCCGCGACCGGGTGGCCGAGGCGCTGCGCACCCGCGGGCCCAACCGGGAGCGGGTGCTCGCCTGCGCGCTGCGGCTGCTGGACCTCGGGACCTTCCGCATCGGCAGCGAGGAGTACGCGGAGGAGAACGGCACCTACGGCCTGGCCACGCTGCGCCGCGAGCACGTGACCGTGCGCGGGGAGCGGACGTTCTTCCGGTACACCGCGAAGGGCGGCATCGAGCGGGAGGTGGAGATCACCGACCGGCCGACGGCGACCGTCGTCCGGAACCTGCTCGAGCGGCCCGACGACGCCGGCGAGGAGCTGCTGGCCTACCGGCTCGACGACGGCACCTGGCACGACGTGACCAGCGACGAGATCAACGCCTACCTCAAGGAGGTCAGCGGCGCGGAGATCACCGCCAAGGACTTCCGCACCTGGAACGCCACGGTGATGATGGCCGCCGCCCTGGCCGAGCAGCCGCCGCCGACGAGCCGGACGGCGCGGAACCGGACGATCCGCGAGGCCTACGTGCGGGTCTCCGAGCGGCTCGGCAACACCCCGGCGGTGTGCAAGGCCAGCTACGTCGACCCGCGGGTGGTCGACCGGTACGAGAACGGGGAGACGGTGGCCGACGCGCTGGGCGACCTGGCCCGCGCCGACGACGACCGCGAGGCGCAGAAGGTGCTCGAGCAGGCGGTGTGCCGGCTGCTGACGGCGTAGCTGCCCCGGAAGCCGACGAGGCCCCGCCGGAGCGGGGCCTCGTCGCGGGTGGTGCGGAGGGTCAGCGGGCGCTGCTGTCCACGATGGTGAACAGGTCGATCAGGCCGGTGACCTCCAGCGGGCGGGTGACCGCCCGGGTGGTGGCGACCAGGCGCAGCTCGACGTCCCGGGACTTCGCCGACTTCTGGGTCTCGACCAGCACGGCCAGACCGGCGGAACCCAGGAACTGGACCCCCGACAGGTCGATGACCAGCTCGCGGGGCTGCTGCTCGAGCTGGGTGTCCAGCGAGGAGCGCAGCACCGGGGCGGTGAAGGTGTCGACCTCGCCGACGACCGTCACCGTGACCGCGCCGTCCTCACCGGTGGAGGTGGAGAGCGTGATCACGTCGTCGAAGGGTGCCTCCGTGCCCTCGGTGGACACGTCGTGCTGCCCCCCGGCGGGCAGGTCGGATGCGGTCACGGACACAGCTCCTCTCAGTGGCCACGCCGAGTGGTGCGGCCACCGGTCAATCTACCGCCGGATGCCGCGGAGGTGTCGTCGCCCCCGGACGGACCGGCGTTTGCAGTGGACACGTCGGAGGCGGTCGGCCGGCCGGCGTGCGCGGCTGCCTGCTCAACCGCATTTACAACGTAGACAACCCGGTCGCCGCACGCCAACCAGCCCGGGCGAGCGCGTGGCGGCGCTCACCCGGGCCGGTGACGGAACGGCTCTGGAGAGTGGTGTCAGGTGTTCTCGACGACGTGCACCGCCGCCTCCTCGGGCCCCTCCCCGCCGACCACCGGATCGAGCGCCGCCTCGACGTCGTCGGCGGTGCGGTTGGTGCCGGAGTCCGTGTCCGGGGTGGTGTCGTAGTCCTGCTCGAGCTGCCCGATGCCACGGCTCGGGTCCTCGGCGGGGCGCACGTCGGGGACGTCGTCGGCGATCTCCTCCTCCAGGCGGCCGGACAGCGACTTCCCCTCCTGCTGCTCGAGGGCCGTCGTCCCGAACCCGACGGTCGCGTGGCTCTCCCGGTCGCCCGGCTCGGGGGCGAACTGCGGGTCCTCGGACCGCTGCATGGTCGGGAAGTCGTCCTGCGAGACGTCGGGGACGCCGTTGTCCTCGGGGAACACGTCACGAGCGGTCTGTCCCTCGGGACCGGTGGCTCCGGTGTCGCCGCGGACGTCGTCGCGCGTCCCGGTCAGACCCCGCTCGTCGTCGGGGAACTCGGCGTCGTTCTGCGCGGAGTGGACCGCCCCGCTGTCGTTCGGCTCCGGCTGGGTCATCGGGCGTTCCTCTCTCTCGGGCCGCCGGACGGTGCCCCCGGCGGCGGACTGCCCTCCCGCCTACCCGCCTCCCGGGAAGCCATGCGGCGGCGGGACGTGACGCGACCGGCCGGGCCGGCGGCATGGCGCACCGGCCGCGGGGGTAGCGGGAGCCGCATGGCGATCCCCGACGAGGTGGCGCGCATCGGGCAACCGGTGCGCCGCTGGGCGAACGAGCAGGCGCGCGGCTACGCCGGCGACGAGGGCCGGCCCCTCGGCGGGTTCCTCGGCGCGATGAGCGTGTACAGCGCCGCGGTGACCGCCGGCGTGGCGGTGGTCCGCGCCTCCGGCCGGGAGCTGCCCAGCCGGATCCCGCTCGGCGACGCCGTGCTGCTCACCATCGGCACGTTCCGGCTGGCCCGGCGGATCGCCAAGGACCCGGTCACCAGCCCGCTGCGCGCGCCGTTCGCCCGGTTCCAGGGCGCGTCGGGCGAGGCGGAGCTCGCCGAGGACCTGCGGGTGGAGCACGGCTGGAAGCACGCCGTCGGCGAGCTGGTCACCTGTCCGTTCTGCCTGGCGCAGTGGGTGGGCACCGCGTTCGTCTTCTCCTACGTCGCCGCGCCGCGGGCCACCCGGCTGGCCGCGCTGACCATGACGATGGTGGCCGGCTCCGACGTCCTCCAGTTCGCCTACGACGCGCTGCAGAGCAGTGTCACCGGCGGCGGCCCGGAGGACGATGGCGGTCAGGACGACACGTCCGGCCGGCACGCAGAAGAGGACTGAGCACAACAGGAGCGAGAGGAGCGCCCGCTTCCCCCGGGCGGAGGAGATCACCAGCGACCGCACTGCCGGGGCGCCGGCCCGCACCTATCCTGCGGGCCGCGCCGCCCGACGGTCGCGGAGCCCGGGAAGGGGAGTGACATGCGCTCGATCTGGCGCGGCGCGGTCTCGTTCGGCCTGGTCAGCATCGGGGTGAAGCTCTACACCGCGACCGAGGACAGGGACGTCCGCTTCCACCAGGTGCACGCCGTCGACGGCGGGCGGGTCAAGTACAAGCGGATCTGCTCGATCGACGGCGAGGAGGTCGAGTACGGCGACATCGCCAAGGGCTACGAGCTGCCCGACGGCCAGCTGGTGGTCCTGACCGACGACGACCTCGCCGAGCTGCCGCTGGCGACCCGGCGGGAGATCGAGGTCCTGCAGTTCGTCGACCAGGCGGAGATCGACCCGATCCAGTTCGAGAAGACCTACTACCTGGAGCCCGACGGCCCGGCCACCCGCCCCTACGTGCTGCTGCGCGACGCGCTGGAGAACACCGGCCGGGTCGCGATCACCAAGATCGCGCTGCGGCAGCGGGAGTCGCTGGCGGCGATGCGGGTCCGCGACGGCGTCCTGGTGCTGCACACCATGCGCTGGCCCGACGAGATCCGCCGTCCCGACTTCGGCTTCCTCGACGAGGACGTCTCGGTCCGGCCGCAGGAGCTGCAGATGGCCGAGGCGCTGATCACCTCGATGAGCGGCGACTTCGACCCGGGCGAGTTCACCGACGACTACCGCGAGGCGATGACCGCGCTGCTCGAGGCGAAGCAGACCGGCGGCGACGTGCAACCGGTGCCCGAGACCGCCGACCCCGGCGCGGCCGTCGTCGACCTGATGAGCGCGCTGCGGCGCAGCGTCGAGCGCGCCCGCGGCGGTGCCGCCGACGAGGACGAGGCGCCCGCGGAGACGGCGCCGGCGCGCAGGCCCGCCAAGAAGACCGCGGCGAAGAAGGCGCCCGCGAAGGAGGCGGCCGAGGAGGCGCCGGCCCGCACCACCCGCGCGCGCAAGGTCACGGCGGCCAAGAAGGAGCCGGCCAAGCGCACGTCCCGCCGCAGCGCCTGACCCACCCGGATGGTCCGTCCCGCCCTGCCCGGGCCGCCGGTGCCGACGCCGATGCTCGCCGTCGCCGGCGCGCTGCCGGCCGACGACGCCGCGTGGGGCTACGAGTTCAAGTGGGACGGTGTACGGGCGCTCGCGGCGGTCCGCGACGGCCGGGTGGATCTCTGGGCGCGCAGCGGCACCCTCCTGACCGACCGTTATCCCGAACTCAGCCGCCTGCCGGACGCCCTGGCCGGCGTCGACGCCGTCCTGGACGGCGAGCTCGTGGCCCTCGACCGGCTGGGCCGGCCGGACTTCGGCCTGCTGCAGAACCGCATGCACCGCACCGGCGGCCCGGAGGTCGCCCGCCTCGCGGCCGCGGCGCCGGTCACCTACCTGGTCTTCGACCTGCTGACCGCCCGCGGCCGCAGCCTGCTCGACCTGCCCTACGCGCAGCGCCGGGAGCGCCTGGACGCGCTCGCCCCGCAGGGGCACCGCTGGGCGGCCACCCCCTGGTTCCGCGGCGGCGGCGCCGACGTGCACGCGGCCAGCCGGGACAACGGGCTGGAGGGCGTGGTCGCCAAGCGGCTGGACTCGCCGTACCGGCCGGGCGCGCGCTCGCCGGAGTGGCGCAAGGTCAAGCACGTCCGGATGCAGAGCGTGGTCGTCGGCGGGTGGCGGCCGGGCAAGGGGAGGCGGGCCGGGGGAGTGGGGTCGCTGCTGGTCGGCGTGCACGACGACGACGGCCGCCTGGTCTACGCCGGGCACGTCGGCACCGGCTTCACCGACGCGGTGCTGCGCGAGCTCGGCGGCCTGCTCACCCCGCGCCGCAGCGCGCCCTTCGCCGGCGCCGTCCCGCGCGACGTGGCCCGCGACGCGCGCTGGGCCGAGCCGGAGCTGGTCGGCGAGGTGGCCTTCGCCGCGTGGACCGCGGACGGCCGGATGCGCCACCCTGCGTGGCGGGGACTGCGCGAGGACCTCGACGTGGACGACGTCGTCGTGGAGTGGTCCCCCTGAGGGGAGCCTGATGGACCGCCAGCGGGTGCGGGTGGAGGGCCGGCAGCTGTCGGTGTCCAACCTCGACAAGGTGCTCTTCCCCGAGGTCTCGTTCACCAAGGCCGCGGTCATCGACTACTACGTGCGGATCGCGCCGGTGCTGCTGCCGCACCTGTCCGGCCGGCCGGTCACCTTCACCCGCTGGCCCGACGGCGTCGAGGGGCAGGCGTTCTTCGAGAAGAACAGCGCCCGGCACGCCCCGGACTGGGTGCGGAAGGTGACCGTCCCGAGCCCCGGCAGCTCCAAGGACCGCGAGGTGCTGGAGATGGTGGTCCTCGAGACCGTCGCCGACCTCGCCTGGGCGGCCAACCTCGCCGCGCTGGAGCTGCACGTGCCGCAGTGGCAGGTGGGCAGCAGGCTGCAGCCGGCGCTGCCGGACCTCCTCGTGCTCGACCTCGACCCGGGCCCGCAGGCCGGCATCGCCGAGTGCTGCGACCTGGCCGAGCGGCTCCGCGTCAAGCTCGTCGCCGACGGCCTGGACCCGGTGGTGAAGACGTCGGGGTCCAAGGGCATGCAGGTCTACGCGCCGATCCGGGTGACCGACCGCGAGCACCCCAGCCGCTACGCCAAGGCGCTCGCGCAGGAGCTCACCGCCGAGACGCCCGACCGCGTCGTCTGGCGGATGGAGAAGGTGCTGCGGCCGGGCAAGGTGCTCGTCGACTGGAGCCAGAACAACCCGGCCAAGACGACGGTCGCCCCGTACTCGCTGCGCGCCCGCCCCGACGCCCCGGTGTCCACGCCGATCGGGTGGGACGAGGTGGACGCCGTCCGGGACGGCGCCGACCCCGCCGAGCTGCGCTTCCGCACCGAGGAGGTGCTCGCCCGGGTGGAGGAGTACGGCGACCTGTTCGACGTCGCCGCCCGCACCCGCGCCCGGCTGCCCGCCGTCTGACCCCGGTGAGCGGCGGAAATGGCCATTTCTGCCACCATGCCGGGCGTGTCCGCCGCCCCGATCGCGCACGACCCCGCCACCGCCGACGTCGGGCGGCTGGTGGTCCGCTGTCCCGACCGCCCGGGCATCGTCGCGGTGCTGTCCCGGCTGCTGGCCGACGTCGGCGCGAACATCACCGAGTCCCAGCAGCACTCCTCGGACCCGACCGGCGGGGTGTTCACCCTGCGGCTGGAGTTCGTGCTGCCCGGGCTGGCCGCGCGCCGGAGGCAGCTCGAGGGCGCGCTGGAGCTGCTCGCCGCGCAGTGGCAGCTGACCTGGCGGCTGTCCGAGGCCGCGCGCCGGCCGCGGCTGGCGGTGTTCGTGTCGAAGACCGACCACGTGCTGCAGGAGCTGCTCTACCGGGTCCGCGCCGGTGACCTGCGCGCCGACATCACCGCCGTCGTCTCCAACCACCCCGATCTCGAGCCGGTGGCCGCGGCCGCCGGGGTGCCCTTCCACCACGTGCCGGTGACGCCGGCGACCAAGGCCGAGGCCGAGGCGCGGGCGCTGGAGCTGGTCGGCGAGGTCGACCTGGTGGTGCTCGCCCGCTACATGCAGATCGTCTCGGCGGACTTCTGCAGCCGCTTCCCCGAGCGGCTGATCAACATCCACCACAGCTTCCTGCCGGCCTTCGTCGGGGCGAACCCCTACCAGGCGGCGCACGACCGCGGCGTGAAGCTGATCGGCGCGACGGCGCACTACGTCACCCCCGAGCTCGACGCCGGCCCGATCATCGAGCAGGAGGTGGCGCGCGTGGACCACCGCGCCACCGTCGAGGACATGCGCCGCATCGGCCGGTACGTCGAGCGCCAGGTGCTCGCGCAGGCGGTGACCTGGCACGTGGAGGAGCGCGTCGTCGTCGAGGGCGACCGCACCATCGTCTTCGCCTGAGGCGTGTGTTCCTGGCCACCCGGGTACCGGTGGACCGGCGGGAGCTCCACCCGGCACGTGTGTTGATTTGACTGACTAAAGAAAAGCGGGTTGGGTGGGCCCCGATGGAGACGACGTGGGCGCCGCGGCTGCGCGACGCCGGGCTGCGGGTCACCCGGCCCCGGCTCGCGGTCCTCGACGCCCTCGCCGCCCATCCGCACGCCGACGCGGACACGCTGGTCACGGTGGCCCGCCAGGCACACCCCACGCTCTCGCCGCAGGCGGTGTACGGCGTCCTCAAGGCGCTGGTCGCCGTCGGGCTGGCCCGCCGGGTCGAGCCCGCCGGCGCGCCCGCGCTGTACGAGGTCCGCGTGGGGGACAACCACCACCACCTGGTCTGCCGCTCGTGCGGCGCGGTCGCCGACGTCGACTGCACCGTGGGCGCGGCGCCGTGCCTGGTCCCGTCGGACACGGCCGGCTTCGTCGTCGACGAGGCCGAGGTCGTGTTCTGGGGCCTGTGCCCCGTCTGCCAGGGCGCCGGCCACCCGGCCGCCGTCCCCGGCCCGTCCGTCCGGGTCCGTTCCGCGGCCGGACAGCACCACACCCGAGGAGAGGCAGGAGCATGACCGACGTCGCATCGCAGGGCCCGGCCCCGAGCGAGGCCGACCGCCCGGTCCTGACCAACCGTCAGGGCCACCCGGTCTACGACAACCAGAACCAGCGGACGGTGGGCGCACGCGGCCCGGCGACGCTGGAGAACTACCAGTTCCTCGAGAAGATCAGCCACTTCGACCGGGAGCGGATCCCCGAGCGCGTCGTGCACGCGCGCGGCATCACCGCGTTCGGCTACTTCGAGGCCGACGGCACCGTCGGCGACGAGCCGATCAGCCGGTACACCCGCGCCAAGCTGTTCCAGGAGAAGGGCAAGCGCACCGACGTCGCGCTGCGGTTCTCCACCGTGGCCGGTGGCCGCGACTCCTCGGAGTCCGCGCGCGACCCGCGCGGGTTCGCCGTGAAGTTCTACACCGAGGAGGGCAACTGGGACCTCGTCGGCAACAACCTCGGCGTCTTCTTCATCCGGGACGCCATCAAGTTCCCCGACTTCATCCACTCGCAGAAGCCGGACCCGGTCACCTTCGAGGCGAACGTCGCCGAGCGGGCGTTCGACTTCTTCAGCCAGACCCCCGAGGCCATGCACATGATCTCGCTGGTCTTCAGCCCGCGGGGCACGCCGGCCAGCTACCGGCACATGCAGGGCTTCGGCGTGAACACCTACAAGTGGGTCAACGACCAGGGCGAGACCGTCCTGGTCAAGTACCACTGGTACCCGAAGCAGGGCGTCAAGTCCTGGACCGCCGCGGACGCCTCGGCCGCGCAGGCCAAGAGCCTCGGCACCCACACCAAGGACCTGCACGACGCCATCGCCGCCGGTGACTTCCCGTCGTGGGACCTCTACGTCCAGATCATGAGCGACGACGAGCACCCGGAGCTGGACTTCGACCCGCTCGACGACACCAAGGTCTGGCCCGAGGAGCTGTTCCCGGTCCGCAAGGTCGGGACGATGACGCTCGACCGGATGCCGGTGGACAACTTCACCGAGAACGAGCAGATCGCGTTCGGCACCGGTGTGCTGGTCGACGGCCTGGACTTCTCCGACGACAAGATGCTCGTCGGCCGGACGTTCTCCTACTCCGACACCCAGCGCTACCGGGTGGGCCCGAACTACCTGCAGCTGCCGGTGAACGCGCCGAAGGCGCGGGTGGCCACCAACCAGCGCGACGGCCAGATGGCCTACGGCGTGGACCGGGCCGAGGGCACCAACCCGCACGTGAACTACGAGCCGTCGATCCTCGGCGGCCTGCGGGAGGCGCAGTACCCGACGCACGACGAGCAGGGCCCGGTCATCACCGGCCGGCTCACCCGCAAGCGGATCCCGCGCACGAACGACTACGCGCAGGCCGGCGAGCGCTACCAGCTCTCGGAGCAGTGGGAGAAGGACGACCTGGTGCAGAACCTGGTCGACGCCCTCTCGCAGTGCCGCCGCGAGATCCAGGAGCGGATGGTCTGGCACTTCTTCATGTGCGACGACGAGTGGGGCCAGCGGGTCGGCGACGGCCTGGGCATCACCGCCGACGACGTCCGCGGCCTGGAGCCGCTGCAGACGCAGACCCTCACCGAGGAGGAGCTGCAGCGCGCCGCCAACCTCGGCAAGAACGGCCCGCGCGACGTCACGGGCCACCAGATGACGCACTGCGTGCCCAACGAGCACGTCACCGTCGAGGCCTGACGACCTCAGCGCAGCGGGCCGCGTCCGGGGACCCCGGGCGCGGCCCGCTGTCGTGTCGGGCCGGGGTGCTTCCGCTGGGCGGGAGCCGATTGGGACGCGACGCCGGTCACTCCTACCGTCGGGCGACCGCCGACGCCCTCGCCGTGGAGGACTCCGATGAGCTCGACCCCCGTCCGCCCGACGACGCCCGGCGCCGCGGCCCGCGCCACCGGGTGGGTCGCGCCGCTGTGCTGGATCGCGGTGCTGCTCGACGGCTTCGACCTGGTCGTCGTCGGGACCGTCGTCCCCACGCTGTCGCAGCCGGAGGAGTTCGCCCTCACCGGCACCGGCGCCACCGCGGTGATCACCATCGGCCTGGTCGGCATGATGATCGGCGCGCTGACCATCGGCACGCTCACCGACCTGGTCGGCCGCCGCAAGGCGCTGATCGGCGCCGTGGCGTCCTTCTCGCTGTTCACCCTGCTGTGCGCGTTCGCGCCCAACGAGGTCGTCTTCGGGGTGCTGCGCTTCCTCGCGGGCCTGGGCCTGGGCGGCTGCCTGCCCACGGCGATCGCCATGGTCAACGAGTTCACCCGCGCCGGGCGCAGCGGCCGGGCCACCACGACGATCATGACCGGCTACCACGTCGGCGCCGTGGCCACCGCGGCGCTGGCCATCGTGGTCATCCCGTCGCTGGGCTGGCGGTGGATGTTCGTCATCGGCGCGGCCCCGGCCCTGGTGCTCGTCCCGCTGATGATCGCGCGGCTGCCGGAGTCGGCGTCCTTCCTGCAGGCCGCCGGCCGGCGGGCGGAGGCCGAGGAGGTGGCCCGCCGGTACGGGCTGGAGCTGGAGAGCACCGCGGGCCCGGCGTCGGCCGGCGCGCCCGCCGGTGCCACCTCGACCGTCCGCGCGCTGTTCACCGGCGGGTTCGCCCGCAACACCGTGGCCCTCGGCGTGACCTCGTTCATGGGGCTGCTGCTGGTCTACGGCCTGAACAACTGGCTGCCGACGATCATGCGCGAGGCCGGCTACGACCTCGGCAGCTCGCTGGCGTTCCTGCTGGTGCTCAACGTCGGCGCGATCGTCGGCCTGCTGGTGGCCGGCACGGTCGCCGACCGCATCGGCGCCCGCACCGCCGGGATGATCTGGTTCGCCTCCGGCGCGCTGTTCCTGGCGCTGCTGTCGGTCGAGCTGCCCACCGTGGGCCTCTACCTGATGTGCTTCCTCACCGGCTGCTTCGTCTTCTCGGCGCAGGTGCTCGTGTACGCGTTCACCAGCGCCAACCACCCGCCGGCCGTGCGCGCCACCGCGCTGGGCTGGTCGGCGGGGGCCGGCCGGGTGGGCGCCATCGTCGGGCCGGTGATCACCGGGGCCCTGGTGACGGCGGGCATCGCCTTCCCGTGGGGCTTCTACGTGTTCGCCGTCGTCGGCGCGCTGGGCGCGGTGGCCCTGAGCGTCACCCGGACCCGGCGCCCCGCGCGCTAGTCGCCGCGACCGCGGCGGTCCTGCTCGGCGAGGAAGCGCTCGAACTCCGCGCCGATCTCGTCGCCGCTGGGCACCTCGCCGGCCCCGCCGAGCAGGTCCTCGCCCTCGCGGGCGGCGGCGAACTGGTCGTACTGCTGCTCCAGCGCGGCCACGACGGCGGTGTTGTCGGCGGAGCGGGCGATCTGCTCGTCGACCTCGGTGCGGTGCTGCTGGGCCGCCTCGCGCAGCGTCTCGGTGGGCAGCAGCAGGCCGGTGAGCCGGCCCAGGTGCTCGAGCAGGGTGAGCGTCGCGGCCGGGTAGCTGGCCTGCGCCAGGTAGTGCGGCACGTGCGCGGCCACCCCGAGGGCGTCCACGCCAGCCTCGCCCAGGCGCAGCTCCAGCAGCGCCGGGGCGCTGCCCGGGACACGCAGCTCGCCCCAGTAGACGGGGTAGGACTCGATCAGCTGCCGGCGCGTGGCGTGCGCGGTGACCGTCACCGGCCGGGTGTGCGGCACCGGCATCGGGATGGCCTGCAGCGCCACGACCGAGGTCACCCCGAGCCGCTCGACCACCCCGGCCACGGCGGCGGCGAAGCCCTCCCACCGGTAGTCCGGCTCGGGCCCGTGCAGCAGCAGGAACGGCTCGCCGGCGTCGTCCTCCAGCGCCGAGAGCACGATCTCCGGCGCGGTGAAGTCCTCGTAGTGGTCGCCGTTGAACGTCATCCGCGGCCGGCGGGCGCGGTAGTCCACCAGCAGGTCGGCGTCGAACCGCGCGACGGTGCGGTGCGGCAGCGAGGCCAGCAGGTGCGAGGCGGCGAGCTGGGCGGACGAGGCGGCGTCGAAGTCGCCCGCCAGGGCGTGCACGAGCACCAGGCCGCGCCGCTGCGCGGCGCCGGTGACCGCCTCCTCGGCGGCGAGGAACGGATCGGCCTCGGGAGTGAGCTCGACGAGCTCCTCCGGTCGCTGCGCCACGGGGGCACCTCCTGCTGGTCGGACGCCGGCTGATCGGACGTCGTCAGAGGACAGCGACGGCGGCCCGGCCGGCATTCCCGTCCGGTCAGGCCGGCGGCGCGGGGGAGCGGGTCAGGACGGCGCCGTCGTCGTCGCCGGCCACCTGGTGCCGGGTGCCGTCGTCGGCGACCTCGGGATGGCGGCCGTCGAGCGCGTCGCGGGTGTACCGGTAGACGACGGCGATCAGCGCGGCCACCGGCACCCCGAGGAAGGCGCCGACGATCCCGGCCAGGCTGCCGCCGGCGGTGACGGCGAGGATGACCACCGCGGCGTGCAGGTTGAACCCGCGGCCCTGGATGATCGGCTGCAGCACGTTGCCCTCGATCTGCTGCACCAGCAGCACGATCCCGAAGACGATCAGCGCCACCGTGAAGCCCTCGTCGACCAGGGCGATCAGCACCGCGAAGGCGCCGGCGACGAACGCACCGATGATCGGGATGAACGCGCCGAAGAAGGTCAGCACGGCCAGCGGGATGACCAGCGGCACGTCGAGGATCCACAGCCCCAGGCCGATGAAGAAGGCGTCGACGAAGCCGACGAGGGCCTGCTGCTTGATGAACTCCGACAGGGTCGTCCAGGTCTTCTGCGACAGCGCGGCCACGTGCGGGGCGGCCTTCGGCCCGGTCTGCGCGGCCAGCCACGGCACCCAGCGCGGCCCGTCCTTGACGAAGAAGAACGCCAGCACCAGCGCGAGCACCAGGTTGATCAGCCCGTTGCCGACGGCGGAGGCGCCGGTGGCCGCGTAGCCCGCGATGTTCGACGCGTTGTTCTGGACCGAGTCGATGGCCTGGTCCACGTACTGGCCCAGCTGCTCCTCGTCGATGTCCAGCGGCGGGCCCTGCAGCCAGTCCTGGACCTGCTGCAGGCCGCTGGTGAACTGGTCGGCGAGCTCGGTGACCTGGTCGGCGACCTGCGGGGCGATGACCGCGATCAGCCCGCCGATGAGCCCGAGGAACAGCAGCAGCACGACCGCCGCGGCCAGGGCGGGGGGCCAGCCGTGCCGGCGCAGGAACCGGGTGGGCGGCCACAGCACGGTGGCGAACAGCAGGCCGAGGATGACCGGCAGCAGGATGACCCACAGCTTGCCGAGGACCCAGCCGATCACCACCAGCGCCGCGCTGATGAGCAGCAGCTGGGCGGAGGCGATGGCGAGGGTGCGGGTGGCCGACACGGCGCGCTCGCCGCGCTGCCAGGCCGGGGCGGGGGCCGCCGTGGCGTCGTGGTCGGCGGCGCGCGGGTCGCGCGGGCCGCCCTCGCCGGTGAGCGTGGGGGTGGTGCGCTCGTCGCCGACCGGCCCGGCGCCGGACCCGTCGTCGGCCGCGCGGTCACGGGCCGCGGCGCCGCCGGCGGCGGACGCGCCACCACCGGCCGGGGCGTCGTCCCGGCGTCCGGACAGGCGGAACCTCATGGTCACATCGCACCACGGATCACCGCGGACCACCGCCCGACCGCTGGTGGGGCGCGGGCCGCGGCTAGCGTCGGGGACGTGCCCAGGACCGCCAGAGCCGACCGGGTCGAGCGCGCCGAGCTGCTCGACTTCCTCCGCCCACGGCACCGCGCGGTGCTGCTCACCCGGCGCCGCGAGGGCGGGGTGCAGCTGTCCCCGGTGACCTACGGCGTCGACGCCGAGGGCCGGGTCGTCGTCAGCACCTATCCGCAGCGCGCCAAGGTGCGCAACGCCCGCCGCGACCCCGCCGTCTCCCTCTGCGTCCTGTCCGACGACTGGGACGGCGCGTGGGTGCAGGTGGACGGCCGCGCCGAGGTGCTGGACCTGCCGGAGGCGCTGGAGCCGCTGGTCGAGTACTTCCGGTCGATCAGCGGCGAGCACCCCGACTGGGACGAGTACCGCGCCGCGATGGCCCGGCAGGGCAAGTCGCTGCTGCGGATCACGATCGAGCGCTGGGGCCCGGTGGCCACCGGCGGCTTCCCGCCCGAGCTGACGCAGGACTGACCGGCGCGCCGGGCAAGCCCAGGAGCTTGCACCCGGTCCGGCCGGCGGCAACGCTGCGCGCGTGTCCCTGGCCGTCGCCTGCGCCCCGCTGACCGCGGGCCCCGCCGCCGGCAGGCCCCCGGCGGTCCTCGGGGCCGGCGCGCGGGCGGTGGGGGAGGGCTGGGCGGCGGTCCTCGACGACCCCCCGGCCGCGGTGGACGCGGTCGTCGCGCTGGTGCGGGAGGGCGGCCGGCGGATCGGCGTCGGCGCGGCGCCGGCCGGTCCCGGCGACGCCCCGGTGGTGCTCGCCGCGCGCCGCGCCCTGGAGGCCGCCGGGCGCCGCCCGGCCCGGCTGGCCGTGCGCGGGTCCGACGCCGAGGCGGCCGCCGACGCGCAGGCGGTGCTCACCGCGCTCGCCGTCCTGCTCGCCCGCCGCAGCGCCGCGGCCTGGGCCGCCGTCGACCTGGTCGCGGCCGGCGCCACCCGGGCCGCCGCGGCCGCCGAGCTCGGCGTCTCCCGGCAGGCGGTCGCGCAGCGGCTGGCCGCCGGGTCCTGGGAGCTGGAGCAGGAGCTGCGCCCGGCCGCCGCGCGGCTGCTCACCCGCGCCGGCCGGCCGCCCGGATGAGGGACGCCGCCGCGCGCGGTGATCACCGGTCCCGGAGGATGGGGACGTCCCGTCCCGCAGGAGGTCCCGTGTCCGAACCCGTGCAGCCGCTGCGCAACGCCGAGCTCCTCGGCGTCTACGTCAACGACCACCTCGCCTCGGCCACCGGCGGCATCGAGCTGGTCGGCCGGATGCTGGGCGTGCACCGCGGCTCGCGCTGGGAGGCGCCGCTGACCCAGCTGCTCGGCGAGCTGCGCGAGGAGAAGTCCTCGCTGCTGGCCACGGCCCGGGCGCTCGGCATCCCGGTGCGGCAGTACAAGCAGCTCGGCGTGTGGCTGGCGGAGAAGGTCACCCGCGCCAAGCTCAACGGCCGGCTGCTGTCCCGCTCGCCGCTGTCGGACCTCGTCGAGTTCGAGTTCCTCGCCTCCGGGGTGCGCGCCAAGCGCAGCGGCTTCGAGACGCTGCGGATCGTCGCCGAGGCCGACGACCGGCTGGACCGGGCCGAGCTCGACCGGCTCATCGACCAGGCGCACCGGCAGTACGCGTGGCTCACCGACGCCCGCCGCGAGGTCGCCGCCGCCGTCTTCGGCGGCCGGGCGGGGGCCGCCGAGCGCACCGGCGGCGTCTGACCCGGGTCCCTCGCGCGGTGCCCGGCACGGCCTGGTAGCACAGGGCCATGTGCCACGACCCCGCCAGCCGCCCGCCCGCCCCGCCGCGCTCGGGGGAGGTCGGCGACCGCGGCCTCACCGTCCTCACCGCGGCCGACGGCACGGAGGTCTCGGCCGCCTGGGCGCTGCCCGCCGACGTCGCGGCCGCACCCGCCGGCGTGGTGGTCCTCCCGGACATCCGCGGGCTGCACCCGTACTACGTCGCGCTCACCGAGCGCTTCGCCGAGGCCGGCGTGCCCGCCGTCGCCTTCGACTACTTCGGCCGGACCGCCGGCACCTGCCCGTCCGGCACCCGCGACGCCGGCTTCGACTGGCAGACGCACGTCCCGCAGACCACGCCCGAGGGGGTCGACGCCGACCTCGCCGCGGCGATCGCCGAGCTGCGCCGGCGCACGCGGCCCGACCTGCCGGTGGTCACCGTCGGCTTCTGCTTCGGCGGCAGCCACTCCTGGCGGCAGTCCGGCGGCGACCTCGACGTCGCCGCCTGCGTGGGCTTCTACGGCCGCCCGGCCATGGTCGGCGACGCCGCCGCGCGGGCCTCGCGCCCGACGCTGATGATCGTCGCCGGCGCGGACGCCGCCACCCCCGTCGAGGACCAGCTCGCCCTCGCGGAGACGATGCGCGCCGCCGGCGCCGACGTCGGGACCGCGGTCTACGACGGCGCCCCGCACTCCTTCTTCGACCGCGCCGCGCCCGAGTGGGAGGAGGCCTGCCAGGACGCCTGGCGGCGGATCCTGGCCCTCGTCGACGGCCTCGGGACGGGGGCGCGGTCGTGAGCGAGCCCATCGACCCCGGCGTCGTCGAGCTGGCCGCGCGGGTCTTCGACCTCGCCCGGTTCGGCCACACCGCGGAGCTGGCCGCCTACGTCGACGCCGGCGTCCCGGTGGACCTCACCAACGACAAGGGCGACACGCTGCTGATCCTCGCCGCCTACCACGACCACCCGGAGACGGTGGCCGCGCTGCTCGAGCGCGGCGCCGACCCGGGCCGGGCCAACGACCGCGGCCAGACGGCGCTGGCCGCGGCGGTGTTCCGCCGCTCGGAGGCCGGCGTGCGGACGCTGCTGGCCGCGGGCGCCGACCCCGACGCCGGCGGGCCGAGCGCCCGCGAGACCGCGGCGTTCTTCGACCTGCCGGAGATGACCGCGCTGCTCGAGGGCCGGTCCGGCTGAGGCTCCCCGCGGGAGCCGCACCGCCGTGACACCCTGGGGCGTCACGGCGCCGTTACGGGGGAGGACGTCCATGGCCGCGCAGTCGCACCTGCCCGAGCCGGGTGCGGAGCGGGCGCGCACCGGGGCCTCCCGGGTGGTCCCCCCGGAGCCCACCGAGCTGCCGGCGGACCTCGCCGACGGACTGCCGCTGGCCACCGACGTCCCTCTCGCGCCGGTCGACGGCGGCCCGGCGCCGGGACCGGCCGGCACCCTCTCCGGTCCCGGCGGGCTGCCCCGCTGGCTGGTGCTGCTGGTCGGCGCCGCGGCCGCGACGATCGCCGTCGCCGGGGTGCGCGAGATCGCCTGGCTGGTCGCGCCGGTGCTGCTCGCGCTCGTCGTCGTCGTGGCGCTCATGCCGGTGCAGCGCTGGCTGCTGCGCCACCACGTGCCGCGCTGGGCGGCGGCCGGCGTCCTGCTGCTGCTCGTGTGGGGCGTGCTGCTCGGCCTCGGGTCGCTGCTGGTGGTCGCGATCGCCCAGTTCGCCGTCCTGCTGCCCGACTACGCCCCGCAGTTCGCGGTGCTGCTCGACGACACGGTGCAGCGGCTCGACGAGGCCGGGCTGTCCTCCACGCAGATCCAGGACCTGGTCGACCGGTTCGACTACGGCCAGCTCGTGGGCCTGGCCACCGACCTGCTCGCCCGGGTCACCGACACCGCCAGCACGCTGGTGCTGCTGCTGTCGGCGATGGTCTTCCTCGCCATCGAGTCCGGCGGGTTCGGCCGCCGGCTGGCGCTGGTCGCCGAGGACCGGCCGCACCTGCCCATCGCCCTGGGCCTGTTCGCCCGCGGCACCCGCAGCTACCTGCTGGTGAGCACGGTGTTCGGCGCGATCGTGGCGGTGGGCGACACCGTCGCGCTGGCGATCCTCGAGGTCCCGCTGCCGGTGCTCTGGGGCCTGCTGTCGTTCATCACCAACTACGTGCCCAACATCGGGTTCGTGCTCGGCGTCATCCCGCCGGCGCTGCTCGGCCTGCTCGCCGGCGGCTGGACCGAGTTCTGGGTGATCATCGTCGTCTACGCGCTGCTCAACTTCGTCGTGCAGACGCTCATCCAGCCCCGCTTCGTCGGCGACTCGGTGGGCCTGTCGATGACGGTCACCTTCCTCGCGCTGCTGTTCTGGGGCTGGGTGCTCGGCGCGCTGGGCGCGCTGCTGGCCATCCCGCTCACGCTGCTGGTGAAGGCGCTGCTGGTCGACGTCGACCCGCGGGGGCACTGGCTGGACGCGCTGCTGCGCGAGGAGCCGAGGGCCCCGCGGACCAGCCGCGCGCGGCAGCGCGCGCAGGCCCGCCGGGCGGCGCTGGCCTCGGTCCGGGCACTGCACCCGCACTGGCCCTCGCGGCGCGGATCCGGGGACTGACCAGCGCTTTCGGGGAATGTCAGGGGTCGGGAGGACGTTGTCCACAAGCCGGGGAACGGTCCCGGCGAGACCCCGAGGAGGACCCGTGAAGGGCGATCGTGTCGAGGTCGTCATCGACGCCGGTGGCGACACCCGCACCTACGAGATCGAGGCCACCCGCGCCGGGCGCCGGGTGGACGTGTCCCACGGCCGCGGCGTCGTGGAGGTCACCGAGACCACCCGCGGCGGCACGCCCGTGCGCACCGCACGCTTCATGGCCGGGAGGGTGCTCGCGCTGGTCGAGCACCCGGCGGCCCGCCCGGTGTTCGAGGACGACGACGAGCCGGTGACCCCGCTGCGCCGGAGCGCGTGATGGAGGACCTCCCTGCCCCCCACCGCTCGCACGCTCGCGGCGGGCCCCTGCAGGGAGGCCGTTCCAGCACCTCACCCGAGCTCGTCGTGGTGGTCGGCCTGCAGGGCGCGGGCAAGTCGACGTGGGTGCGGCGCACCCTCGCCGGCACGCACGAGGTGGTGAGCAAGGACCACTGGCCCCGCGCCCGCCGGCGGGAGGTCCGGCAGCAGCGGCTGGTCGCCGCGCTGCTGGCGGCCGGGCGCAGCGTCGTCGTCGACAACACCAGCCCCTCGCCGGAGGAGCGCGCGCCGCTGGTCGCCGCGGCCCGCGCGGCCGGCGTGCCGGTGCGCGCGGTCTGGGTGGACACCCCGCTCGAGGAGTGCCTGGCCCGCAACGCGGCCCGCGAGACGCCGGTGCCGCTGGTCGGGGTGTACGCCGCCCGCGCCCGGTTCGCCCCACCCACCGAGGCCGAGGGCTTCGATCGCGTGGACGTCGTGCGGGGGAACGTCGTGCGGGGTGACGTCGCGCGCCCGGGGGACTGACCGGCCGGACCGTCGCGTGCGGCCGGGGGAGCCGGTGCGGTAGGAACTGGCAGGCCCGTCCGCTCCCGCCCCCGGAGGTACCCGTCCCGTGCTGGCCAGCATCGGCTACGCCGTCGCCTACACCGCCGTCGGCCTCGTGCTGCTGGCCCTCGGCTTCCTCGTCCTCGACCTGCTGACGCCCGGCCACCTCGGCCGGCGCATCTACGAGGACCGGTCGGTGAGCGCCGCGGTCGTCCTGTCCGCCGGGTTCCTCGCCCAGGGCGCGGTCATCTTCGCCGCCATCTGGACCAACGCGACGTCCGGGTTCGGGGAGGCGCTGCTCTGGACCGTCGTCTTCGGCGTGCTCGGCGTGGTGCTGCAGGCCGTCGCGTTCCTCGTCCTCGACCTGCTCACGCCGGGGAAGATGGGCCAGCTCGTCACCGAGACCGGCTTCCACCCCGCGAGCCTGGTGATGGCCGCGACCCAGCTCTCGGTCGCCGCGATCATCGTCGCCTCGATCTGGCCCTGACGGCCGCCGCGCACCGGCACGGGGCCGTCTCCGGACGCCCCGGGAGCCCGCCGTAACCTGACCGGCGCAGCCCGGGGGCCGGCGCGGGGACGACCCGGCCCGAGCCCCCCACCCGGACCGGCCGGCGACGACGCCGCCACCAACGAGAGGAACTGCCATGAGCGAGGCCACCCCCCGCGTCGCCATCGTGACCGGCGCCGCGCGCGGCATCGGCGCCGCGACGGCGAAGCGCCTGGCCGCCGACGGCTTCGCCGTCGCCGTGCTCGACCTCGACGAGGCGAACACCAAGGACACCGTGCAGGCCATCGAGTCCGCCGGCGGGCGCGCGCTCGGCGTCGGCGCCGACGTCAGCGACGCCGAGCAGGTGCAGGCCGCCGTCGACCGGATCGCCGCCGAGCTCGGCCCGCCGGTCGTGCTGATCAACAACGCCGGCGTCATCCGGGACAACATGCTGTTCAAGATGACCGAGGTCGACTGGGACCTGGTCATGAACGTGCACCTGCGCGGCGCCTTCCTCATGAGCCGCGCCTGCCAGAAGCACATGGTCGAGGCCACGTGGGGCCGGATCGTGAACCTGTCCTCGACCTCGGCGCTGGGCAACCGCGGCCAGGCGAACTACTCGACGGCGAAGGCGGGCCTGCAGGGCTTCACCAAGACCCTCGCCATCGAGCTGGGCAAGTTCGGTGTCACCGCCAACGCGATCGCCCCGGGCTTCATCCAGACCGAGATGACGATGGCCACCGCCGAGCGCATGGGCATCGCCTTCGACGACTTCATCAAGGGCGCCGCCTCGCAGATCCCGGTGGCCCGCGTCGGCCAGCCCGAGGACATCGCCCACCTGGTGTCGTTCTTCGTCAGCGAGGGCGCGGGCTTCGTCTCCGGCCAGGTCGTCTACGCCGCGGGTGGCCCGAAGGCGTAACGGCCACCACGCACGGACCCTCGGGGCCCGGCCGGGAGATCCCGGCCGGGCCCCGTCGCGTCGTGGGGTCGTTCACGCCGACTTCACGGTGTTCCTCATCGCCACGCCGCCGGCCGCGCTCGCGCTGCTCGTGGTGCTGTTCATCCCGGAGAAGCCGCTGAGGACGACGTCGGGCGCGCAGCGGCCGGCCGAGGAGCACGGCGGCGCGCCCGTCCTGCACCGACCGCAGCGGGCGTGTCCCACCCCGGGTCCGCGGCGCCGACGCTCACGCGGCCGGCGCCCCGGGCCCGGGGTGGGCCGTGCCGGGGAGCGCGGTCCGGGGCTCGGCCAGCCGGGTCACCACGGGGCCGGCGACGGCGAGCACCAGCACGTACGCGGTGGTCAGGGGGCCGAGCTCGGGCAGGCCGGCCACCACGGCCAGCCCGGCGATGACCACGGAGAACTCCCCGCGGGCGATCAGTGCCGTCCCGGCACGCCAGCGGCCCGGAGCGGCGACCCCGTCCCGGCGGGCGGCGTACCAGCCGGTCCCCACCTTGGTCGCCGCCGTCACGACGGCGAGGAGCAGCGCCGCCGGCAGGACCGGGACGACGTCGGCGGGGTCGGTGCCCAGCCCGAAGGCCACGAAGAAGGTCGCCGCGAACAGGTCGCGCAGCGGGGTGAGGATCCGCCGCACCCGTGCGGCGAACGGGGCAGGCAGGGCCAGCCCGACGAGGAAGGCGCCGACCGCGGCCGAGACGCCCAGCGCCTGGGCCGCGCCGGCGACCAGCAGGGTCAGCCCGACCAGCCGCAGGAGGACCTGCTCGTCGTCGGGGGAGGTGAGCAGCACCCCGAGGCGGTGACCGTGGCGCCGGGCCGCGGCCAGGACCAGCACCACGGCCCCGGCGGCCAGGGCGAGGCCGCCGGCGGCCGCGGCCGGGCCGCCCCCGGCCAGCGCCACCGCGAGCAGCGGCAGCACCAGCGCCATCGCGAGGTCCTCGAGGACCAGGACCGACAGCACGGCCGGCGTCTCCCGGTTGGCCAGCCGGCCGAGGTCGGCGAGCAGCCGGGCCACGATGCCCGACGACGAGACGTAGGTGATGCCGCCGAGGGCCAGGGCTCCCTGCCAGGGCAGGCCGAGCGCCAGGCCGGCCACGATGCCCGGCGGCGCGTTGAGCAGCAGGTCCACCACGCCCGAACGGCCGTGGTGGCGCAGCGAGGTGAACAGCTCGTCCGGTGAGAACTCCAGGCCGAGGGCGAGCAGCAGCAGCACGACGCCGATCTCGGCCGCGGCCTCGATGAACGGGGTGGCCGTGGTCAGGGGCGCGACCCCGCCCTCGCCCACCGCCAGCGCGGCCACGAGGACGAACGGGATGGGGGAGAGGTCCAGGCGCCGGGCGAGCAGGCCGAGCAGCGCGAGCCCCAGGAAGAGCAGTCCCAGTTCGACCAGCAGCGCCTCGGTGCCGTGCACGCCGGGGGCCTAGGCCGCGCCGTCCAGGCGCGCGCCGAGCCGGGTGAGCCCGGCGTCGGAGCCGATGGCGACCAGCACGTCCCCGGCGTGCAGGACCTCCGCCGGCCCGGGGGAGGGGACGACGTCGTTCTCGCGCACCACGGCCACGATCGAGCACCCGGTCAGCGTCCGGGCGCGGGTGTCACCGAGCGGACGCCCGTCGAAGGGGGACCCGGGACGCAGGAGGAAGCGGGCGGACTCGAGGCCCGGCACCTCGCGGGAGAGGTCGACGAACCGCTGGGTCAGCCGCGGCGCGCCGAGGAGCTCGGCCAGGACGCCGGTCTCCTCGGCGTCGAGCCGGAACACGGCGCGGGCGCGGTCCGGGTCGCGCCGGTCGAACACGGCCACCTCCGCGCCGCCCTCGCGCTGGACGACGACGGCCAGGCGGTCGCCGGCACGCGTCGTGAGTCCGTAGCGCACGCCGACGCCGGGCAGCATGGTCTCGTCCAGATCCACCACGCGGGCATCGTGGCAGAGCGTCGCGGCTCGGGGCGCACGGTGGCCGGGGTCACCGGCGGCCGGCCGGACCGGCGGGCAGAGCGCCCCGCCGGCCGGCGTTGCACCGGGCGTGACCGACCGTCTCCACCTCGCCGTCCTCGGTGACTCGATCGCGTACGGCACCGGTGCCGCGCGGGTCGAGGACGGCCTCGGCCCGCGGCTGGCGCAGGTGCTGCGCAGCGCGGGCATCGACACCGAGCTGTCCGTGCTGGCCGTGCCCGGCGCGGTCTCCCGCGACCTCGCCGCGCAGGTCCGCCGGGCCGCGCCGCTGGGCGCCGACCTCGCCGTCGTGGTGATCGGCGCCAACGACCTCGCCCGGTTCCTCCCCGTCGAGCAGGCGGTGGCCGCGCTCGGCGGCGCCGTCGACGGGCTGCGCGCCGCGGGCACCGACGTGGTCGTGGTGCCGGCGCCGGACATGTCCAGCGTGCCGTTCGTGCCGCCGGCGTTCCGGCCGGTCGTGCAGGCCGCCTGCGCGGCGATGCAGCAGCGGCAGGCGGAGGCGGCGCGGGCGCGCGGCGCCGTCGTCGCGGCCGTGTCCGCCGAGGTGGGCCGGGCGTTCACCACCGACCCGGCGCTGTTCTCCGCCGACCGGTTCCACCCCTCCTCGGCCGGCTACGCGCGGATCGCCGCGGCGCTGGCCCCGACGGTGCTGGCCACCGCCCGCGCCCGCCGGGACCGCCGCGCCGCCTGAGCTCACGCGGCCCGGGTCGCCTCCGCGGTCGCCCGGCGCAGGCCCTCGAGGTCGAGGTCCGGGCCGTAGCCGGCGGTGCCGGGCTCGATCCGCCAGCTCTCGGCCAGCGGGCCCAGGTCGAGGACGTCGAAGCCGATCTCGTCGATGAACGAGGCGACGACCTCCCGGGCCGAGGCGTCGTCCCCGGCGACGGCCAGCGCCCGCCGGTGCGGGGTGCCGCTCGGCGTCCGCCGGGCGGTGATCTGCCCGGCCGGGATGTGGTTGAACGCCTTGACCACGCGCGACGTGGGCAGGTGGTCCTGCAGCAGCTGGGAGCTGGTGGTGCGCCCCTCGTCGAGGGCGGCGACGTGCCCGTCGCGCTCCGGGTAGTAGTTGTTGGTGTCGATGACGACCTTCCCGGCCAGCGGCTCGACCGGGATGTCGGGGACCGCCCTGAGCGGCACGGTGACGACGACGAGGTCGCCGGCGGCGCCGGCCCCGGCTGCGGTGGCGGCGCGCACCGAGCCGCGGCGGGAGGGCCGGTCGGTGAGCGCGTCGACGAGGCCGGCGAGGGTCTCCGGGCCGCGGGAGTTGGCGAGGACGACGTCGTGGCCGAGGTCGGTGGCCGCCTGCGCGAGCGCCGTGCCGATGTGGCCGGCGCCGATGATGCCGAGAGTGGTCATGCCTGCCGCCAACGCGCCGGCCGGCGGCCCATTCCCGGCCCCTCGCTCCCTAGGCCCGGTCCAGCGCGTCGGCCAGCAGCTCGGCGAGGTGCCTGCCCGGCCGGTCGGCGAGCTGGTCCAGCTGCGTGCGGCAGGAGAACCCGTCGGCCAGCACGACGGCGTCCGGCCCGGCCGCGCGGACGGCGGGCAGCAGCTGCTGCTCCGCGATGGTCACCGACACCTCGTGGTGCCCCCGCTCGACGCCCCAGTTGCCGGCCAGCCCGCAGCAGCCGCCGAGCCGGGTGACCGTCGCGCCGGCCCGGCGCAGCAGCCGCTCGTCGGTCGCCCAGCCCATGACCGCGTGGTGGTGGCAGTGCGGCTGGGCGACCACCTCGACGCCGGCCAGCGACGGCGGCGCCCACCCCTCGGTGGCGGTGAGCAGCTCGGCCAGCGTCCGGGTGGCCGCGGCGACCCGCCCGGCCATGGCACCCCCGCCCACCCCCTCGAGCAGCTCCACGGCGTCGCTGCGCAGCGCCGCGGTGCACGAGGGCTCCACGCCGACGATCGGGATGCCCGCGTCGGCCAGCGGCGCCAGCCGGCGCACGGTGTCGCCGAGGATCCGTTTCGCGGTGTCCAGCTGCCCGGTGGTGATCCAGGTCAGGCCGCAGCAGGTGTCGTCGCCGGGCACCTGCACCGAGTAGCCGGCGGCCTCGAGCACCCGGACGGCGGCGTGCGCGGCCTCCGGCGCGAAGTGGTCGGTGAACGAGTCCACCCACAGCGCCACCGGCGCGCCGCCGCCCGGCCGGGGGGTGAACGACTGCCGGAAGGTGCGCGGCGCGAACGACGGCAGCGACCGCCGCCGGTCCACGCCGGCGCCCCACCTCGCCAGCCGCCCGCCGAGCCGGTTGCGCAGCACCGCGTTGACCAGCCGCGGCGCCCGCGCGGCCAGGTCGGACCACATCGGCAGCCGGCCCAGCGTGTAGTGCGCCAGCGGCCGGATGCGCCGCCGGTAGGACTGGTGCAGCACCTCGGACTTGTAGCTGGCCATGTCCACGCCGGTCGGGCAGTCCCTCGAGCAGCCCTTGCACGACAGGCACAGGTCGAGCGCGGCGTGCACCTCCGGTGAGCGCCAGTCCCGCACCGGCCCGCCCGGCGCGAGCATCTCCTGCAGCACCCGGGCGCGGCCGCGGGTGGAGTCCTTCTCCTCGCGGGTGGCCGGGAACGACGGGCACATCACCGCGACGCCGGACGGGTCGGCCCGGCACTTGCCGACGCCGGTGCAGCGGTGCACCGCGTTGGAGAGGTCGCCGTCGTCGTGCCGGTAGGCCAGCGCCAGGCCCTCGCGCAGCCGGGGCGCGGCGGCCACCCGGACGTCGTCGTCCAGGCGGGCCGGGCGCACCAGCACGCCGGGGTTGAGCACGTCGTCTGGGTCGAACAGCGCCTTGACCTGCGCGAACAGGTCCAGCGCGGCGGGGGAGTACATGGTCGACAGCAGCTCGCTGCGGGCCCGGCCGTCGCCGTGCTCGCCCGACACCGACCCGCCGTAGCGGGCGACCAGCCGGGCGGCGTCCTCGACGAAGGAGCGGTAGGCGGCGCGGCCGCGGTCGGGCTCGCGGCCGAACGGGAAGTCGATGCGCACGTGCACGCAGCCGTCGCCGAAGTGGCCGTACGGCACGCCCTGCAGCCCGTGCTGCTCCAGCAGCGCGTCGAACTCGCGCAGGTAGGCGCCGAGGGACTCCACCGGCACGGCGGCGTCCTCCCAGCCGGCGTGCGCGGGGCGGCCGTCGGAGGTGCGCGCGGCCAGGCCCGCGCCGTCCTCGCGGATCCGCCAGATCGCGGCGGCGTGCGCGACGTCGGTGACCACCAGGGCGTCCAGGGCGCCGGCGTCGGCGACCACGCCCGCGCCCTTCGCCTCGACCTCGGCGACGGTGTCGCCGGTGAGCTCGACGATCAGCCAGCCCGCGCCGCGCGGCAGGTCGGGGACGACGGCGGCCGGCACGTCGCGCAGCCGCTGCACGATCCGCTCGTCCAGGCCCTCGACGGCGGTCGGCCCGTGCCGGAGCAGGCCGGGCGTGGCGTCGGCGGCGTCGGCCATCGACGGGTAACCGAGCACGACCAGCTCGCGGTACGGGGCGTCGACGACCAGCCGCACGGTGGCGCCGAGGACGACGGCGAGCGTGCCCTCGCTGCCCACCAGCGCCCGGGCGACGTCGAAGCCGTGCTCGGGCAGCAGGTGCTCCAGCGAGTAGCCCGACACCTGCCGGCCGAAGCGGCCGAGCTCGGTGCGGATGGTGGCCAGCTCGCGGCCGACCAGGGCGCGCAGGTCGTCGACCACCCCGCTGCCCGTGCCGTCCACGGCCGCCCCGGAGGTCAGCCGCAGCCGCTGCCCGGTCCCGGTGACGACGTCGAGGCCGACGACGTTGTCCGACGTCCGGCCGTAGCCCAGCGCCCGCGACCCGCAGGCGTTGTTGCCGATCATCCCGCCGACGGTGCAGCGGTTGGCGGTGCTCGGGTCCGGCCCGAAGCGCAGCCCGTGCGGGCGGGCGGCCAGCTGCAGCCGGGCCTGGACGACGCCGGGGTCGATGACCGCGGTGCGCGCCTCGGCGTCGACCGCGTGCACCCGGTCCAGGTACCGGCTGGTGTCGACGACGACCCCGGTGCCCACGGCGTTGCCGGCGATCGAGGTGCCGGCGCCGCGCATGGTCAGCGGCACGCCGAGGGTCCGGCAGACCTCGAGGGCGGCGACGACCTCGTCGGCGTCGCGCGGGCGGACGACGGCGCGCGGCAGCACGCGGTACAGCGAGCCGTCGGAGGAGTACAGCGCCCGGGCCAGGCCCGAGTCGTCGACGTCACCGATCCCGGCCCGCCGGAGCGCGGCGGTGACCTCGGCGGTGTCGGCGGTGGTGTCGGCGAGTGCGCTGCTCACCCTCCCAGTGTCCCCGGTGCCGCCGCGGGGGCGGACGGCACCGGGGGGAGGCGGGTCAGTCGCCGGTCGGCGGCTCGTCCTCGCCGGACTCCTCCGCCGCGTCGGCCTCCTCCTTGGTGTGGTGCACCGCGCCGTCGGCGTGCTCCGGCGGGCCGTACACCGTGTACAGGATCAGCGGGTTCTCGCCGGTGTTGACGAAGTTGTGCTTGGTCCCGGCCGGGACGACGACCAGGTCGCCCTGCGCGACCTTCTTCGTGGCGCCGCCGACCTTCGCCTCCCCGATGCCGCTGACGAAGGTGAGGATCTGGTCGATGTCCTCGTGGACCTCCTCGCCGATCTCCCCGCCCGGCGGGATGGTCATGACGACCAGCTGCGTGTTCTTCCCGGTCCACAGGACCCGGCGGAAGTCGGGGCTCTCCTCGGCGACGGTCGCGATGGTGAAGTGGATGACGGACGCCATGGACGGCGCTCCTCCCTGTCTCGCGGCACCCGGACGGTGCTCCTCGGACCAGCCTTGCCCCCCGCTGCTGCGGCCCATGCCTGTTCCTCCGCAGGGGTGGTGCACCCGCGGCCGGCCCTGCTAGCGTCCCGGCATCACGGTTGGAATGTCCAACCGACGAGCCTGCTGGGGGCGCGCGTGTCCCGATCGGTCGACTCCCGTCCCGTGCCCGCGGCCGCCGACGGCGCCGGGGCCGCCGCGCTGCAGCGGCGGACGCTCGCCGTCGTCGCGGTCAGCACCCTCGTCGTCCTCGCCGCCTTCGTCACCCCGCTGGCCACCGCCGTGGCCACCGCCGCCGAGCTGGGCACCGGCGCGGGCGGGCAGGCGTGGCTGCTGTCGGCGATGAGCGTGGGGCTGGCCGCGGCGCTGCTGGTCACCGGCGCCGCCGCCGACGACCTCGGCCGCCGCCGGGTGTTCACCGCGGGTCTCGTGCTGCTGGCCGCCGGCGCCGCGCTGTCGGCCGCCGCGGGGTCGACCGGGGTCTTCGTCGCCGGCCGGCTGGTCGAGGGCGTCGGCGGCGCGGCCGTGCTGGCCTGCTCGCTCGGGCTGATCGCTCAGGTGTTCCCGCTCGGCCCGGCGCGGGCGCGCGCGGCGGCGGTCTGGGGCGCCAGCCTGGGCGCGGGCACCGGCGTGGGCGGGCTGGCCGCGGTGGTCCTCGACGGCGACACCGGCTGGCGGGCCACGCACGTCGCCACCGCCGCCGTCACGCTGCTGCTGGCGGTCGCCGCCCGGCTGCTGCTGCCGGAGGCGGCACCCGGCCGCCGGCCGCGGGTCGACGTCGCCGGGCCCGTGCTGCTCGTCGCCGCGGTGTGCTGCCTGCTCGTCGGGCTGGTCGCCACCCGCACCGGCACCGGGACCGCTCCCGTCGTCGCGCTGCTCGCCGGCGGCGCGGTCCTGACCGTCGCGTTCGTGCTGGCCGAGTCCCGGGTGCGCGCCCCGATGGTCGACCTCGGCCTGTTCCGCGTCCGCGGCTTCCTCGCCGCGAGCGTCGGCGCGCTGGTCACCGGCGCGGCCACGGTCGGGCTGATGTCCTTCCTCGCCACCGTGCTGCAGCGGGCGCTGGGGGAGAGCCTGCTCGCGACGACGGTGCTCGTGCTCATCTGGTCCGCGGTGGCGACGGCGACGTCGGTGGGCCTGCGCTGGCTGCCCGGCGTCGACGGGCGCGTGCTGCTGGCCGCCGGCCTCGCGGTCTCGGCCGCGGGACTGGCAGCGCTGGCCGTCCTCGACCCCGGCGACCGGGCCGCCGCGCTGCTGCCGGGCCTGCTGGTCCTCGGCGTCGGCTACGGCGCGGCCAACGCGGCGCTCGGCCGCGAGGCGGTGGCGCACGTGCCGCCGGAGCGGGCCGGCATGGGCAGCGGCGCCAACAACACCGCCCGCTACCTGGGCGCCGCCGTCGGCGTCACGCTGGTCGTCCTGCTGGTGACCGCGGGCGCGCCCGCCGGCACCGCGGCCGGCCTGCTCGCCGGGTGGGACGCGGCCGCGCTCGCCGGCGCCGGGGTCAGCGCGGCCGGGGCGCTGGCGGTGCTGGCACTGCGACCGGCGCGCCGCTGACCGCCGTCGCGGCCACCGCGGCGTCGCCGTCCGGGTCCGGCGCCGCCGCGCGCAGCCGCAGCAGGCCGACGGTCACCAGCAGCACGCCGGTGCCGGCCGCGGTCCCGACGACGGCGAACACCGACAGCCGCCCGGCCGCGGCCAGGACCTCCACCACCGCGCACTCGAGCGCGACGGCGCCCCAGACCGCGGCGGCCGCGACGCGGTCCGCGGCGGCGATGCCGGAGTAGAGGAGCAGCTGCGCCAGGGCCAGCAGCGCGCCGCACGCGGTGAACACCCACGCCCACCCGCCGAGCGCGCTGCCGTAGGCGGCCCCGCCGACCAGCGGCAGCGCGGCCTCCCCGAGCGCCGCGGTGGCGGCGGTCAGCAGCGCGCCCAGCCCGCCGACCACCGCCAGCGCCCGCGGCAGCTCGCGCCGCCGGGCGGCGGCGTCGGCCATCCGCGGCAGCACCACCACCCCGACGCCCTGCGGCAGCCAGTAGGCGACCTTGGCGAACACCGCGCCGACGGCGTACTCGCCGGCCAGCGCCGCCGGCAGGTGGTGCCGGGCGAGCAGCAGGTCGACGTTGACCAGCAGCACCAGCCCGGCCAGCGCCCCCGCCGCGCGGGCCGCCGCCCGGGCGGGCGCGCGCAGCCCGCGGGCCACCCCGGGCCGACCGGCGCACAACCAGGTGACGGCCGCGCCGGCCGCGCACCCGGCGGCCATGCCGGCCAGCGCCGCGGCCGGCGTGCCGCCGGCCAGCAGCCCGGTCAGCGCGCCCGCCGTCTTGAGCGACCCGAAGGCGACGACGACCACCGCCAGCCGCCCGTGCCGCCCGGTGCCCTGCAGGAGGCCGTCGTAGGTGCCGACCAGCGTGTGCGGCACGAGGACGGCGACCATCCAGGCGGCCGCGGTCGGGTCGGGCAGCCGCAGCAGCGCCACCACCGGGGCCAGCGCGAGCAGGCCGACCAGCGCGGTGGCGGCGCAGGTGGCCAGCGCGGTCGCGTGCAGGCGCGGCGCCTCGGCCGCGGCCGCCTCCGGCGACCGGCCGCCCAGCCGCAGCGCGGTGGCGGTCTGCAGCCCGGTGGCCGGCACGGTGCCCACCAGCAGCACGCCGAGCAGCGCGGCCAGCTCGCCGTAGGACGCCGGGGTGAGCACCCGCGCGGCCAGCACGGTCACCACGTAGGACAGGGCGCTCACCGACAGCAGCGCCGCGGACACCAGCGCCGCCGGCGCCACGCGGGCCGCCCGGCTCCGGGACGCGCTCACGCCACGCACCTACGCTGCTGGCGCCCGGGAGCCGGGCACGACGGGGGAGAGGGGCGCGCGTGGAGACCGCCGTCGATCCCGTCACCGCGCCCGACCGCTCCCCGTGGCCGGCCCGCGGGCTGGCCGCCGCGGTGGCGCTGCTGGTGACCGCGCCGGTGCTCGCGCCGGGCTACGTGCTGCTCGCCGACATGGTGTTCGTCCCGCGCCAGGACCTCGACCTCGACGCGTTCGGCCTGTCCGGCGGGCTGCCCCGCGCGGTCCCCGCCGACGGCGCGGCGGCCCTGCTCACCGCCGTGCTGCCCGGCTCGCTGGTGCAGGCCGCCGTGCTGCTGCTCACCGTCTACGCCGCGGTGCTCGGCGCCGCGCGGCTGGTGCCGCCGGGCCCGGACGGGCGCCGCGGCGCGGCCGGCGCGGTCGCCGGGCTGGTCTACGGCTGGAGCCCCTACCTCGCCGAGCGGCTGCTCATCGGCCACTGGACCCTGTTGGTGGCCTGGGCCGCGCTGCCCTGGGTGGTGCGGGCCGGGCTGCGGCTGCGCGCCGGCGAGCCGCGGGCGCTGCCCCGGCTGGTGCTCGCCGTCGCGCCGGCCGCGCTCACCCCCACCGGCAGCCTGCTCGCCGCGGGCGCCGTGCTCGCCGGCACCGGCCGCCGCTCCGCCCTCCGCGGCCTCGCGGCGGTCGCGCTGCTCTCGGCGCCGTGGGTGGTCGCCGGCCTGCTCGCCCCGGCCACCGGCACCTCGGACCCGTCCGGGGTGGCCGCCTTCGCCGCGCGCGGCGAGAACTGGGCCGGCGCCGTGGTCGCCGTGCTCGGCGCCGGCGGCATCTGGAACGGCGCAGCCGTCCCCGGCAGCCGCGCGTCGGCGCTGGTCCCGCTGGTCACCGCGCTGCTGCTCGCCCTCGCCGCCGCGGGCTGGGCGCCGCGGCCCGCCCGCGCGGGCGGCGGCCGGCTGCTCGGACTCGGGGCCGCGGGCCTGCTGCTCGCCGCCGCCGGCGTCCTGCCCGGCACCCGGGACCTGCTCGAGGCCGCGGTCGCCGGCGTGCCGGGGGCCGGCCTGCTGCGCGACGGGCAGAAGTGGGCCGCCTGGCTCGCTCTGCCGCTCGCCGTCGGCGCCGGGCTCGGCACCCGCCGCGCGGTCGCGGCCGTGCGCGCGCACCTGCCGGGCCCCGCCGCCGGGGCGGTCGCCGTCGCAGCCGCGCTGCTGCCGCTGGTCGCCGTCCCCGACCTCGCCTGGGGCGTCGGCGGCCGGCTGCAGCCGGTGGCCTGGCCCGCCGACTGGCAGACCGTGCGCACCGTGCTCGCCGAGGACACCGCGCCCGGCGACGTGCTGGTCCTGCCCGCCGGCGCCTACCGCGCGTTCGGCTGGAACGGCGACCGCCCGCAGCTGGACCCCGCGGCCCGCTGGCTGCCCCGGCCGGTCCTCGCCGACGACACGCTGGTCGTCGACGGCCGGCCGGTGCGCGGCGAGCACGCCCGCGCCGCGCGGGCCCTCGCCGCCGCCGGGGACCCGCGGGCGCTGGCCCGGCTCGGGGTCGGCTGGGTGCTGGTCGAGCGCGGCACGCCCGGCCCGGCCGTGCCCACCGCGGTGGGGGACCTGCCGCTCGTCGTCGACGGCGCCGACCTGCGGCTGTACCGCGTACCCGGCGCGCTGCCGGGCCCCCGGCCCTCGGCCGGGCGGGCGGCCGCGGTGGGGATCGCTCACGGCGCCGCGCTGGGCGCGGTGGCCGGGGCCGCGTTGTGGATCACGCTCGCGGCGTCTATGGTCCCGCTCCGACGTCGCCCCCCGAGGAAACGAGTGCCCGCGTGAAGACCCTCCTGGCCGTGCTCCTGTCCCTCGGCACCGGTGCCGGCATCGGTGCCGCCGCCGTCGCCGGCGTCTCGGCCGCCGTCGACCCGGACACCTCCGCCGTCGAGCAGAGCGACCAGCAGACGATCGACGTCCTGGACTACGGCACCCGCGGCTGACCCCCGGCCGGCGTCCGCACCGGCGGGCGCCGGCACCCCCGCCAGGACCCCGCGCAGCACCCGCGCCCAGCCCCGCACGGCCGACGGCCAGTCGAACCGGGCCGCGTGCCGGGCCGCCGCGGCGCCCATCGCCGACCGCGCGAGCGGGTCGGCCAGCAGCCGGTCCACCACCTCGGTGAGCTCGTCGAGGTCGTCGACCAGCACGCCGGTGCGGCCGTCGAGCACCGACTCGGTGAGCCCGCCCGAGGACCGGTAGCCCACCGTCGGCGTCCGGTGCGCGCCGGCCTCGGTGACCACCAGGCCCCACCCCTCCTTGACCGAGGGGCACAGCTGCAGCCACGCCCGCGCCAGCTCGGCGTGCTTGGCCGGCTCGTCCAGGAAGCCGTGGAACTCGACCCGGTCGGCGACGCCCAGCCGCTCCGCCTCGGCCCGCAGCCGGTCCTCCCACCAGCCCTCGCCGACGACCGACAGCACGAGGTCCGGCCGCTGCCGCCGCAGCCGGGCCAGCACCTCGAGGGCGTGCTCGACCCGCTTGTGCGGCACCAGCCGGCCGAGCACCACCACCCGCGGCGTGGGCGAGCGACGCACCGCCACCGACGGCGCGGGCTCCACCCCGTTGGGCACGACGGCGACCCGCGCCGGCGCGACGCCGAGCCCGGCCAGCTCCGTGCGGGTGGCCTCGGAGACGGTGACGTACCGGGACCGCCGGTAGACCCACGGCGCGAGCCGCGACTCCAACCACCAGCCGACCGCGCCGCCGAGCCGGCCGAACACGATCGGCCACTGCTCGCGGTGCACGTGGTGGACCAGCACCGTCACCGGCGCGCGGGTCACCAGCGGGCTGCAGAAGGGCAGCCCGTTCTGCACGTCGACGACGAGCCGGGCGCGCGAGCGCAGCACGTGCAGCAGCGCCCGCGGGTAGACGCCGAGCCGGCCGCCGCGGCGCACGACGTGCACCCCGCCCAAGACCTCCTCGGCCGGGGCGCGGTCGTGGGCGGCGCAGAACATCTCGACCCGCAGCCCCGCTGCCGCGAGCCCCTCGGCGACCCGGTGCACGTACCGTTCGGACCCGCCGCCCTCCGGGTGGCCGAGGTCGCGCCAGTTGACGAACAGGACGTCGACGGGCGGACGCCGGGGGGAGACGCGGATCACCCGCGGCACGATACAGACGGGTACCAGCCATTCCACCCGCCCGAACGGGCGGTCCTTCCAGTGCTGAGGAGAGACCCCGGAAATGGACCGGACGGCGACGCTGCGGCGGTCGGTGCGGCTGTTCCGCGCCTTCCTGCGCGAGCAGACCGATCCCGATTCCTTCTACGGCGTCCTGGCCGAGGACTCGGTGCGCCGGCTGGCCCGGCACGCCGACCTCGCCGGGGCCACCGTCCTCGACGTCGGCGGCGGGCCGGGGTACTTCTCGGCCGCCTTCCGCGCGGCCGGGGCCCGCTACGTCGGCCTCGAGCCCGACGCCGGCGAGATGGCCGCGCGCGGCCAGCCCGAGCCCGGGACGGTGCGCGGCAGCGGCGAGGCGCTGCCGGTGCGCACCGGCGCCGTCGACGTCTGCTACTCCTCCAACGTGCTGGAGCACGTGCGGCACCCGTGGGTGATGGCCGACGAGATGGTGCGGGTGACCAGGCCCGGGGGCACCGTGCTGCTGTCGTTCACCCCCTGGCTGTCGCCATGGGGCGGGCACGAGACCGCGCCCTGGCACTACCTCGGCGGGGCGCGGGCCCGCCGGCGCTACCGGCGGCGCACCGGCCGCGAGCCGAAGAACCGGTTCGGCGAGTCGCTGTTCGCCGTCTCCGCCGGGGCGGCGGTCCGCTGGGCCCGGCGCTGTCCGGACGCCGATCTCGTCACCGTGTACCCGCGCTACCACCCGTGGTGGGCGGCGTGGGTCGCGCGCGTGCCGGGGCTGCGGGAGGTCGCAAGCTGGAACGTCGTCCTGGTGCTCCGGCGACGTGGGTGTGACGCCCGGTAACGGACGTTATCGACGCCGGTACGCGCTCGTACCCGACCCGATCGGGGGACCGGTACCGGCCGGAACCGGCCGGAGTTGGCGTGTGGTGTGGCCGACAGTAATGTGACCGCGCTGCGACGCCGGTGGAGCCGTCGCCCGGTCGAGGAGGTTCCCGCATGCGTCGTCGTGTCCTCGGGTTCGTGCTGCTGGCCCTGGGCGCGCTGTGCCTCGGTGCCGCGCTCGCGATCCGCCTGGTGCTGGCGCCCACCCTGGTGACGCTGCCCCTCGACCAGGAGGCCTCGCGGGCCGTCGTCGACGAGGACGCGACCTACCTGGACATGGAGCAGCTGGAGGAGGCGCAGGGCGAGGTCACCGCGCGGCTGACCGTCCAGGGCGACGCCGACTCACCCGACGCCTCCGACGACGTCGCCGTCTGGGCCTCCGGCACCACGATCACCACGGCCGACGGCACGCTGGTCACCGAGCCCTCCGAGGTCGTCAACTGCCTCGACCGGAGGACGGCCGAGGCGGTGGACTGCGGCGCGGCCAGCGAGGACATCGACGGCCTGACGCTGACCTTCCCGTTCGACACCCAGCAGCAGGACTACGAGGTGTGGAACGGCAACGTCGGCGAGGCGGTCCCCGCCCGGTACGACGGCGAGGACGAGGTCGAGGGCGTCGAGGTCTACCGGTTCCTGCAGTCGGTCCCCGAGACGGTGATCCGCCAGATCGAGGTCCCCGGCAGCCTGGCCGGCGAGTCGAGCGACGCGACCGTCACCGCCGACGTCGTCTTCAGCAGCGAGCGGGAGATCCTCGTCGAGCCGGTCAGCGGCAAGATCGTCAGCTCCGTCGAGAGCCCGGTGACGGTGCTGCGGGGCCCGAGCGGCGACACCGGCGTCACGGTGCTGTCCGCCGAGCTCGGGCCGACCGAGGACGGGCTGCGCGACGCCGCCGCGGACGCCGCCGACACCCGCGACCAGATCACCCTCGTCCAGCGCACCCTGCCGCTCGCCGTCGCCGGGCTCGGCGTGCTGCTGCTGATCGCCGGCGCCGTGCTGCTGCTGCGCGCCGACCGCGGCGCCCACCGGACCCCCACGACGGCCGCCGTCCCGCCGACCGCCCCGGTGTCCTTCGCCAAGTGACGCCCGACCGCCGGCGCGACCCCCTCCCGGGGTCGTGACCGCCGCTCCGCCGACGACCGAGCCCGCCGGGACCGCCCCGGCGGGCTCGGTCGCGTCGCGGGGGCCGGACCGCCCGCCGCGGGGCCCCGGGTCGACGGCGCTGCTGCGGCGGCTGCGGTTGGCGATCGTCTGCACCGCCTTCCTCGGGCTGGCGCTCACCCAGTCGCCGGGCCGGGTCGTGCCGGACACCAAGCTCGACCTCGCCGTCGACCCGGCCGGGTTCCTCGGCCGCGCCCTGCGGCTGTGGGAGCCCGAGGGCTTCGCCGGGCAGGTGCAGAACCAGGCCTACGGCTACCTGTTCCCGATGGGCCCCTTCTCCGCCCTCGGCGACGCGGCCGGCCTGCCGGCCTGGGTGGTGCAGCGGCTGTGGTGGGCGCTGCTGATGAGCACCGCGTTCCTCGGCGTCGTCGTCCTGGCCCGGCGGCTGGGCATCGGGACGCCGGCGGCGGGGATCGCCGGCGGGCTGGCCTACGCGCTCGCCCCGCGCATGGTCACCGCCCTCGGCGCCACCTCGGTGGAGGTGGTCCCGATGGCGGTGGCGCCGTGGGTGCTGGTGCCGCTGGTCGGCGCCGCCGCGGCCCGCTCGCCGCGGCGGGCGGCCACCCTGTCCGGTCTGGCGGTGCTCTGTGCCGGCGGCGTCAACGCGGTGGCGGCCGCCGCCGTCCTCCCGCTGCCGGTGCTCTGGCTGCTCACCCGGCCCGGCGGGCCGCTGCGGCGCCGGCTGGCCGCCCGGTGGGCCGGCGCGGTGCTGCTGGCCACCGCCTGGTGGGCCGGTCCGCTGCTGCTGCTCGGCCGGTACAGCCCGCCGTTCCTGGACTACATCGAGAACGCCGACGTCACCACCGCGCCGACGGACGTGCTGTCGGTCCTGCGCGGCACCGACCACTGGCTGGCGTACCTCGGCTCGGCGACCGGGCCGCTGTGGCCGGCCGGCTGGACGCTGGTGGCCGAGGCCCTCCCGGCGGCCGGGACGCTCGTCCTCGCCGCGGCCGGCCTGTGGTCGCTGGCCCGCCGCGACCTGCCCGAGCGCACCTGGCTGGTGCTCGGCCTGCTCGCCGGGGTCGCGCTGGTGACGCTGGGCCACCTGGCGACCGTCGACGGGCTGCTCGCCGGCCCGCTCAACGCCGCCCTCGACGGGCCGCTGGCGCCGCTGCGCAACGTGCACAAGTTCGACCTCGTCCTGCGGCTGCCGCTGGCGCTGGCCCTGGCGCACCTGGTCGGCGTCCTCGCCCGGCGGTCCCGGCAGCGGCCCGGCCGCCGGCCGGCGTGGCTGACCGAGTGGGTCCCCGCGTGGCCCGGCCGCTGGCCGCACCCGGCGACGCTGCTGGTCCGCGGCGTCCTCACGGTCGTGGTGGCCGCGCTGGCCGCCACCGCCTCACCCGCGCTCGCGGCCCGCCTCGCGCCGCCGACCGGCTTCGAGGAGGTCCCCGGGTACTGGGCGGACGCGGCGCGGTACCTGGCCGCCGAGCAGCCCGCCGGCCGCGCGCTGCTGGTGCCGGCGTCGTCGTTCGGCACCTACGCGTGGGGCAGCCCGCAGGACGAGCCGCTGCAGCCGCTGGCGGACTCGCCCTGGGACGTCCGCAACGCCGTCCCGCTGACGCCCGAGGGGCACATCCGCGTCCTCGACGCCGTGCAGCGGCGGCTGGAACGCGGCGAGGGCTCGGCGGGGCTGACCCGCTTCCTGGCCCGCGCCGGCTTCTCCCACCTGGTGCTGCGCAACGACCTGGACACCGGCGCGGCGGGGTCGGCGCGGTCGGTGGTGGTGCGCCAGGCGCTGCGGGACTCGCCGGGCATCACGCCGGTCGCCGCCTTCGGGCCGGCGGTCCCCGAGGCGCCCTACGTCGACGGGATCTCCCTGGACGCCGGCCTGGTCGAGCCAGCTCCCGCGGTCGAGGTCTACGCCGTCGAGGACCCCGCGCCCCGGGCGTGGACCGCGCCGCTGGCCGACGCCGCGGTGGTCGGCGGCGGGCCCGACGCGGTGCTCGCCCTGGAGGACCGCGGCCTGGTCAGCGACCGGCCCACGGTGCCGGCCGGCGCGGCTCCCGACGGCGCCGGGCCGGCGGTGGTCAGCGACGCCCTCGTGCGCCGCGAGCGCAGCTTCGGCCGCATCGACGGCGCGACGTCGGCCGCGCTGTCCCCGGACGACCCGCGGCGCCTGACCGGCCCCGCCCGGGACTACCGGGTCGAGCACCCCGCGCAGGCGGAGACGGTCGCCCGCTACGCGGGCGGCACCCCGAGCGCGTCGGGCTCGGCGTCCGACGCCGGCGCCCTCGGCGGGTCCGACCCGGCCGCCGCGCCGTGGGCCGCGCTGGACGGCGACCCGGCCACCGCCTGGCGACCGGCCCTCGCCTACGGCGGTCAGGGTCCCTCCTGGTGGCGGGTCACCGCCGACGCCCCGTTCCGTGCCGCCGGCGTCACGATCACCCTCGCCGCCGACACCGCCGACGACCCGCCGGCCGCCGTCCGGCTCACGACCGACACCGGCACCGTCACCCGGCCGCTGCGCGCGACCGCCGACCCGCAGGACCTGCCGCTGCCCGCGGGCACCACCCGGACCCTCACCGTCGGCGTCGACCCCGCGGACGGCGACCCCGGCGACGGGCTGGCCCTCGCCGAGGTGGACCTGCCGGGGGTGACCGTCACCCGCTCGCTGGTCACCCCCGTCCCCGACGGCGAGGTCGCGGCCTGGGCGTTCGACGCGCTCGGCCCGGACGGCACCGCCTCCGGCTGCGTCGTCGACGCCGGCGGGGACCCGCGCTGCGCCGCCGTCCTCGCCGCGGCCGCCGAGGAGACCGCGGGCCTGGACCGGGTGTTCACCGCGGCCGCGCCCACCGACGCCGACCTGGCGCTCACCGCCCGGCCGCGCCCCGGCCCGGCGCTGGACGCGCTGCTCTCCGACGCCGGCGGGGCGGGCGTCCGCGCCACCGCCAGCAGCACCGCGGTCGACGACCCGCGGGCGAGCGCGCTGGCGGCGGTCGACGGCGACCCGGCGTCCGCCTGGCAGGCCGCGGCCGGCGACGACGCCCCGACGCTGACGCTCACCTGGCCCGCGCCGCGCACGGTCGACTCGCTGCGGGTGGTCACCACCCCTGGCCTGGCCGCCTCCTTCCCGACGGCGGTCACCCTCGTCACCGGCGGGCTGCCGCGCACGATCGCCCTCGACGACGACGGCACCGCCCGCTTCGCCCCGGTCACCACCGACCGGCTGGAGGTGCGCTTCGCGCTGCCGCTCGAGCTGCGGACCTTCGACCCGGTCACCCGCTTCGTCACGCCGCTCGGCGTGGGGGTGAGCGAGCTCGAGGCCGGCGGCCCGGCGCGGCCCCTCGACCCCGGCGCCGAGGTCACCGTCCCGTGCGGCGACGGCCCGGTGGTCACCGTCGACGGGGAGCGCCGCGAGACCACCGTGCGGACCACGGTCGGCGCGCTGCGCGCCCTCGAGGAGCTGGACCTGGAGCTCTGCGACGACCCCGGCGTCACGCTGGCGGCGGGCGGGCACCGGCTGGTGGCCACCGGCACCGACGTGCTCGCCGTCCGCTCGGCGACGCTCACCGCCGCGGCCCCCGGCCCCGCGCCCGGCCGGGAGGCGGCCGACGTGACCCGCTGGGACGCCGAGCACCGCGCCGTGCGGGTGGCCGCCCGGGACGAGCCGACGCTGCTCGTCGTCCCGGAGAACACCAACCCCGGCTGGCGGGCCACCCTGGACGGCGAGGTGCTGGGCACCGTCGCCGTCGACGGGTGGCAGCAGGGCTACGTGCTCCCGCCGGGCGCGGCCGGGACGGTGACGCTGGACTTCCTCCCCGGCACGGCCTACCGGGCCGCGCTCACCGCCGGCGCCGCGGCGGTGCTCCTGCTGGTGCTGCTCGCCGTCCTGCCGGTGCGCCGGCCGCGGCCCGTGCCGGCCCCCGGGCGCCGCGGCCGCGGCGGGCAGCTGCTCGTGGTGCTCGCCGCCGTCGCCGGCACCGCGCTGGCCGGCGGGGTCGTCGGCCTCGCGCTGCTCGCGGTCGCGGTGGCGGCCGGGGCAGCGCTGCGCACCCGGCGGGCGGCGGTGCTCGGTGGCGCGGCCGCCGGGGCGGTGGCGGTCGCCGGCGTCCTGCTGCTCGCGGTGCCCGACGCGACCGGCACCGCCCGGCAGGTGCTGGCGCTGGCCGCGCTCGCGGCGGTGGTGGCCGCGGCGCTGCCCGCGCCCCGGGTCCGGCGGCCGCGGCTCCGCGCCGCGGACTGACCCGGCCTCAGGGGGCCAGGGTCTGCGCCTCGTCCTCGTCCCGCGCGACCGCCCCGTCGGCGGGGCGGGCCGGCGGCCGGTCCGGGACCACGGGGCGCAGCCGCTCCACCAGCGGCCGCTCGAGGAACCGGTAGGAGACGGCCGCCGCGGCGACCGAGACCACGAGCGTCCCGCCGAGGACCACCGGCAGCGGGTGCGCGAACAGGTCCCAGAAGGTGACCAGCAGCAGCAGGTGGAAGAGGAAGACGCCGTAGGAGATCTCCCCGGCCCAGTGCATCGGCCGGCTCGCCAGGAAGCGGCGGGCCCGGCCGGCGGTCTGGTCGCCGAGGACCAGCGGCACCAGGGCCAGGGCGGCGACGCCGGTGTAGAGCGCGTGCTTGACCACCACCTGCGCCCCGGTCAGCGGCTGGTCGATCGCCACCGAGCCGGTGAGCGGGCTGGCGGCGACCCAGAACAGCGCCGCTGCGCCGGCCCAGCAGGTCCACGGGCTCGACGCCAGCACGTGCGCCAGGCGGACCGGCCCCCAGCCGGGCGGCGAGACGGTCAGGATCGCGGTGGCCATGCCGGCGGCGAACCAGGGCAGGTAGGCCGGCAGCCACAGGGTGAGCGAGGCGAGGACCAGCGGGTCGCTCGCCGCCCACAGGCTCCAGACGGACCCGAGCACGGAGAGCACCCCGAGCGCGGCGACCAGCCGGGCCGGGCGCCACCCGCCGCACACCGCCAGCAGGCCGCGGACCAGCAGCGGCAGCAGCAGGTAGAAGGCGACCTCGGTGCAGAGGCTCCACGCGTGGTCGAGGCCCTCGGCGTGCCAGTCGCGGGAGTAGATCTGGGTGAGCGTCAGGAACCGCAGCCAGTCGCCGGGGGTGGCGTCCTGGTTGCCCGGCAGGAACAGCAGCGCCAGCGCCACGCACAGCCAGTAGGCCGGGAGGATGCGCAGCGCCCGCCGCCACAGGAACGCCGCGGTCCGGGGCGCCGGGCGGCCCTCGGCCGCGGCGCGGAACAGCGGCTGGGACAGCAGGAAGCCCGACAGCGTGAAGAACACGGCGACGCCGACGTCGAGCCGGGCGAGGGCGAACCCGCCGAGGTCGGGGGTGTAGGACCCGCTCCAGAACGCCGCGTGGGTGGTGACGACGGCGAGTGCGGCCAGCGCGCGCAGGCCGTTGAGAGCCGGGTAGCGCACCGCGCTCAGCCCCCGCCCGGGGCCAGCGGGCGGGGCGTCCCCACCGTCACCGCGCCCACGCAGACCGGCACCGACGGGTCGTCGACGGTCACGACGACCTCGCCGACCGGCCCCTCGGCCTGCAGGAACAGGTCGTGCAGCCCGGCGCCGACCAGCGCGCCGCCGACCGTGCCGCCGGCCTGCACGGTCACCGCGTTGCCCGCACCGGCGATGTAGGCGACCTGCACGATCCACCGCCCGTCGGGCACCGGCTCCTCCAGCGGGACGGTCACGGGGCCCTCGGCCACCCGCCAGCCGCAGTCGGGCACCGGGCCGGCCTCCGACGTGCCCGCGGGGGCGACGGCGGCGAGTTGGCCGCGGCCCCGGTCGTCGAGCGCGGCGAGCTGGTAGGCGATCTCGCCGACGGACTGGAAGTGCGGCTGGGCGGGCAGGCCGGAGAGGACCACCGACGCCCGGTTCGCCGGCGCCAGCGCGGCCGGGACGACGTCCTCGGGCACCGTGGTGTCGGCGAGTACCAGGTCCGGCCGGCCGACGACGGAGCCGCGGGCGCCGTCGACGTAGTCGCGGGTGGCGTTGACCGACCAGTGCTGCGCGAACCCGGCCGTGGACAGGACGCAGCCGACGGCGAGCGCGGCGGCGACCGCGGTGCCCAGCGCCGGGCGGGCGAGCCGGCGGGCCGGCAGCCGCGCGGTCCGCGGGCGCAGGACCGGCGGCGCGCCGCGGACCGGCAGCGTCGCCAGCGCCAGGCCCAGGGCGGCGAGCAGCGCGACGGTGGCCGGCGGCACCGTGTCCGCGGGCAGCCCGCCGGTCACGGCCGGGCCGTCGGGCGCGGCGGCCTCGGCGAGCAGCACGACCGCCCCGGCGACGGCGGTGAGCGCCCACGCGCGGAGCGCGCCGCGCCGCAGCACGACGCTGCCCAGCACGACGGCGGCGACCACGAATCCCGCGCCCACCACCAGCGCCTGCGGCGGCGCCGGGACGGCGAGCGGCAGGGCCACCGGCCGCCAGACCCACGGGCCGCCGACCAGGCCGGGCAGCACCGTCCGGGTGACCTCGCCGCCGAGCCCGGCCGCGGCCCCGCGCAGCGCGTCGCCGTCGACGAGCGGGCCGGCACCGGTCGGCAGGCGCGCGAGCAGCCCGACGGCGGCGCCGGCGGCCTGCGCCGCCCAGGCGGCGGGCTGCGCGGCGAGGGCGCGCAGCCCGCCGCGGACCGGGCCGGCCGTTCCCCACAGGAGGGTGGCGGCGAGCAGCAGCAGCGGGACCAGCAGCGCCCAGCCGGTGAACAGCAGCCCGGCCGCGACGGCGAGCCCGGCGGCCACCGCCGGCCCGGGCCGGCCGGTGCGCAGCGCGCGGAGGTGCCCGGTGACGGCGGCGAGCAGGCACAGCTGCACGGGCAACTGCACCAGCGCAGCGCTCCACCACAGCCCGCCGACCAGGGGCAGGGAGCTGGCCAGGTAGACCGTCAGCGGCAGCAGCACGGCCGGGCGGCGGCCGAACAGGTCGACCAGCAGCCGGTAGAGCAGCACGTCGACGGCGAGCTGCCCGGCCAGCACCAGCGTCACCAGCCCCGCCCACGCGTACGGCGCCACCGAGGCCACGCCGCCGGCCAGCGCCGCGGCGCCCGGGGGGCCGGGCACCTCGGGGGTCAGGCCGAGGAGGTGGGCGGCGGGGAGGAGGTCCTGCCGGGTGAGCCAGCCGCCGGCCGCCGTCCAGGCGCGGGCGGTCAGGGACAGGGCCACCAGCAGCGCGGCCAGCGCGGGGACGAGCGCCTCGCGCTCGACGCGCAGCGACAGGACCGGGCGCCGGTCGGCCGCGGGCGACGCGTCCCCAGGGGCGTCGGTCCCGACGTCCGCCGCTGTGGTCATGGGCCTCCGATCCCCGTGAGCCAGGTCCCGGGGCAGCGTAGGACCCGCCGGTACCGCGCGGTATCCCGGTGGCGGGTGACCGCCGGGCGGCTCAGCGGCGGGCGACGAGACCGACGAGCACCTCGGTGGCGACGTCGGTGTCCTCGGCCAGCGAGCCGGCCTCGCCGCGCTCGACCCGGACGAGCATGAGCTCGTTGAGCCCGCCGACGGCGGCGACGACGAGGGCCCGGTCCACCGCCCGGACCTCGTGGGGGTACCGCTCGGCCATCTCGGCGGCGACCCCGCGGATCAGCTCCACGTAGCGGTCGATGACCTGCCGCCGCAGGGTGAGCGCGTGCCGGCCGGCGGCCTGCACCTCCACCAGCGCCGCCCAGGCCACCTCCGGGTTGGCGGCGAGCACCTCCAGGTAGGCCCGCACGGCCGACCGCAGCCGGTCCCGCCAGGCCAGCCCCTCGGCGGCCGCCCGGTCCTGCGCGGCGTGCACGGTGGCGAGCATCTTGTCGGTGGCGCGGGTGTAGAGCTCGAGGAGGCAGTGCTCCTTGTCGCGGAAGTGCGCGTAGACGACGGTCTTGGACACCCGGCCCTCGCGGGCGATGTCGGAGATCGTCGTCGCGCGGTAGCCCTTCTCGGCCATGCAGGTGGCCAGCGCGAGGAGGATGCGCACCCGGCGGTGGGCGTCGTCCTCGCTCAGGTCCTCGGGGGAGACCAGTGCTGCGACCACCTCCCGATCCTAGGGCCGGGCACCCCGGGTCCGGGCCGTGCGCGGGCGCGCCGTGAGGCGACTCACCGCGGTACCGGGAACAACCGGTCCGCGGGAGCTGTCGTCCCCTCAGTGACGCCCCCGACCGCCGCCCGCACCCCGCTGCGCGCCTACGCCGTCTGGCTCACCGCGCTCGCCGCCTACGTCGTCGCCGTGTTCCACCGCGCCTCGCTCGGCGTGGCCGGGGTGGAGGCGCAGGAGCGGTTCTCCGCCGGGGCGTCGGCGGTCTCGCTGTTCCTGGTGCTGCAGCTCGCGGTCTACGCCGGGCTGCAGGTGCCGGTCGGGGTGGCGCTGGACCGCTTCGGCTCGCGCCGGCTGATCGTCGCGGGCGGGGTCACCATGGCCGTGGGCCAGCTGGTGCTGGCGCTGGCCACCGACGTCCCGACCGCGGTCGCGGCCCGCGTGCTGGTCGGCGCCGGCGACGCGATGACGTTCATCAGCGTGCTGCGGGTGATCGGCTTCTGGTTCCCCGGCCGCACCGTCCCGCTGGTCACCCAGCTCACCGGCATCCTCGGCCAGCTCGGGCAGGTCGTGGCCGCCTACCCGCTGGTCGCGCTGCTGCACACCGCGGGCTGGCGCAGCACCTTCCTCGGCGCGGCGGCGGCCGGGGTACTGGTCGTCGTCCTGGTGCTCGCCACGCTGCGCGACGCCCCGCCCGGCGTCGCGCCCGCCACCCCCGCGGGGCTGGCCGAGGTGCGCCGCAACCTGGCGCTGACCTGGCGGGAGTCCGGCACCCGGATCGGCCTCTACACCCACCTGGTCACCCAGTTCTCCGGCACGGTCTTCGCGCTGCTGTGGGGCTATCCCTTCCTCGTCGTCGGCCAGGGGCTGTCCCCGGCGACGGCGGCCGGGCTGCTCACCCTGCTGGTCGTCGTCGGCATGGGGGTGGGGCCGCTGCTCGGCCGGCTGTGCGGGCGCTGGCCGCTGCGCCGCTCGGTGCTGGTCCTCGGCATCCTCGCCGTCACCGCCGCCACCTGGACCGTCGTCCTGCTGTGGCCCGGCCGCGCGCCGCTGTGGCTGCTCGTGCTGCTGGTCGTCGTGCTCGGTACCAACGGCCCCGGCTCGATGATCGGCTTCGACTACGCCCGCACCTGGAACCCCGCCGAGCGGCAGGGCAGCGCCAGCGGCGTGGTCAACGTCGGCGGCTTCGTCGCCTCGCTGCTGACCATCCTGGCGATCGGCGCGGTGCTCGACGTCCTCACGCCCGGTGCCTCGACCGCCTACGACCTCGGCGCCTTCCGCGCCGCGTTCGCCGTCCAGTACCTGTTCTGGGCGATCGGCCTGGTCGGCGTGCTGCGCCACCGCCGGGCGCTGCGGGCGCGGCTGGCCCGCGACGGCGTCGTCCTCGCCCCGCTGGTGACGGCGGTCGGCGCCCGGCTGCGCGGCGGGTCCGCCTACCGCTGACCGGGCCGCGACGGGCGCCGTCCCGGCGGCCGGTCCGCCAGGATCGGGCGACGTGGAGGCCACCGGTCCCGACGCCTGCAGCCCCGAGAGCCGGCACGACCTGGCGGTCGCGGCCGGTGTGCTGCTCGCCGGCGCGCTGCTGGCGGCGGCGGGATCGCGCCCTCGGCGCCGGCGGCGGGCTCTCCTGGCTGGTGGGGGCCCTGGTCGGCGGGATCGCGGCGTCGTGCCTGAACGCCTGGGTGCTGCTGGTGGAGATCCAGCGCTGACCTGCGGCCCCCTGGGGGCGCGGGCAGGATCGCCCGCATGGACGTCGTGGTCGGGCTGGACAGCGGGACGACGGCGACCAAGGCGGTCACCGCCGGCACCGACGGGCGGGTGCGCGACCTGGTGAGCGTCGGCTACCCGCTGTCGGTGCCCGCCCCCGGCCGCGCCGAGCTCGACGCGCACCGGGTCGCCGACGCCGCCGTCGAGGCGCTGGCCGCCGTCAGCCGGGCCGCCCGCGAGCGCGGCGACCGGGTGGTCGGGGTCTGCCTGTCCGCGGCCATGCACGGCCTGGTCCCCATGGACGACGACGGCCGACCGCTGGGCCCGGTCGTCACCTGGGCCGACGACCGCGCCGCGGGATTCGCCGAGGCCCTGCGCGCCGACGGCCGCGCCGGCGGGCTGCACACCCGCACCGGGACGCCGGTGCACCCGATGTCCCCGCTGCTCAAGCTCGCCTGGCTGCGCGCCGAGGAGCCCGGCCGGCTGGACGCGGTGCCGCGCTGGGGCGGGGTCAAGGAGCTCGTCGTGTCCGCGCTGCGCGGCGGGCCGCAGGTCCTCGACCGCGCCTGCGCCTCGGCCACCGGCCTCTACGGCATCCGCACCGGCACCTGGGACGCCGAGGCGCTGCACGTGGCCGGCGTCCGCCCCGGGCAGCTCGGCGAGGTCCTGCCGACGACGACGGTGCTCGACGGGCTGCGCCCGGAGGTCGCCGCGGCCACCGGCCTGCCCGCGGACACCCCGCTGGTCCTCGGCGCCTCCGACGGCGTGCTGGCCAACCTCGGCATCGGCGCGGTCCGCCCCGAGGTCGCCGCCGTGTCGCTGGGCACCAGCGGCGCGATGCGCGTCGTCGTCCCGGCGCCGACCGTGGACCCGGCGCACCGGCTGTTCTGCTACGCCCTCACCGACGACCAGTGGGTGGTCGGCGGCGCGGTCAACAACGGCGGCTCGGTGGTGCGCTGGGCCGCCCAGGCGCTGGCCGAGGGGGAGGCGGTCACGGGGGAGGACGCCGACGCCCTCGACGCCCGGCTGCTCGAGGAGGCCGCCGCGGTGCCCGCGGGCAGCGCCGGGCTGCTGTGCCTGCCCTACCTGCTGGGGGAGCGGGCGCCGTGGTGGCGGTCCGGGCTGCGCGGGGCGTACGTCGGGCTGCGCCGCGAGCACCGCCGGGGGCACCTGGTGCGCGCCGCCGTCGAGGGCGTGTGCCAGCAGCTGGCGCTCGTCCGCGACGCGTTCTCGGCCACCGGCCTGCCCGTGACCGAGGTCCGCGCCACCGGAGGGGCGGTGGCCTCGCCGCTGTGGGTGTCCACCCTCGCCGCCGCGCTGGACCTGCCGGTGCGGGTCGCCGACTCCCCGGAGGGCACGGGGCTGGGCGCCTGCCTGCTCGGCCTGCACGCGCTCGGCGCGCTGCCCGACCTCGACGCCGCCACCGCGCTGGTCGGCGTCTCCGACCCGGTCGAGCCAGACCCGGCCGCCGCGGACCTCTACCGGCACACCCGACCGCTGGTCGAGCGGTCCACCCGCGCGCTGGAAGACGTCCTGCGCGCCCTCGACGCCCTCGACGACGAGGGCTGAACCCCAGGAGGACCCCATGCCCGAGGTCGAACCGGCTCTGGGAGCCGGGTGGCTGTTGCTCATCGCGGCGGCAGCCGTGGGCGTGCTGCTGTTCCTGATCATGAAGCTCAAGCTGCACGCGTTCCTGGCGCTGATCCTGGTCAGCCTGCTGACGGCGCTGGTGGCCCAGGTCCCGCTCGAGGACGTCGTCACCACCCTCACCGAGGGGTTCGGCGCGACCCTGGCCAACGTGGCGCTGCTGGTCGGCCTCGGGGCGATGCTCGGGCGGCTGCTCGAGCACAGCGGCGGGGCGCAGGTGCTCGCCGACAGCCTCATCGGGCGCTTCGGCGAGAAGCGCGCCCCCCTGGCCCTGGGCGTCGCCGCGCTGCTGTTCGGCTTCCCGATCTTCTTCGACGCCGGCCTCGTGGTCTTCCTGCCCATCGTCTTCACCGTCGCCCGCCGGCTGGGCGGCTCGCTGCTCACCTACGGCCTGCCGGTCGCCGGCGCCTTCGCCGTGATGCACGCCTTCGTCCCGCCGCACCCGGGGCCGGTCGCGGCGGCCGAGCTGATCGGGGCCGACATCGGGCTGGTCCTGGTCTTCGGGCTGGTCGTCGGCCTGCCCACCTGGTACCTGGGCGGCTACCTGTTCGGCCTGTGGGCCGGGCGGCGCTTCGACGTCGCGGTGCCGCCGTCCGAGGACGACCCGGCCACGGGCGCCGCACCGGAGGCCCCCGAGCCCACCGTGGCCGGGACCGCGCCGGGCACCGCGGGCGCCTCCGGCGGACGCCGGACCGGGACGGTCACCCGTCCGGCGCCGCCGCGCTTCGGCACCGTGGTCGGCATCCTGCTGCTCCCGCTCGTGCTGATCTTCCTCAACACCGGGCTGACCACCCTGGCCACCGCGGGTGCGCTCGAGGAGACGTCGTTCCTCGTGCGCGCGGGTCAGCTGCTCGGCGCCACCCCGGTGGCGCTGCTGATCACCGTGCTGGTCGCGATCGTGGTGCTCGGCCGGCGCCGCGGCGAGAGCGGTGCCCAGGTCGAGTCGATCGTCAACAGCGCCCTGGGCCCGGTCTGCGCGATCATCCTCATCACCGGCGCCGGCGGCATGTTCGGGGGCGTCCTGCGGGCCAGCGGCATCGGCACGGCGCTGGCCGACGTCCTCGGCGACATCGGCCTGCCGGTGATCGTGGCCGCGTTCGTGGTCTCCGTGCTGCTGCGGGTGGCGCAGGGCTCGGCCACGGTCGCCCTCACCACGACCGCCGGCCTCATGGCCCCGGTGGTCGAGGCCAGCAGCGGGCTGTCCTCCATCGACCTGGCGCTCATCGTCCTCGCGATCGCCGGCGGGGCCACCGTCCTCTCGCACGTCAACGACTCCGGGTTCTGGCTGGTCAGCCGGTTCTTCCAGATGGACGAGAAGACGACGCTCAAGACCTGGACCGTCATGGAGACGCTGCTCGGGACGCTCGGGTTCGTCTTCGCGCTCGTGCTCAGCCTCTTCCTGTAGACCCCGGACCCCGGGCGGCCCACCATGGCTGTCCGGGGTCCGCCCGGGGTCCGCAGCGGCGCGGAAGGGGAGTGCGATGAGGGGTGCGGCGCGGGCCGCGGTGGCCGGACTCGGGGCGCTGGCGGCGGTGGCCGCCCGGGACCTGGTGCAGCGGGAGCACACCGTGCTCCGCAACTTCCCGGTGATCGGGCACGCCCGCTACCTGCTGGAGGCGATCGGCCCGGAGCTGCGGCAGTACCTGGTCGCCGGCAACAACGAGGAGCGGCCGTTCACCCGGGACCAGCGGCGCTGGGTGTACGCCTCGGCCAAGCGGGAGAACAACTACTTCGGGTTCGGCACCGACAACGACCTCGAGTTCACGGCGGGCTACCCGGTGATCAACCACCGCACGTTCGGCCGCGCCGTGCCGCCGTCCCACCCGCACTCGGCCGCCGACGTCGCGCTGCCCTCGGCCAAGGTGCTCGGCGGCCCCCGCGGGCGGGCCCGGGCGTTCCGGCCGGCGTCGGTGGTGAACGTGTCGGCGATGAGCTTCGGCTCGCTGTCCGGGGCCGCCGTCGAGGCGCTCAACCGCGGCGCGGCGCTGGTGGGGTGCCTGCACAACACCGGCGAGGGCGGGCTGTCGGTGCACCACCGGCACGGCGGCGAGCTGGTGTTCCAGATCGGCACCGCCTACTTCGGCTGCCGCGACGAGGCCGGCCGGTTCGACCTGCAGCGGCTCAAGGACCTCGTGGCGTCCGCCCCCGTGCGGGCGCTGGAGGTCAAGCTCAGCCAGGGCGCCAAGCCCGGGCTGGGCGGGGTGCTGCCGGCGGCGAAGGTCTCGGCCGAGATCGCCGCCGCCCGCGGGGTGCCCGAGGGCGTCGACTGCGTCAGCCCGTCGCGGCACGCGGAGTTCACCGACACCGACAGCCTGCTCGACTGGGTGGAGCTGCTGGCCGCCGAGACCGGCCTGCCCGTGGGCATCAAGTCCGCCGTCGGTGACATGACCTTCTGGGACGAGCTGACCGGGCTGATGGCCACCACCGGCCGCGGCGTGGACTTCGTGACCGTCGACGGCGGTGAGGGCGGCACGGGGGCCGCGCCGCTGATCTTCACCGACTCGGTGTCGCTGCCCTTCCAGCTCGGCTTCGCCCGCGTCTACTCGACCTTCGCCCGCCGCGGCCTGGCCGAGCAGGTCACGTTCGTCGGCGCCGGCAAGCTCGGCCTGCCCGACAACGCGGTGGTGGCCTTCGCCCTCGGCTGCGACATGGTCAACATCGCCCGCGAGGCGATGCTCGCGATCGGCTGCATCCAGGCGCAGAAGTGCCACACCGACACCTGCCCGACCGGCGTCGCCACCCAGAACGCGTGGCTGGCGCACGGCCTGGACCCGGCGCTGAAGTCGGTGCGGCTGGCCAGCTACGTGGCCACCCTGCGCCGGGACCTGCTCAAGGTGGCCGAGGCGTGCGGCGTCGAGCACCCGGGGCTGATCGACACCGGCTCGGTGGAGGTGCTCACCGGCCGGACGGCGTCCCGGCCGCTGGCCGAGGTCTACGACTACGAGCCCGGCTGGGGGCTGCCCTCGGCCGCCGACCGCGCGGAGATCGTCCGGATCATGACGGCCGAGGCCCCGCAGGGCGGCTCCGCGGCGCCGTCGGAGGACGCCGTCCGCTGAGTACACCCGCCGTCACCGTCCGGGGGCCGCGGGTCGCGACGCGCTACGGATGGGGCCGAAGGTCCCGCCGGTCCGTCCGGGCCCGCCACTAGCGTCGCCCGCTCCCGAGTGGTCCCGACTTCCCCGCGGAGGCCTCGATGGCGGCCTACCTGTACCGGTGCCCGGCGTGCGGCCCCTGGGAGGTGCGGCGGCCCATCGGGACCGCGCAGGCCTCGGAGGCGTGTCCCACGTGCGGCGACACCGGCCGGCGCGTCTACACCGCCCCGCTGCTGGCGCGCACCCCGGCGCCGCTGGCCGCGGCGCGGGCGCGCGAGGAGGCCAGCGCCGACGCGCCCGCCGTGACGACGGCCGTGCCGCCGGCCCCCCGCCGCCCGGTGCCGCGCGACCCCCGGTGGAGCGCCCTCCCGAAGCCCTGACCAGCCCGCGCGGCGGCCACTGGGCCGGGCCGCCGTCGCCTCCCCGGCTCCCGCGCGGAGCCGCCGCGAACGGCCCGCGGACGCGGGTCGGCCCTCCCGTCAACGGAGATCGGAGTGTGGGGGACATGCCAGACGTCGTCTTCACCGTCGACCAGGCCAAGTCCATGCGCGACCAGGCCGTCCCGGGGCACAACCGGTGGCACCCGGACGTACCCGTCGCCACGATGGTCCGGCCCGGGCAGGACATCCGGGTGGAGTGCCGGGAGTGGACCGACGGCCAGATCGGCAACAACGACTCGGCGAACGACGTCCGCGACGTCGACCTCAACCGGGCGCACATGCTCAGCGGCCCGATCGGCGTCGAGGGGGCCGAGCCCGGTGACCTGCTGGTGGTCGACATCCTCGACCTCGGCCCGGTGCAGGCGCCGCAGGAGTACGGCGACGCCCCCGGCCAGGGCTGGGGCTACACCGGCATCTTCGCCAAGGCCAACGGCGGCGGCTTCCTGACCGACTACTTCCCGGACGCCTACAAGGCGATCTGGGACTTCCACGGCCAGGTGGCGACCTCCCGGCACATCCCGGGCGTCCGCTACACCGGCCTGACCCACCCGGGGCTGTTCGGCACCGCGCCGTCGGCCGACCTGCTCGCCCGGTGGAACCGGCGGGAGAAGGCCCTGGCCGACACCGACCCCGACCGCGTGCCCGCCCTCGCGCTGCTCCCGCTGGAGGACCAGGTCCTCGGCGGGACGGCGTCCGGCGACGTGCTGGACGGCATCGCCCGGGACGGCGCGCGCACCGTGCCGGCGCGGGAGAACGGCGGCAACCACGACATCAAGAACTTCAGCCGCGGTTCCCGCGTCTTCTACCCGGTGCACGTGAAGGACGCGAAGCTCTCCGGCGGCGACCTGCACTTCAGCCAGGGCGACGGCGAGATCACGTTCTGCGGCGCCATCGAGATGGGCGGGTTCATCGACTTCCACATCGACCTGATCAAGGGCGGCATGGAGACCTACGGGGTGACCACCAACCCGGTGTTCATCCCGGGCAACGTCGAGCCCCGCTACTCGGAGTTCCTGACCTTCATCGGGGTCTCGGTCGACCACGAGGAGGACCGCAACCTCTACCTGGACGCGACGCAGGCCTACCGCAACGCCTGCCTCAACGCCGTCCGGTACCTGCAGAAGTTCGGCTACTCCGGCGAGCAGGCCTACCTGCTGCTCGGCTCGGCGCCGATCGAGGGCCGCGTCAGCGGGGTCGTCGACATCCCGAACGCCTGCTGCTCGCTGTACCTGCCGACGGCGATCTTCGACTTCGACGTGAAGCCGTCGGCGTCGGGGCCGGCCCGTGCCGACCGCGGGCAGTGCGCCGTCACGTCCTGACCGCCCGGCGGGTCCCGGCGCACGCCGGGACCCGCCCGCCCGGGCCGGGCGCCGCTCTCAGGCGGCGTCCGGCTCCGGGAACGGCTCGGGGAAGGGCCGGCGGACGGAGGGCCGGGCGGTCACCACGACCGGCCCGCCGCAGTTCCAGCAGGTCGGGTCGTCGTCACCGTCCTCCGTCACGTCCTGCCCGCCGACCTCGCACGGCGCGCACGTCCACACCACCTCGACCCGGAGTTGCACGGATCGCTCCTCACACGAGCACTGCACGGCTCCCGGCTGTTCGAGGCCGGGACGTGGAGTACCCGGCGCGCCGTCCGCCCAACCGGGTCCGGGGGTCACCGACCGTGCCGGGAGGGCCGGGGCCGCGGGGGAGGGGGAGGAGGCGAGAGGTGAGCGGGGAGGTGCCGCGGATCGAGCGCCACGAGGCGGCCGACCGCGCCGGCAAGGCCGCGCTGCGGGCGGCGCACGACCTCACCGAGGGGCTGTCGTCGGGGGAGCCCGACGACGTGCCCGAGCCGGTCGTCGTCCGCCGGGGCGGTCCGCACCGCTCGGTCGGCGGGCTGGCCGACCTGATCGACAGTGCCCTGCAGGAGAACGAGGCCCTGCAGGAGAACGAGGCCCTGCAGGAGGACGGGGCCCTCGAGGAGGACGAGGCCGTCCGGGAGAACGAACGGGAGTCCGGGGAGCCCGGCTCCTGACCGCCGGCGCGACAGGCGCCGGCACCAGCCACGGGGGACGTCCGCACCGTCGCGGGATCCGAGGAGATGACCGCACATGGGAGCCGTGGGACTGCTGTACGTGGGAGCCGTCCTGGTCGTCAACGGCCTGATGCTGCTGGGGCGGGTGGACGCGCGCGCCGCCGCCCCGCTCAACCTGTTCGTCGGGGCGCTGCAGGTGGTGACGCCGACGGTCCTGATCATCACGGCCGACGGGGACCCGGCCACGATCCTGGCCGCGTCGGGCCTCTACCTGTTCGGCTTCACGTACCTGTACGTGGGGATCAACCTGCTCGGCGGCCTCGACGGCACGGGGCTCGGCTGGTTCTCCGCGTTCGTGGCGGCGTGCGCGCTGGTGTACGCCGGGCTCAGCTTCTTCTACGTCGTGCCGCGGGACCCGGGCTTCGGCGTGATCTGGCTGTACTGGGCCGTGCTCTGGGCGCTGTTCTTCGTCGTCCTGGGGCTCAAGCGGGAGGAGTTCACCCGGTACACGGGCGCGATCGCCGTGGTCGCCGGGCTGCTCACCGCCGCCCTCCCGGCGTTCCTGCTGCTCACCGACTCGTGGGCCGACTACACCGGCACGTGGGCGGTCATCCTGGCCATCGTCCTGGCGGCCAGCCTGGTGCTGGCCTACCCGCGGCTGCGGGGACGTCCGGAGCCGGCCGTGCCGCCGTCCGCGCCGGTGCCGGCGGGGCCGCCGGCCGCGCCGGAGGGCGTGCCGGTCGCCCGGCAGGCCCCCGAGCGCGACCGGGCGCGGCACGCGGACCCGCGTGGCGGCGGGTCGTCCCAGGCGCCGGTCCAGGACCGGTCCTAGGCGGTACCCCGCAGCAGGTCCTCGAAGGAGGGGACGTCGGCGAAGGGGTCGGCCGGGCGGGCCGACGCCGGCCGGCCAGTGACGACGTCGGCCAGCTCGCCGGCCGCGCGGGTGATCCGTGCGGTCAGCTCCTGGCCGGCGCCCTCGCCGCCGGCCCAGTCCTCGCTCGCCGCGAAGACGGCCGTCGGCACGGTCACCGCGCGCAGGTAGCCGAACAGCGGCCGCATCGCGTGCTCGAGCACCAGCGAGTGCCGGGCGGTGCCGGCGGTCGCCGCGAGTAGCACCGGCGTGCCGGTGAGCGCGTCCTTGTCCAGCACGTCGACGAAGGACTTGAACAGGCCGCTGTAGGAGGCGGTGAACACCGGCGTGACCGCGATGACCGCGTCCGCGCCGGTCACCGTCCCGACCACCGCGCGCAGCGCCGCGTTCGGGAACCCGGTGACCAGCGCGTCGGCGACGTCGCGGGCGTGCTCGCGCAGCTCGACGACCTCGACGGTGGCGTCCTCGCCGCGCTCGCGCAGCGCGGCGACGGTCGCCGCCGCGAGCCGGTCGGCCAGCAGCCGCGTCGACGACGGGACGCCGAGCCCCGCGCTGACGACGGCCAGGGTGCGGGTGGTCATCGGACGGACACCTCCGCGCGGGCCTGCCCGGTGACGTCGTCACCCGCGGCGTACACGGTCGAGTCCTGCGCGCCCCCGCGGGCGGCCACCCGGGCGGCGTGGGTGGGGGCGTCGGGCACGTGCGCCGGCTTGAGCGCGGCGAACTCGCGGCGCAGCACCGGCACGACCTCCTCGCCGAGCAGGTCCAGCTGCTCGAGCACGGTCTTCAGCGGCAGGCCGGCGTGGTCGATGAGGAACAGCTGCCGCTGGTAGTCGCCGACGTAGTCGCGGAAGCCGAGCGTGCGCTCGACGACCTGCTGCGGGCTGCCCACGGTCAGCGGCGTCTCCCGGGAGAAGTCCTCGAGCGAGGGCCCGTGCCCGTAGACCGGCGCGTCGTCGAAGTAGGGCCGGAACTCGGCGACGGCGTCCTGGCTGTTCCGCCGCATGAACACCTGCCCGCCGAGGCCGACGATCGCCTGGTCGGCGGCGCCGTGGCCGTGGTGCTCGAACCGGGACCGGTAGAACTCCACCATCCGCTGGGTGTGCTCCTTCGGCCAGAAGATGTGGTTGTGGAAGAAGCCGTCGCCGTAGTAGGCGGCCTGCTCGGCGATCTGCGGGCTGCGGATCGAGCCGTGCCACACGAACGGCGGGACCCCGTCCAGCGGCCGCGGGGTGGAGGTGAAGCCCTGCAGCGGGGTGCGGAACCGGCCCTGCCAGTCGACGACCTCCTCGTCCCACAGCCGGCGCAGCAGCGCGTAGTTCTCGACGGCCAGCGGGATGCCGTTGCGGATGTCCTGGCCGAACCACGGGTAGACCGGGCCGGTGTTGCCGCGGCCCATCATCAGGTCGACGCGGCCGTCGGCGAGGTGCTGCAGCATCGCGTAGTCCTCGGCGATCTTCACCGGGTCGTTCGTGGTGATCAGCGTGGTCGACGTCGACAGCTGCAGCCGGGAGGTCTGCGCGGCGACGTAGGCCAGCGTGGTCGTGGGGGAGGACGAGAAGAACGGCGGGTTGTGGTGCTCGCCGAGCGCGAAGACGTCGAGGCCCACCTCCTCGGCCTTCTTCGCGATGGTGACGACGGCCTTGATCCGCTCCGCCTCGCTCGGCGTCCGCCCCGTCGTCGGGTCGGTCGTGACGTCGCTGACCGTGAAGACCCCGAACTGCATCTCGTGCTCCATGTGGTTGAGAGTGCAACTACTGTACCCCGCCCAACGAGCCGCCCCCGCCGGGCATTCCCCCCGGGGGCCGTGACCGTACTGAGACCTCTCGACCGCGCACGGTGACCGGCCCGGCACGTCCGGGCGCGACCGGTCCGCACGTCCCGCGCCCACCCGTGTCGGCCCGTTCGGCCGCACCCGGCGGGTGGAACTCTGTGATCACCCCCCGCCGGCGTGCCGGTGGGGGACCGGATCGGAGCGCACCGAGGGGGAACCGGGATGTCGCTGCGGGGACAGGGAGCTGCTCCGGACGGGGCTGGGGACGGCCCCGCCGAACCGCCTCCGGGACGCGGGCTCGACGGCCTGCTGGGCACCGGGCCGGTGTTCACCGGGGCGGTGCGCGGCTACGACCGCCTGCAGGTCGACGACTACGTCGCCTGGGCGGAGACCGAGCTGCTGGTCCTGCGCCGGGAGAACGAGCACCTGCTCAGCCGCTACGCCGCCGCGTCGGCCGAGCTGCAGAACGCCCGCCGCCGGCTGGCCCAGCTGGTCCGCGAGCGGCAGAGCCTGCCCGGCCCCGAGGACGCCGCCGCGATGATGCGCCGGGCCGAGGAGGCGGCCGCCGCGCTGACCGCCGCCGCCGAGGAGGAGGCCGGGCGGATCCGCGCCGAGGCGCTCACCGAGGCACAGGCCCGGCTGTCCGGGGTGGCCGAGATGCGCGAGGCGGTGCTCGCCGCCCGCGAGCAGACCCGCAGCGAGGCCGCCGCGATCCTGGAGGCCGCGCGCCGCGAGGCGGCCCGGCTGGAGGAGGGGGCCGCCGCCGAGCGCGCGCGGCGGGACCGCGAGGCCGCCGAGGCGCGGGCGCGGGCCGACGCCGAGGCGCTCGAGCGCCGGTCCGCCGTCGAGGCCGAGCTCGCGCCCCTACGCGACGAGCGCGACCGGGCGCGCGACTGGCTGCGCCTGCTGACCGGGCAGCTGGACGAGGCGCTCGCCGTCGTCACCGGGGTCGTGCCCGACGACGTCCACGCCCTCGGCGACAAGCGGGGCCTGCCCCGCCTCGGGGAGGACCCGGCGCCCGAGCCCCGCGCGGGGGCGCGTCCGGCGCCGTCCGCCACGGACGTGTCCGACGTGACACCTCTGCACGGTCCCGGCCGACCCGAGGTCGCCGCGGCCTCCTGACCAGCGGTGACGCGGAGGTGCGTTCCGGGACGGGGGAGTCCGCACCACGCGTCCCGACCGCACCTCCGGCCCCGGCCGTTGTCACGAACCGGTAACGACCGTACGGTGGCTGGCGTCCGGCAGGTCGTCAGGTCCCCGTCCCGGGGAGCCCGGCCGGACGCCGCCGAGTCGTGTCCGCACCCGTGGACGCGAGCCGGGGACCCACCGCAGTACTGGGGTGAATCGCGCCCGCCGAGCTCCGGCCCGGCGCGCGTAGGGCTCCTTCCCGCCCGAACCCGTCAGCTAACTCGGTAGGCGGCTCACGGAAGAAACGGAGAGTCTCCGCATGCCCCGCCTCCGGGCCGAAGCGGCCCGCAGGTGCAGCTGCCCGCGCGCACACCGCGCCCCCGCGTCCGCCTGACGCCGGCCGCCCCTGCCCTGCCGCTCCCTGCGACGACGTCGCCGGGGACCCCGTACCGCCACACCCCCCCAGACCCGCGCCGCACCCGCACGCCCGAGGTCCGCCTCCGGGCCGCTGCCGCGCGCACTCTCCCTCGGAGCCCTCACCCCCTCATGTCCCGCCACGTCCCGAACACGCCTGCCGACGCCCCCGTGACCGTCGAGCTCGCCACCCCCGACGTCCTCGCCGACACCGCCACCCGCGAGCTGCCCGCGCTCGCCGACGCCGCCGAGCCGGCCGCCGAGGCCCCCGCCCGCCGGCGCCTGTTCCGCCGCGGCAGCCCGCCACTGGGCCCGCGCCGCCCGGCCCTCCTGCTCGGCGCCGCCGCGGCCGGCGCGCTGATCGTGGGCGTCGTCTCCACCAGCGGCCCGGCCGCCTCCGCCGGCACCGACACCGCCGGCACCGCGGTCAGCGTCGCCGACGAGCTGGGCATCCCGCAGCAGCAGGCCGCCGCGCAGGCCGCGACCGCCCCCGACCTGACGACGCTGGCCGACGTCGCCGCCTCGCGCGCCGAGCGCAGTGCGCAGGAGGCCGGTGCCGCCCAGGCGCAGCTCGCCGCCGAGCAGGCCGAGCGCGACCGCCAGGCCGCCGAGGCCGAGGCCGCCCGCGTCGCCGCCGAGGCCGAGGCCGCCCGCGTCGCCGCGGAGCAGGAGGCCGCCCGCCAGGCCGCCGAGGCGCAGGCCGCCGCCGAGGCCGCCGCCGCGCAGCAGGCCGCCGAGGAGCAGGCCGCCGAGGAGGCCGCGCCGGCCGCGCCCTCCGGCTCCTTCAAGGACTACGCGCTGAGCAAGGTCGGCAGCGGCGAGCAGTTCTCCTGCCTGGAGAAGCTGTGGGGCAAGGAGAGCGGCTGGAACCCCAACGCGCAGAACCCCACCAGCACCGCCTACGGCATCCCGCAGTTCCTGGACTCCACCTGGGCCAGCACCGGGATCGCCAAGACCTCCGACGGCTACCGCCAGATCGACGCCGGCCTGATCTACATCGAGGAGCGCTACGGCTCGCCGTGCGACGCCTGGGCGCACTCGCAGGCCACCGGCTGGTACTGATCCCCAGGTGATCCAGCGAGGGCCGGCCACCCGGGTGGTGCCCGCGGGGTTCGTCCGCGCGCACACCCAGGTGCGCCGGCCCTCGCTCGTCCCCGAGGTGCGGCTGCACGTCGCCGACGACGTCGTCGCCCTGTGGGAGGCGATGGAGACCGCGGCCGGCGGGGCGGGGGAGGAGCCGCCGTTCTGGGCGGCCGCCTGGCCCGGCGGGCAGGCGCTGGCCCGCCACCTGCTCGACGCGCCCGCCACCGTCGTGGGCCGCACGGTGCTCGACCTCGGGTCGGGCAGCGGCCTGGTCGCCGTCGCCGCCGTCCTCGCCGGCGCCCGCCGGGTGCTGGCCAGCGACGTCGACCCGTTCTCCCGGACGGCGGTCGGTGTCAACGCCGGCCTCAACGGCGTGACCGGCATCAGCGTCACCGGCGACGTGCTGGACCGGGAGCCACCGGCCGTCGACGTCGTCGTCGCCGGGGACGTCTGCTACGACCGGGAGATGACCGGGCGGGTGCTGCCCTTCCTCGACCGGGCGCGGGCCCGCGGCTGCGCCGTGCTGATCGGCGACCCCGGCCGCCCGTACCTGCCGCACGAGCGGCTGGAGCCCGCCGCGGTGTACGAGGTCCCCGAGACCGAGGGGCCCGGGCTGCGCCGGACGACGGTGTGGCGGCTGCCCTGAGCGCCGCCGGATACGGTCGCCGCGTGCGCCCCTACGCCTTCACCGGTACCGCCGTCGTCACCGGGGCGGCCAGCGGCATCGGCGCCGCGCTCGCCCCGCGGCTGGCCGCCCGCGGCACGGACCTCGTGCTGCTCGACCGCGACGCCGAGCGGCTCGAGGGCGTCGCGGCGGCGGTCCGCGCGGCCTCCCCGGGCCGGTCGGTGGACACTGTCGTCGCCGACCTCGCCGACGCCGGGCAGCTGCGCGAGGCCGCCGACCGGGTCGTCGCGGGTCACCCGGCGACGACGCTGCTGGTCAACAACGCCGGCGTCGCGCTGGGCGGGCGGTTCGACCAGGTGACCCTCGAGGAGTTCGAGTGGGTCATGGACGTCAACTTCCGCGCCGCCGTCCGGCTCACCCACGCGCTGCTGCCCACGCTGAAGGGGAACCCCGGGTCGCACCTGGTCAACGTCTCCAGCCTCTTCGGGCTCATGGCGCCGGCCGGGCAGGCGGCGTACGCGTCGAGCAAGTTCGCCGTCCGCGGGTTCACCGAGGCGCTGCGGCACGAGCTGGCCGAGGACGGCGTCGGCGTGACCAGCGTGCACCCCGGCGGCATCGCCACCCGGATCGCCGAGACCGCCCGCGTGGCCAGCGGTGCCGACCCCGCGGAGGCCGAGCGGGGCAAGCGCGAGTTCGCCAGGCTGCTGCGCTACCCGGCCGACCGCGCCGCGCAGCGGATCGTCGAGGCGGTGGAGCGGCGCCGGCCGCGGCTGCTCATCGGCGCCAGCGCCGTCGTCCCCGACGTCCTGGTGCGGCTGGCGCCGGGCTCGTACGGGCGGGTGCTCGCCGCCGCCACCCGGCTGGCCGGCCTGCGCCGGGCGGCCTGACCCCGCGGGGTCCCCGGTGACCGTCCACGTCGGCACGTCGGGCTGGAGCTACGACCACTGGGAGGGCGTCCTCTACCCGCCGGGGACGCCGTCCCGGGACCGGCTGGCCCACTACGTCCGCCGGTTCGGCACCGTCGAGCTCAACGCGAGCTTCTACCGCTGGCCGCGCACCGCGACCTTCGCCGGGTGGCGGCAGCGGCTGCCCGAGGGCTTCCAGCTGTCGGTCAAGGCCCCGCGCGGGCTGACCCACGCCAAGCGGCTGTACGCCCCCGAGGCGTGGGTCGAGCGGATGACCGCGGCCTGGCACGAGCTGGGGCCCCGGCGGGCGGTGCTGCTGGTCCAGCTGCACCCGGCCGCCGCCCGCGACGACGCCCGGCTCGACCACTTCCTCGGCCTGCTGCCGGACTGGATGCGGGTGGCCGTGGAGTTCCGCCACCCGAGCTGGCACGACGAGGACGTGTTCGCGCTGCTCGAGCGGCACGGCGCCGCCTACTGCGTGATGAGCGGCGCCGGCCTGCCGTGCGTGCTGCGCGCGACGGCGCCGTTCGTCTACGTCCGGCTGCACGGGCCCGACGCCGCCCACCTGTACGCCGGCTCCTACCCCGACGCCGACCTGCGCTGGTGGGCCGACCGGATCGGCGAGTGGGCCGGGCAGGGCCGCGACGTCTACGCGTACTTCAACAACGACGGGTACGGCCACGCCGTCCGCAACGCCGGGACGCTGCGCGCGCTGACCGGCGGCTGAGGTCCGCAGCCGCGAGACTGGGCCGGGTCCCGCCGACCGGGCGGGGAGAGCCGGGGGAGGTGCGCGTGAGCGAGTCCGAGGACAGGCCCCGCGACGGCGGGCTGGTGGCACGGTCGGTCGAGGAGTTCGTGGCGCAGCTGCGCGGCTTCACCGACCGGGCCACCCGGCTGGCCGCCGGCGCCGTCCCGTCGGGGTTCTCCCTGCCGCGGCTGCCCTCGCCGCCCGGGGCGATGTCGGCGGCGCAGGTGCGGTCGATCGCGGCGTCGGTGCGGGCGCAGCGCCAGCTCGTCGAGGGCCTGATGGGGCAGTTGCAGGCCTTCGACGAGCAGCTCGCGGTCTTCGAGCGGATCCTCGAGCCGCTCGTCGAGTGGAGCGGCACCTGGGCGCGGCTGGAGGAGTCCTTCGCCGACGTCCTCCGCCGCGCCCCGGCCGGCCGGCCTCCCGGCCAGGAGCCGCCTCCCGGCCAGGAGCCGCCGCCCGCTCAGTCCTCGTAGCAGGCGGTCAGCGCGGCGACCGTCAACGGGACGTCGAGCGCCGAGGCGAGCTCGCGGCAGGAGTGCATGGCCAGCATCGGCGCGCCGACGTCGACGGTCGCCACGCCCAGCCGGGTGGCGGCCAGGGGGCCGATCGTCGAGCCGCAGGGCAGGTCGGCGCGGGACACGAAGTACTGCACCGGCACGCCCGCCTCGGCGCACCGCTCGGCGAACCAGCCGCCGCCGGCCGCGTCGGTGGCGTAGGCCTGGTTGGCGTTGACCTTGAGCACCGGGCCGCCGCCGAGCTGCGGGGTGTGCGCGGGCTCGTGCCGGTCGTGCCGGGTCGGGTGGACCGCGTGCGCCATGTCCGCCGAGACCAGCCGGGACCGCGCGAGCGCCCGGGGCAGGGCCTGCGGGTCCCCGGGGTCGGTGACGGCGACCAGCCGGCGGACGACGTCCTCGAGGAAGCTGCCGCGCGCCCCGGACATCGAGCCGCTGCCCACCTCCTCGTGGTCGTTGGCGACCAGCACCTGGGTGCGCTCGCCGGGCGCCGCGCCGACCAGCGCCGTCACGCCGGCGTGGCAGCTGGCCAGGTTGTCCAGCCGTGGCGCGGCGACCCACGTGCCGTCGGCGCCGGCCGGGGCCGCGGGCTGGGTGTCGGCCAGCACCAGGTCGTGCCCGACGACGTCGCCCGGCGCCACCCCGGCGGCCGCGGCGAGCGCCTCGGTGAGCCCGGGCTCGGTGTCCAGGTCCCGCGACCAGACCGGGACCAGGTGCCGCTGCGGGTCGAGGGTGAGGCCCTCGCGGACGCCGCGGTCGAGGTGGATGGCCAGCGACGGCAGCCGCAGCGGGGCGCCGTCGAGCCGGACCAGCACGGTCCGGCCGCCGCGCAGCGCCACCCGCCCGGCGACGGTCAGCTCCCGGTCCAGCCAGGTGTGCCAGAGCCCGCCGCCGTAGGGCTCGACGCCGACCAGCCGGTAGCCGGCCTGCCGGACGTCGGACCGCGGCCGGACCTTGAACGTGGGGGAGTCGGTGTGCGCGCCGACCAGCCGCATGCCGGCGTCGGCGAGCGGGGCGCTGCCCAGCCGGAACGCGACGAGGCTGCCCTGCCGCACCACGACGTGCGCCCCGCCGGGGGCGAGCTGCCACGCGTCGGCCTCGGCCAGCTCGGTGAACCCGGCGGCGGTCAGCCGGCGGGTGAGCTCGGCCACGGCGTGGAACGGGGAGGGGGAGGCGTCGACGAGAGCGCGCAGGTCGTCGCCGAGGGAGAGGTCCGGCACTCCTGCGATCCTGCCCCACCGGTCCGGGGGCCCCGACCCCGCCCGTGAATGGTCATGCGTGGTCGTGCATAATCTCTCTCGTGTCCAAGGTGCTCACGTCCCTGCCCGTCGGCGAACGCGTCGGGATCGCCTTCTCCGGTGGTCTCGACACCTCCGTGGCGGTCGCCTGGATGCGCGACCGGGGCGCGGTCCCGTGCACCTACACCGCGAACATCGGGCAGTACGACGAGCCCGACATCGCCTCGGTGCCCGGCCGGGCCACCGCCTACGGCGCGGAGATCGCCCGGCTGGTCGACTGCCGGGAGGCGCTGGTCGAGGAGGGCCTGGCGGCCCTGACCTGCGGCGCGTTCCACATCCGCTCCGGCGGGCGCAGCTACTTCAACACCACCCCGCTGGGCCGCGCGGTCACCGGCACGCTGCTGGTGCGCGCCATGCTCGAGGACGACGTCCAGATCTGGGGCGACGGCTCGACGTTCAAGGGCAACGACATCGAGCGGTTCTACCGGTACGGCCTGCTGGCCAACCCGTCGCTGCGGATCTACAAGCCGTGGCTGGACGCCCGGTTCGTCGAGGAGCTCGGCGGCCGCAAGGAGATGTCGGAGTGGCTGGCCGCGCACGGCCTGCCCTACCGGGACAGCGCGGAGAAGGCCTACTCCACCGACGCCAACATTTGGGGCGCCACCCACGAGGCCAAGCGGCTGGAGCACCTCGACGCGAGCATCGAGATCGTCGAGCCGATCATGGGCGTCCGGTTCTGGGACCCCGCCGTCGAGATCGAGCCCGAGGACGTGACGATCGGCTTCGCCAACGGGCGGCCCGTCTCGGTCAACGGCAAGGAGTACGCCTCCGCCGTCGACCTGGTGCTCGAGGTCAACGCGATCGGCGGCCGGCACGGCCTCGGCATGTCCGACCAGATCGAGAACCGGGTCATCGAGGCCAAGAGCCGCGGCATCTACGAGGCGCCGGGCATGGCGCTGCTGCACGCCGCCTACGAGCGGCTGGTCAACGCCATCCACAACGAGGACACCCTCGCCACCTACCACACCGAGGGCCGCCGGCTGGGCCGGCTCATGTACGAGGGCCGGTGGCTGGACCCCCAGGCGCTCATGCTGCGGGAGTCGCTGCAGCGGTGGGTCGGCATGGCCGTCACCGGCGAGGTCACGCTGCGGCTGAGGCGCGGGGAGGACTGGTCGGTCGTCGACACCACCGGCCCGGCGTTCAGCTACCACCCGGACAAGCTGTCGATGGAGCGCACCGAGGACCCCGCGTTCGGGCCCACGGACCGGATCGGCCAGCTGACCATGCGCAACCTCGACATCGCCGACTCCCGCGCCAAGCTCGAGCAGTACGCGCGCCTCGGCATGGTCGGCGGCGGGGCCGAGCCGGCCGTCATCGGCGCCGCGCAGGCGGCCGCCACGGGCCTCATCGACCGGATGACCGAGGGTGGCGCGCAGGCGATCGCCGGCCGCACCGCCCCGGCCGACGACGAGCTGCTCGACCGCGCCGCGATGGAGTCCGGCACCGACTGAGCAAGGGCCCTCCTGCCCGTCGCCTCAGCCGGGCGGGCGGACGTCGACCCGGAGCGGGTGGTCGGCGGGGACCTCGACGAGCACGATCGCCACGCCGTCGGGGTCCTCGACCGTCGCCTCCAGCAGGCCCCACGGCATGCGCCCGGGCTCCGCGACGACGGGGACGCCGGCCGCGGCCAGCCGCGCCACCTCGGCGGCCAGGTCGCGCACCTGCACCCACAGCGCCAGCCCGCGCGGGCGCTGGTCGGCGCGGCCGGAGACCTCGAGCAGGCCGTTGCCGAGGAAGAACACCACCCCGCGGTGCCCCGGCGGCCCGAACTCGCGGTACACGGCCAGCCCGAGGACGTCGCGGTAGAACGCCTGCGAGCGCGCGGGGTCGGTGGGCCGCAGGAGCACGCGGCTGCTCAGCACGTCCACGCCCGTCATCCTGGCCGCACCCCCGGTCGAGATCCCGCGATCTCGCCCCTCGAGTGGCCCCGTCGTGTGCGAGATCGCGGGATCTCGACGGGGAGGGGGCCCCTACCCTGGATCGGTGACCCCTCCCGCCCCGCCGGCGGCTGCCCCCGCCGACCGGCGGCGGGACCTGGCCGCCGACTGCTCGTCCTGCGCCGGGCTGTGCTGCGTGCTGCCCGCCTTCGCCGCCTCGGCCGACTTCGCGATCGACAAGCCGGCCGGCCGGGCCTGCGTCCACCTCACCGCCGCCGCCCGCTGCGGCATCCACGCCGACCTGCGGCAGCGCGGCTTCCCCGGCTGCACGGTCTTCGACTGCTTCGGCGCCGGCCAGCGGCTGGTGCGGGCGGCCGCGGTCGAGGACCCGGCCACCGACCCCGGCGTCGCGGCGGCGTTCCCCGTCCTGCGGCAGCTGCACGAGCTGCTCTGGTACCTCACCGAGGCGGCCGCGCTCCCGCTGCCGGCCGGCCTGCACGGGGAGGTCACCGCGGCGCTCGGGCGCACGGAGCGGCTGGCCGCGGGCCCACCGGCCGAGCTGGCAGCGGTCGACGCCGGAGCGGTCCGCGGGGAGGCGGGGGAGCTGCTGGGCCGGGTCAGCGCCGCCGTCCGCGCCGGCGGGCGGGACCGGCGCGACGCGGACCTGGTCGGCGCCGACCTGCGCCGGACCGACCTGGGCGGGGTGAGCCTGCGCGGCGCCTACCTGATCGGCGCGGACCTGCGCGGCGCCGACCTCACCGGCACCGACCTGCTCGGCGCGGACCTGCGCGCGGCCGACCTGCGCGGCGCCGACCTCAGCGGTGCGCTGTTCCTCACCCGCCCGCAGGTGGCCGCCGCCCGCGGCGACGCCGGCACCCGGCTGCCCGCCGTCCTCGGGCGCCCGCCGCACTGGACGGCGGCCGCGGCGACCGTCAGCCGGCCGCGTCCGCGTCGTCGGGGCGGTCGTCGGGGCGGCCCCGGCGGCGCAGCAGGCCGGTGACCCCGGCGACCCGCGACTGCGCCTGACGCAGCGTCGCGATCATCGGCATCAGGTCCTCGTCGATGGTGCGGATGATGTCCGGCACCGCCTCCACCGCGGGGTCGTCGAGCACCCGCGCGACCCGCTCCAGCCCCGGCTTGAGCGCCCGCACCGGCTCCTCCAGCTCGCCGACCAGCCCCTCCAGCCGCTCGGCGGTGCGCTGCGCCGACGAGATGGCCGACGTCGCCGTCGAGGTGGCGGCGATGAGCTCCCGGACGGCGGCGTTGAGGTCGGTCAGCGTGCGCGGCAGCTGGGCCAGTGCCTCGGTCTGCGTCTGCAGGAGCGTGAGCAGCTCCGTGAGGCCGGGGATCTTCGGCATGCCGAGGCGGAAGGGGTCCACGTCGTCCACCGTCGCGCCCGTGCCGACCACGCCGCAACTCAGCCCGGCAGCACCTCGCGCCAGCGCCGCCCGGCCGCGCGGCCGTCGCGGACGTCGGCCAGCCCGCGCAGCGCGTCGAGGTCGGCCAGGACGTGCGGCGGCAGGGTCCCGGTGAGCACCCCGACGGTGCCCACCGACGACGCCAGCATCGACGGCTGCGGGGTCGGCATCCCGTTGGGTCGCACGAACGTGACCTTCCACCGCTGCCCGGCCGCCGACAGCGTCAGCCCGCCGCCGAACCACCACCACGGCCACGAGACCTCGGTGACCGCGCCCAGCGGCACGTCGAACACCGGGGTGTCGCTGACGAACGCCAGTCCCCGCCCGTCGGTGGCCAGGAAGCCCGGCACGTTGCGCAGCCCGCCGATCAGCCACGCCGGGCTGACGAGCACGCTCACAGCGCCCGCAGGATGTCCTCGACGCGCTCGCGCGCGTCGCCGAACAGCATCCGGGTGTTCTCGCGGAAGAACAGCGGGTTCTGGACACCGGCGTAGCCGGTGCTCATCGACCGCTTGAACACGACGACGTGCTCGGCCTCCCACACGTGCAGCACCGGCATGCCGGCGATGGGGGAGCCCGGGTCCTCGGCCGCGGCCGGGTTCACCGTGTCGTTGGCGCCGATGACCAGCACGACCGACGTCTTCGGGAAGTCGTCGTTGATCTCGTCCATCTCCAGGACGACGTCGTAGGGCACCTTCGCCTCGGCCAGCAGCACGTTCATGTGCCCCGGCAGCCGCCCGGCAACCGGGTGGATGCCGAAGCGCACCGGCACGCCCTTGTCCGACAGGGTGCGGGTGAGGTCGGCGACGGCGTTCTGCGCGTGCGCGACCGCCATGCCGTAGCCGGGGGTGATGACGACGCTGTCGGCGTCGCGCAGCAGCTGCGCGACCTCCTCGGCGGTGGTCTCGGTGTGCTCGCCCTCGACCGTGCCGGTCCCGGTGGTGCTGCCCTCGTTGCCGAAGCCGCCGGCGATGACGGAGATGAAAGAGCGGTTCATCGCCTGGCACATGATGTAGGAGAGGTAGGCGCCCGAGGAGCCGACCAGCGCGCCGGTGATGATCAGCAGGTCATTATCGAGCAGGAAGCCCGACGCCGCGGCCGCCCAGCCGGAGTAGCTGTTGAGCATCGAGACGACGACCGGCATGTCGCCGCCGCCGATCGAGGCGACCAGGTGCCAGCCCAGCGCCAGCGCCAGCACGGTGACCGCGGCGAGCACGCCCAGGCTCGGCGAGACGACGAAGACGACGGTCAGGACGGCGAACGCCGCGAGCGCGCCCAGGTTCAGCGCGTTCTTGCCCGGCAGCACCAGCGGGTTGCTCTTGATCCGCGCCGACAGCTTGAGGAACGCGACGATCGAGCCGGTGAAGGTGACCGCGCCGATGAAGACGCCGATCGCGACCTCGGCGGAGTGGATGCCCACCGGCAGGCCGAGCTCCTCGGCCTCGCCGGCCGGGGCGCCCTCGACCGACAGGTAGCCGTTCCAGCCGACGAGCACCGCGGCCAGGCCGACGAAGCTGTGCAGCAGCGCGATGAGCTCGGGCATGCCGGTCATCTCGACGATGCGCGCCCGCCACAGGCCGATGGCCGCGCCGAGGGCCATGGCGACGGCGATCAGCCCGACGGCGAGCGCGTCGCCGTTGCGCCAGGCCAGCCCGACGGTGGCGACCAGGGCGATGGCCATGCCGGCGATGCCGTAGGCGTTGCCCGCCTTGGCGGTCTCGTGCTTCGACAGGCCGGCGAGGCTCAGGACGAACAGCAGGCCGGCGACGATGTAGGCCGCGGACGCGGCGCTGGTGGCGGTCATGGCGGTCAGGCCCTCCGGAACATGCCGAGCATGCGGCGGGTCACCGCGAAGCCGCCGAACACGTTGATGCTGGCCAGCAGGACGGCGAGGAACGCGAGCACGGTGACCACGGTGCTGACGTGGCCCAGCTGCAGCAGGGCGCCGACCACGATGATCCCGGAGATCGCGTTGGTGACGCTCATCAGCGGGGTGTGCAGCGCGTGGTGCACGTGCCCGATGACGTAGAAGCCGACGACGACGGCGAGGGCGAACACCGTCAGGTTGCCGATGAGCTGGTCGGGGGAGAACGCGGCCAGCAGGAACAGCAGCGCGGCGGCCAGGCCCACCAGCGCGGCCCGCCGCTGGGGCGTCGCCGCCTTCCTCTCCGGTGGCGGCAGCGGCGCCGGTGGCGGCGCGGCGGCGGCCGGGGCGGCGGAGACCTGCACCGGCGGCGGGGGCCACAGCAGCTCGCCGTCGCGGGTCACGGTCATCGCCCGCTGCACGACGTCGTCCATGTCGAGGACCAGCCGCCCGTCCTTGCCGGGGGTGAGCAGCGTGAGCAGGTTGACCAGGTTGGTGGCGAACAGCTGCGAGGACTGCGCGGGCAGCCGGGCCGGCAGGTCGGTGTAGCCGATGATCGTGACGCCGTTCGGGGTCACCACCACCTCGTCGGGCACCGAGCCGGCGACGTTGCCGCCCTGCGCGGCGGCCATGTCCACGACCACCGAGCCCGGCTTCATGCTCGCCACCATGTCCTCGGTGAGCAGCCGGGGCGCCGGGCGGCCGGGGATGAGCGCGGTGGTGATGACGACGTCGACGTCGCGGGCCTGCTCGGCGTACATGACCGCGGCCCGCGCGTCGAAGTCCTCGGACGTGACCGTGGCGTAGCCGGTGCCGCTGGACTGCGCCTCGCTCTCGTCGGCCGGGACGCCGACGTACTCGCCGCCCAGCGAGCGCACCTGCTCGGCGACCTCGGGCCGGACGTCGGTGGCCCGCACGATCGCACCCAGGCTGCTCGCCGCGCCGATGGCGGCCAGCCCCGCGACGCCGGCGCCGGCGACGAAGACCTTGGCCGGCGGCACCTTGCCGGCCGCGGTGACCTGCCCGGTGAAGAACCGGCCGAAGGCGTGCGCGGCCTCGACGACGGCCCGGTAGCCGGCGATGTTGGCCATCGAGGACAGCACGTCCAGCGACTGCGCGCGGGAGATGCGGGGGACGGCGTCCATCGCCAGGGCGGTCACGCCGCGGGCGGTCAGCGCGTCGAGCAGCTCGGGCGCCAGGGCCGGGGCCAGCAGGCTGACCAGCACCGCGTCCGGCCGGAGCCGGGCGACCTCGTCGAGGGTCGGGGCGTTGACGTGCAGCACGACGTCGGCGCCCCACGCCTCGGCCGCCGACCCGATCCGCGCGCCGGCGGCGACGTAGGCCTCGTCGGGGCAGCTGGCCGCCTCCCCGGCGCCGGACTGGACGAGGACCTCGTGGCCGAGGGCACACAGCCGGCCGACGCTCGCGGGGGTCGCGGCGACCCGCGTCTCGTTCCGCCGGGTCTCTGCGGGCACACCGATGAGCACGCGCACTCCAACGACAGCTCGGGCCGGCGTCGTTGCCGGCGGGCCTGGGGGTGGTGCTGCGGGGGAGGCGGGCTCTGCCACCCCGGGGCTGCATGGTGTCAGGCGCACCGGCATCCCTCGCCCCCTGGACCCGATCGTGACGCGGATCGCAGGCGGCCGGACCCACCCCTCGGGGTGAGGGGCCGGCGTCCCCCGCTGGAGTCCGGCCCCACGGGTGCCGACGCAGCAGGGGTGTCCCCGTGCGGGGACGCCGACCACGCCGGCCGCAGCCCAGGAGGACGCCCGTGCCCGCCAGCCCGCCCGTCACGGGTCCGGCCGGTGCCGTGACCCCGGAGGTGGTGGCCGCGGTCTTCTCCGCCGCGGCGGGGGGCGTGGGGACCGCCCTGCTCGTGGCGGAGACCATCGGGGACACGCCGCGGGTCACCTGGGCCAACGAGGGCGCCGTCCGGCTGCTCGGTCCCGCCCCGGAGGACCTCGCCGGGCGGCCGGTCGCCGACCTGGTCCCCACGCTCGCCGCCGGCGAGCTCCCGCTGCTGCTGCGCCGCGAGCACACCTCCCGGCTGGCCCTGCAGGTCCGCACCGCGGACGGCGGCCTGACCGACGCCGTCGTGCGGGCGACCCCGGCACCGGGCGGGGACGCGTGGACGCTGGTGGTCACGCCCGGGACCGCGGAGGCGGACCGGGTGTCGCGCGCCACCGCCGACGCCGCCGAGCGCCGCTTCGCCACCCTGAGCGAGCGCTCGCCGGTCCCGACGCTGCTGTCCGAGCAGGGCATGCGGCTGGCGCACGTCAACGACGCGTTCTGCCGGCTGGCCGGGCGGCCCGCCGAGGTCCTGCTGGGCACCGGGTGGACCGCCTGCGTGCACGAGGACGACCTCGGCGCCGTCGTCGAGGTCGTGGCCGCGGTCCTCGAGGGCGGGGACGGCGAGGTGCGGGCGCGCCTGGTGCGCCCCGACGGCACCGAGCGGACCACCGTGCTGCGCTTCGGCCACGTCTTCACGCCGGGCGCGGGCGCGGGCTTCCTCGGCACCGTCGAGGACGTCACCGACCGGATGGCGTTCGAGGCGCGGCTGGCCCACCAGGCCCAGCACGACCCGCTGACCGGCCTGCCCAACCGCACGCTGCTCGACCAGCACCTCACCGGCCGGTTCGCCGCCGGCGGCCGCGGCCTGGCCTGCCTGTTCCTGGACCTCGACGACTTCAAGGTGGTCAACGACTCGCTCGGCCACGAGGCCGGCGACGAGCTGCTGGTGGAGGTCGCCGACCGGCTGCGCGCCACGGTCCGCCCCGGCGACCTGGTCGCCCGCTTCGGCGGGGACGAGTTCGTCGTCGTCTGCGAGGACGTCGACGAGGCCGACGCCGCCGCGCTGGCCGAGCGCATCGTCGCCGCGCTCGCGGTGCCGGTGCACCTGGCCGGCGTGCGGTTCCGGCCGCACTGCAGCGTCGGCGTCACCGTGCAGGCCCCCGAGCACGCCGACGCCGCGGACCTGGTCCGCGACTGCGACATCGCCATGTACCAGGCCAAGGCCGGCGGCAAGGGCCGGGTGCGGGTGCTGGACCGGGCCGGCCGCGCCGAGGCCCGCGACAAGCTGCGGCTGGTCGCCGACCTGCGCGACGCGATCGAGCGGCGGCAGATCGGCCTGCACTACCAGCCGATCGTCTCCGCCGCCGACGGCTCGCTGGACGCCGTCGAGGCGCTGGCCCGCTGGATGCACCCCGAGCGCGGCCCGATCAGCCCCGCGACGTTCGTGCCGCTGGCCGAGGAGAGCGGGCTGGTGGGCGCCCTGGGCCTGCTGGTGCTCGACGAGGCGTGCCGCCAGGTGGCCGAGTGGGACCGCGCGCTCGGCGCGGCCGCGCCGCCCCAGGTCAACGTCAACGTGTCGGCGCTGCAGCTCGACGCCGCCCTGCCCGGCGAGGTGGTCGCCGCCCTGGACCGGCACGGCGTCGCCCCGGCCCGGCTGTCGATCGAGATCACCGAGTCCGCGCTCATGACCGACCCCGTCGCCGCCCGCGCACTGCTGCAGCAGCTGCGCGACCTCGGGGTGGCGCTGGCGATCGACGACTTCGGCACCGGCTACTCCTCGCTGGCCTACCTGCGCCACCTGCCGGTCGACTGCCTCAAGGTGGACCGGTCCTTCGTGGCCGAGCTCGCCGACGGGCACGTCGAGATCGCCAGCGCCGTCATCGCGCTGGCCCGCAGCCTGGGGCTGTCCACCGTCGCCGAGGGCGTGGCCACCCCCGCCCAGGCGGCCGCGCTAACCCAGCTCGGGGCCACCTACCTGCAGGGCTTCTCCCTGGCCGAGCCGATGGACGGCGCGGCGGTCGCCACCTGGGTGGGTGCCCGGTGACCGCGGTGCCCCTGTCCCGCCCGGCGGTGGACCTGGACCGGCTGCTCGCCGGCATCGACACCATGGCCGCGCAGCGCCCGGTCGCCGCGCAGGTGGTGGCCGTCGCCAACACCGAGGACGCCAGCGCCCGCACCCTCGCCGACGTGCTCGCCGCCGACGTCGCCCTGGCCGGCCGGGTGATGAAGCTGGCCAACTCGGCCTACTTCGGCATGAGCGGGCGGGCGACGACGCTGCAGTTCGCCGTCACCGTCGTCGGCTTCACCGCGGTGCGCACCATGGCGACGGTCGCGCTGACCTGCCTGGACGACGAGTCGCAGCTGCCCGAGCGGTTCTGGGAGACCAGCACCGGCATCGCGCTGGCCGCCTCCGCGCTGGCCCCGCGCTTCGGGAGCCGGCCGCAGGACGCGCTGTGCCTCGGGCTGCTCGCCCAGGTCGGCGTGGCGCTGCTGCACGCCGACGACCCCGAGGGCTACCGCGAGCTGGCCGCCGCGCAGCGCCCGTTCGCCGCCCGGCGGACCGCGGAGGTGTGCCGGTACGGCATCTCCGCGCTGCGGCTGTCCGCGGTGGCGCTGGAGCAGTGGGGCTTCCCGCCGGCGATGGTCGCCCCGCTGGCCGCCGTCGACGACCCCGCCTCCGCCGAGGGCACCCTGCTGCGGATCGCGTTCGAGCTCGGCGCCCGCTACGCCGACCCGGAGCACGTGCCGGTGCCGGTCGAGCGGCTCAGCGGCGGCCTGCTGCGGGAGGACGGCATCACCGCGGTGCTCGAGCAGGTGCGCGCCGACGCCGAGGACCTGCGCCGCGCCGTCGTCGGCGACTAGGCGACCGCGCCCACCTGGTCGGCGACGTCGCGGAGCACCGCGGGCCAGCCCTCGATGCCCTCCTCGCGGCCGAGCCGGACCACGACGACGTCGGTGGCCGGGTCGACGTAGACGTACTGGCCCTTGTTGCCGCGGGCGTAGAACCGTCCCTCGCGCTCGGTGTCCACCCACCACCAGTACTGGTAGTGCTCGGCCGGGTCGGCGGAGGTGTCCCGGGCGGTGGCCTCGGCGACCCACGCGGCGGGCACCACCTGCCGCTCGCCGGCGCGGCCCTCGCGGGCGAACAGCAGCCCGAACCGGGCCCAGTCCAGCGCCCGCGCGTTGAACCCGCTCTCCATCTTCGGGAACCCGCTGGCCGCGCTGTCGGCGCTCCAGCTCGCGTCGGCCTCGGCGCCCATCGGGCCCCACAGCGCCTCCGCGGCGAACTCCTCGACCGGCCGGCCGACGGCGCGCTCCAGCACCAGGCCCACCAGCAGCGGGTTGTAGTTGCAGTACAGCCACTCCCGCCCCGGCTCCCGCGCGACCTCGGCCGACAGCGCGAGCCGCCGCAGGTCGACGTCGTAGTAGGTGAGCGCGTCGTCGCTCCAGGGCAGGCCCTGCTCCTCGTAGGCCAGGCCCGAGGACATGGTCACCAGGTGCCGCAGCGTGATGGCGCCGAAGCGCGGGTCGCGGTCGAGCAGCTCGGGGACGTAGGCGGTGACCGGGTCGTCCAGGCCGCCGATCGCGCCGCGGTCGATCGCCAGGCCGACCAGCGTGGACAGCACCGACTTGGCCACCGAGAACGACGTCATCGGCGCCTCGCGGGAGCCGCCGGCGCCGTACCGCTCGAGCAGCACCTCGTCGCCGCGCAGCACGACGAAGCCCGTGGTCTGCGTGCGGTCCAGCAGCGCGGCGAGGTCCTCGGTGCCGCCGCCGGGGACGGTCACCTGCTCGAGGACGCCGCCGGGGAGGGAGCCGGCGGTCAGCGGCAGCGGGGTGCCGCCGGCCGGGACCGGCAGCTCGGGGAACCGGAGCCGGTCGTCGACGTCGGCGTCCATCCACACGACCGCGCGGGCGATGCCGGAGGAGTCCAGCGACGCCCGCGCCCACACCTGCAGCCCGCCCGCGGCGACGGCCAGCCAGGCGAGGACGGCGACCAGGACGGCGGCGACCCGGCCGGCGCGGCGGCCCCGGGCGCGCCGGCGGACCAGCCGCGCGGCGGCCCAGGCGAGGACCGTCGCGAGCACGGCGGGGAGCAGGAGCCAGGCGAGCACCCGCCGGACCCTAGGTGGTCGGCCGGCGGGAACGGCAGCGGCCGGCGTCCCGGGAGAGGGGACGCCGGCCGTCTACGTGGTGCGGTCGCTCAGGCGCCGGTGTAAGGCGCGCCGAGCGGGTCGACCGTCGGGTACGAGTCGACGGCCGCGGCCAGCCGGTCGGCGGCCCAGTCGCCGTCGCCGAGCAGGTGGTCGATCGCGGTCAGCCGGCTGGTGTAGTGGCCGACCGAGTACTCCGCGGTGACGCCGATGCCACCGTGCAGCTGGATGGCCTCCTTGCCGACGTGCCGGCCGGCGCGGCTGGTCTGCAGCCGGGCGCGGTCGGCGGCGGTGACGACGTCGCCGCCGGTGTCGGCGACCATGCTCGCCCACAGCGCGGTGCTGCGGGCCAGCTCCAGGGACACATACATGTCCGCCGCGCGGAAGGTCAGCGCCTGGAACCGGTTGAGCGTGACGCCGAACTGCTTGCGGGTCTTCAGGTACTCCGCGGTCGTCTTCAGCGCGGTGTCCATCGCCCCGACGGCCTCGGCGCTGTAGGCGATCCGGGCCAGGGCCTGCGCCCGCTCGACGTCGGCGGTGCGGTCCGCGGTGCCCTCGCCGAGCAGCTCCGCGGGGGTGCCGTCGAGGGTGACGTTGGCCGCGCGGGTTCCGTCGTGGGTGCGGTAGCCGGTGCGGGTCAGGCCCTCGGCGTCGCCCTGGACGAGGAACAGGGCGGTGCCGCCGTCGGTGACCGCGCTGACCACGAGGACGTCGGCGCGGGCGCCGCTCGGCACCGGCTCCTTGACGCCGGTCAGCCGCCAGGTGCCGCCGTCCTGCGTGGCGGTGACGGCAGCCGCCGCGGGGCTCCACCGGGTGCCGGGCTCGGCGTGCGCGAACGCGAGCACGCTGGCGCCCTCGGACAGCGGCCCGAGGACCGCCGCCCGCTGCTCGGCGGTGCCCACGGCGGCGACCAGGCCACCGGCGAGGACCACGGCCTCGACGAACGGCTCGGGCGCGAGCACCCGGCCGATCTCCTCGGCGACGAGGGCCACCTCGATCGGGCCGGCGCCCATGCCGCCGTCCTCCTCGGCGAAGGGCAGCCCGAGGACGCCCATCTCGGCCAGCTGCGCCCAGGTCTTCTCGTCGAAGCCGGGGTCGGTGGCGACCACCTGGCGGCGCCGCTCGCTGTCGCCGTAGGCGCGGCCCAGCAGGCCCGCGACGGCCTCGCGGAGGTCGTTCTGCTCGCTGTCGTACTGGAAGTCCACTGCTAGCTCACAGCCCCAGGATCGTGCCGGCGATGATGGTCCGCTGGACCTCGTTGGAGCCCCCGTAGATGGAGACCTTGCGGTAGTTCAGGTACTCCGGCGTGGCCACCCGGGCCCACTGGGGCACCTGCGAGCCGCCGTCGGCGAAGGACGCGACCGACAGCGGGCCGGCGATGTCGACCAGCAGCTCGGTGGCGGCCTGCTGCAGCTCGGAGCCGCGCAGCTTGAGCACCGAGGAGGCCGGGTGCGGCTTGCCGTCGGCGGAGTTGGCGACCACGCGCAGCGCGGTCAGCTCCAGGGCCAGCAGCTCGTTCTCGAGCTCGGCGATGCGCGCGGTCAGCCGCGGGTCCTGCGACAGCGGCCGGCCCGCGACGACGACCTCACGCGCGTGCGCCTTGGCCTGCGCGATCAGCTTCTTGGTGGCGCCGACGCGGGCGATGCCCACGCGCTCGTTGCCGAGGAGGAACTTGGCGTAGTCCCAGCCGCGGTTCTCCTCGCCGATCAGGTTCTCGGCGGGGACGCGGACGTCCTCGAAGAAGACCTCGTTGACCTCGTGGCCGCCGTCGATGAGCTGGATCGGGCGGAGGGTGACCCCCGGGGTGTCCATCGGGAAGACCAGCATCGAGATGCCGCGCTGCTTCTTCTCCGCGGTCGGGTCGGTGCGGACCAGGCAGAAGATCCAGTCGGCGTACTGGCCGAGGGTGGTCCAGGTCTTCTGGCCGTTGACCACCCAGTCGTCGCCGTCGCGGACGGCGGTGGTGCGCAGCGAGGCGAGGTCGGAGCCGGCGTCGGGCTCCGAGAAGCCCTGGCACCACCAGATGTCGAGGTTCGCGGTCTTGGCCAGGAAGCGCTCCTTCTGCTCCTGGTTGCCGAAGCTCGCGATGACCGGGCCGATCATGCTGGCGTTGAACGCGAGCGGCTCGGGGACGTTGGCGAGCTGCATCTCCTCGCGCCAGATGTGGCGCTGCAGCGGCGTCCAGTCCCGGCCGCCCCACTCGACCGGCCAGTGCGGCACGGCCAGGCCGGCGGCGTTGAGGACGCGCTGGGCCTCGACGTACTGGTCGCGGGTCAGGTGGCGGTGGGCCGCGACGGTGTCGCGGATCTCCTGCGGCACCTGGGTGGTGAAGAAGGTGCGCATCTCATCCCGGAAGGCCTCCATCTCCGGGGAAAGCTGCAACCGCATGGGACCTCTCTCCTGACGGCGGTGTGACGCCGTCTCGACGTGTTCCCCGACGATCCCACATCTGTTACCGATCAGTAGATCCGGCTCTCGGGGCGTGGGACGGGTGGGGCGGGACGGGCCCCGGGCCCCGGGTGGCGGTCACCGGACGTGCCGCTCCCGGGGCCCGGGGTGGTGCTCGGCCGCGCGGGTACCGAGCCGTTCAGGTGCTCAGCGGCCGGCCCAGAAGGCGCAGTTCGCGTCCGCGGCGACGTCGACCGGGCCGACGCCGCCCTGCGCGGCGACGTCCAGGCCCTGGACGTCGGCCGGGGTGCGGTAGGCGTTCCACGCCGGGACGCCGCGGCCGTTCGGGTCCCCGGTGGCCGCGAAGTTGGTCCAGTAGCGGACCATCGTCGTCGACAGCGCCTGCTGCTCGGCGGTCAGCGGGCCGCCGAACAGGCCCGGGAACAGGTACGGCAGCTCGCCCGCGTGCTGGGCGCCCTCGTCGTACCGCGCCGGGTCGTACGGGAAGTCCAGCAGCGCCGGGGCGTCCTGATCGCGGAACGAGTAGGCGAACACTGCCGGCTGCTGCCCGCGGAGCAGGTCGTAGGCGCCCACGTGCGTGCAGGTCGACAGCGCGCTGCCGACGTCGCTGGCCACCGCCGCCAGGACCCGCAGCGTCGAGCCGTACTCCGCCAGCGGGTAGCGCTCGGCGACCGCCGCGGCCCGGGTGCCGAACCGCTGCTGCAGCGTGGCGGTGTACACGGCCGGGTCGGCCGACAGCAGCGCCTGGCGCTGGGCCTCGGGCAGCGACAGCGGGGTGAACAGCGTGTTCTCGTCCTGCAGGTTGCCGTGCAGCACCGGCACGCGGTTCCACCGGCCGGCCGCGATCGCCGCCCCCGGCTGCTCGGGCAGCGACGACCCGCCGACGACGAACGAGCCGCCGGGCCAGGCGCGCAGCAGCGCCTCGGCGGGCACGGCGCGCAGGCAGGCGGCGACGTCGGCCGCGCCGGCGCAGCCGACGGCGGTCGCGACGCCCTGGCCGGTCGCCTCCTCGGTGGCCAGCGTGTCGTAGGTGGTGGTGCAGCTGTAGCTCTGCGCGATCGCCTTGTCGAACAGGCCGGCGGCGGTGGGGGAGGCCAGCTGGGCGCAGACGGAGGAGGCGCCGGCGGACTCGCCGAAGACCGTCACGTTGTCCGGGTCGCCGCCGAAGGCGTCGATGTTGCGCTGCACCCAGCGCAGCGCCTCCTGCTGGTCGAGCAGGCCGGCGCTGCCGGAGCCGACCGGGCCGTTGGCGGCGGACAGGTCGCGCTGGGCCATGAAGCCCATCGGGCCGAGGCGGTAGTTGATCGTCACGACGACGGCGTCGCCCTCGACGGCCAGCTTCGCGGCGTCGTAGTTGGCGCCGTTGCCGTAGACCCAGGAGCCGCCGTGGATCCACACCATCACCGGCAGGTCCGAGCGCGCCGCGTCCAGGCCCGCCGGGGTGGTGACGTTGAGGAACAGGCAGTCCTCGTTCGAGGTCTGGAACGCGTTGGTGGTGCCGTTGGCCAGCTGGGCGCACGGCTCGTGCGGGGCGGTGGCGTCGGCGATCCCGCGGAAGGGCGCGACCGGCACGGGCGGGCGGAACCGGAGGTCGCCGACCGGCGCCTCGGCGTACCGGATGCCCTCGAAGGTGCGGTAGCCGTCGAGCCGGGTGCCGCGGAGCCTGCCCTCGTCGGTCTGGACCAGTGTCGGGGCGGCGTTGCCGACGCCGCCGCCGTTGCCGTTGCCGGGCACCGCGGCGGCCGGGCCGGCGGTGACGACGGCGCCGGTGACGAGCGCGGCGCCGGTGGCGAGGGCGAGGACGGACCTGCCGAGGGAGCGTGGGACGGGGATGCGCACGGGGCCTCCTGGGTCGCCCGCGAGCTCACCGCTGTGTGAGCTGGACCACGGGCCGCTGGGACACTAGCGACTCGTGTTTCACGATCCGCACCGGGTCCGGAACCGGCGGGTCCGCGGGCGGCGGCGCAGGATGGGGCCGTGCCGGCCGCGTCGCCCGGCGGCCGGCTGCTGCTGGCCGCCGTCCTGCTGACGGCGCTCAACCTGCGGGGCGCGATCGCCGCCGTCGGCCCCGTCCTCGACGACGTCCGCGCCGACCTCGGCCTGTCCGCGGCCGCCGCCGGCCTGCTGACCACGCTGCCGGTGCTGTGCTTCGCGCTGCTGGCGCCGGCCGCGGCCGCCGTCGGGCGCCGGGTCGGCGCAGGCGCGGCGGTCCTCGGCTCGCTGGTGCTGCTGGCGGCCGCGCAGGGGCTGCGGGTCCTCGACGGCGCCTCGGTGCTGCTGGCCGGCACCTTCCTCGCCGGCGCGGCCATGACGGTGGGCAACGTGCTGCTCCCGGCCGTGGTCAAGGCCGGGTTCGGCCGGCGCGCGGGCACGGTGACCGGCCTCTACACCGCGGCCCTCGTGGCCGGCGCCGCCGCGGGCGCTGCGTTCACCGCGCCGCTGGCGGCGGTGCTCGGCTGGCGCGGCGCGCTCGCCGCGGAGGGGGTGCTCGCCGTCGTCGCGGCGGTCGTCTGGGCGGCGGCCGCGCGGCACGCCGACACCGCCGGCCCCGCCCCGGGCGCCCGCTCCGCCGGCGGGCGGCCGATGTGGCGGTCGCCGGTCGCGTGGGCGGTGACCGCGGTGCAGGCGCTGCACTCCACGCTGTACTTCTCGCTCACCGCGTGGCTGCCCACGCTGCTGGCCGACCGCGCCGGTACCGACGCCGCCACCGGCTCGGTGGCCGCCTCCGTCTACCAGGTGCTCGGCATCGCGGGCAGCCTGCTGGTGCCGGCCGTGCTCGCCCGCACCTCCGGGCAGGCGGGGCTCGCGCTCGGGGTCGCCGCGCTGTGGGTGGCGCCGGTCGCCGGGCTGCTCGCCGCGCCCGGGGCGTGGTCCGCGTGGGCGGTGGTCGGCGGGCTGGCGCAGGGCGCCGGCATCGCGCTGGCGGTCACCCTCGTGGTGCTGCGCGCGGCCGACGCCGGCGCCGCGGCCCGCCTGTCGGGGATGAGCCAGCTGGTCGGCTACGGCGTCGGCGCGCTCGGCCCGGTCGTCGTCGGCGCGCTGTCGGAGGCGACCGGCGGGTGGACCGCGCCGCTGCTGCTCCTGCTGGCCGTCGGCCTCGGCCTGGCCGCGGCCGGGGTCGTCGCCGCCCGGCCGGTGCGCGTCGGCTGACTCAGGGCAGCCGGACGACGTCGGCCAGCACGCCGCCGTCGGCGGTGAGCCGCGCCGGGGCCGGGCTGTCGTAGACGACCAGCAGCCGGCCGTCCCCGGCCGGGCCGAGCAGGCCGATGCCCTCGGCGTGGTCGTCGCCGTCGCCGTAGGGCAGCGCCAGCTCGCGGGTGAGCAGGTCGCCGCGGACGACGGTCGGCTCCTCCGCCGCGCGGGCGCCGTGCCAGCGGTACACGTACACCGGGCCGTCGAGGTCCATGGTCGGGCCGGCGAGCACCAGCAGGTCCTCGCCCTGCGGGCACAGGTCGCGCACGCCGAGGCCGCCCAGCCGCAGCACGTGCTTGCGGTAGCGGCGGCCGTCGGGGAACTTCCGCAGGCGCAGCCGGGCGGGGTCGCGCTCGTCGACCACCGGCCGCAGCTCGAGCACCACCGCCCAGCCGCGCAGCACCGGGCCGCGCAGGCCGAGGTAGACGCGCTCGCCGGAGACCGCGATGCCCTCGACGTCGAGGCCGTTGTCCTTGCCCGGGATGGGGAGGAACGGCGCGAGGTGCTCGTCGTCGGCGAGCAGGTCGCGCAGGTCCTTCCCGCGGGTGCCGAAGACGGCGGCGCTGCGGGCGCCGTCGTCCTTCACCAGGGTGGGCAGCCCGTCGACGTCGACCACCGGGATGCGCACCAGCACCTGCCGGCGCGGCTGGCCGGTGACCCGCGCGAGGCGGCGCAGCGCCTGCTCGCCGTCGTGCTCGTCGCGGATGCGGCGGCGGCGCAGGCTGTGCGAGCCGACCGCCCACAGCGCGTCGCCGGTGCGGGCCAGGCCCTCGACGTCGGCCTCCTCCTCGACCCCGGGGCCGGTGCCGCCGGGCAGCGGCACGAGGTCGGCGAGGGAGAAGGTGGTCTGGTCGCCGTAGGAGGTGGGGTCGGCGGGGTCGTCGGCCACCAGCCGCTCGATCGTGGCGGTCTCGTCGCCGGCCACCCAGAGGACCGGCCCGTCGCTGCGGACGGCGGAGAGGTTGGTGTGGGTGGTGCTCCGCCGGGAGGCCGTGCCGAAGCGGAGGGTCACCGTGCGCTCTGTCCTCACGGGCGCGCACCCTGGCACGCGGTCCCGGTCTCCGGGGGTCCCGCGTGCGTCGTACCGTGCGGCATGGATCTCGTCTGTCCCAAGTGCCACGGCACGATGCGCACCTACGAGCGCAACGGCGTCCACGTCGACCAGTGCACCGAGTGCCGGGGCATCTTCCTCGACCGCGGGGAGCTCGAGCGGCTCATCGACGCCGAGAACTCCTGGCACGCCGCGCCGGCCGCCGCGCACTCCGGCGGCCACGGCGCCCAGCAGCCGCCACAGCAGCACGGCGCACCGCAGCAGCACGGGGGCCAGTATCCGGCCGCCGGCGGCGCGGGGCTCGGCGCCGTGGTGAACGAGGTGCTCGGCGCGGTGCGCGGTTCCTCGCACTCGTCGTCGCACGGCTCCTACGGCTCGCACGGCAAGAAGCGCAAGGAGTCCTTCCTGTCCGACCTCTTCGGATAAGGGAGGCCGTTCCGGTCCGTCGCCAGTAGCGTCGCGGCGGTGGCGGCGCGGGAGCTGGTCGTGCTCGGCACCGCGAGCCAGGCGCCCACCCGCACCCGCAACCACAACGGCTACCTGCTGCGCTGGGACGGCCGGGGGTTCCTGTTCGACCCCGGCGAGGGCACCCAGCGGCAGATGCTGCTGGCCGGGGTGCCGAGCAGCGCGGTGCACCGGATCCTGCTCAGCCACTTCCACGGCGACCACTGCCTGGGCCTGCCCGGCGTCGTGCAGCGGATGTCGCTGGACGGCGTCGCGCACCCGGTGGTCGCGCACTACCCGGCGTCCGGGCAGGTCTTCTTCGACCGGCTGCGGCACGCCACCCCGTTCGCCGACCTCGCCGAGGTCCGCGAGGAGCCGGTGTCCGGGGACGGGCGGCTGGCCGAGGACCCCGCCGGCGTGCTGGAGGCGTGCCGGCTCAGCCACCCGGTCGAGTCCTTCGGCTACCGGCTGACCGAGCCCGACGGCGCCCGGATGCTGCCGGACCGGCTGGCCGCGGCGGGCGTGGCCGGCCCCGACGTCGGCCGGCTGCAGCGCGAGGGCGCGCTCCGGGTGGGGGAGCGGACGGTGCGGCTGGCCGAGGTCAGCGCGCCGCGGCCCGGCCAGCGGTTCGCCTTCGTCATGGACACCCGCATGTGCGACGCCGTCCCCGCCCTCGCCGACCGCGCGGACCTGCTGGTCATCGAGGCGACGTTCCTCGCGGCCGACGCGGCCCTGGCCGACCGGTACGGCCACCTCACCGCCCGGCAGGCCGCCCGGGTCGCCGCGCAGGCGGGGGTGCGCACGCTGGTGCTCACCCACTTCTCCCAGCGCTACGCCGACCCGAGCGCCTTCGCGGACGAGGCGCGGGAGGAGTTCGACGGCGACCTCGTCGTCGCCGCCGACCTGCAGCGCGTGCCGGTGCCCGCCCGGGCGGGGTAGGAGCAGGGCCCGTCCCGGACCCCGAGGAGCGCCGATGACCCGGCTGAGCGCCGCGACGCTGGGCGAGCTGCCCGCGTCGGTGCGGACGCCGCGCTACGACCGCGCCGCGGTGCGGGCGGGGGTCGTCCACCTCGGCGTCGGCGGCTTCCACCGCGCGCACCAGGCGCTGTACCTGGACCGGCTGCTCGAGGCCGGCGCGGGGGAGGACTGGGGGGTCTGCGGGGTCGGCGTGCTGCCCGCCGACCGCCGGATGGCCGAGGTGATGGCCGCGCAGGACCGCCTGTACACGCTGGTCGAGAAGCACCCCGACGGGCACCTCACCGCCCGGGTGGTCGGCTCGCTGGTGGGCTACCGGCTCGCGCCGGACGACCCGGGGGCGGTGGTCGAGGCGATGGCGGCGCCGGGCACCCGGATCGTCACGCTGACCGTGACCGAGGGCGGCTACAACGCGTCCGCGGCCACCGGCGAGTTCGACGCGACGGCGCCCGCCGTGCTCGCCGACCTGCGGCCGGGCGCCGCGCCGGCGACGGTGTTCGGCCTGGTCACCGAGGCGCTGGTGCGCCGCCGCGCCCGCGGGCTCCCGCCGTTCGCCGTCGCCTCCTGCGACAACGTGCCCGGCAACGGCGACCTGGCCCGGCGCAGCTTCGCCGCGTTCGCCGGGCTGCGCGACGACGCCCTCGGCGAGTGGGTGGCCCGGGAGGTGCCGTTCCCGTCGTCGATGGTCGACCGGATCACCCCCGTCACCACCGACGACGACCGCGCCCGGCTCGCCGCGACCTTCGGCGTCGAGGACCTCTGGCCGGTGGTGTGCGAGCCGTGGACGCAGTGGGTGCTCGAGGACGTGTTCCCGGCCGGGCGGCCGCCGCTGGAGGACGTCGGCGTGCAGGTGGTCGGCGACGTCGCGCCGTACGAGCTGATGAAGCTGCGGCTGCTCAACGCCGGCCACCAGGTGCTCGGCCACCTCGGCCCGCTGCTCGGCCACGAGCACGTGCACGAGGCGACGCGCGACCCGCTGCTGCGCGAGCTGCTGGTCGGCTACCTGGAGGAGGAGGGGACGCCGACGCTGCCGCCGGTCCCGGGCACCGACCTGCGCCGCTACCGCGCCGAGCTGGTCACCCGGTTCGGCAACCCGCACGTGCGCGACACCCTCGCCCGGATCGTCGAGCACGCCTCCGACCGGCTGCCGCAGTTCCTGTTCCCGGTGCTGCGCGCGAACCTCGACCGGGGCGGGGAGGTGCGGCGCTCGGCGGCGGTGGTCGCGGCGTGGGTGCACGCGCTCGAGCGCCGCGGGGACGCCGCCGGGCTGGTCGACGCCCGCCGCGACCGCCTGGTCGCCGCGGCGCGGCGGTCCCGGGAGGACCCGCTCGCCCCGCTGGCCGACCGCGAGCTGTTCGGCGACCTCGGCGACCGGCCCCGCTTCACGGCCGCCTACTCGGCGGCGCTGGACTCCCTGCGCACCCGCGGGGCGGCGGCCACCGTGGCGGCGCTCCTCCACGGACCGCTGGGAGAGGGGTAGCAAGGAGGGGTGTTCGACAGCGTGGCCTCCTTCGACGACTTCTCCTCCGACGGCTCCACCTTCGACGTCGACTGGTTCGGCCTGCTCGGCCGCGAGGTGCTGCGGGAGCGCCGCGCGGCGCTGATCGCCGAGTCCTGCGCCTGGGCGGTGGGCCTGTCCGACCGGCCGCACCACCTGCGGCTGCGCGGCCGGCTGGTGGCCACCGGCTCCACCATCGGCGACCGCGCCGCCACCGGGCAGCCGCTGTCGGGCGAGGAGGACGGCCGGATCGAGCTGGGCGACGCCCGCCCGGGCAGCTTCCAGGACGCGCTCAACGCCGTCGACGCCGACGGCACCGTGTTCGCCGACCGGTTCGACCGCGAGGTGGTCGAGCCGTTCGTGCGCGAGACCTGCGTGCTCGCCGCCGACCGCGCCCGCCGCACCCGGCCGGCGCAGTGGGCCGAGCTGCTCGACGAGCTCGGCGAGGACGGCACCGACCTGGGCGAGGTCGTGCGCGCGATGGAGTGGGAGGAGCCGCTGCGCACCGAGGCCGAGCACCTCGTCCTGGCCGCCCTGGGCCGCACCCCGCTGCTGGAGGTGGAGTCCGAGGGGCTGCCGCTGTCGCTGGTCCGCGCCGCCGAGGCCGCCACCCGCGCCGCGGCCGCGCCGGGCCGGGCGGGCGGGGGTCGGGAGCCCGAGCCGGACGAGGGGCTCTCGGGCGCGCTGTTCCTCGCGCTGGCCGCCGTCCGGGACGCCGGCCTGCCCGCCCCGGTGCCCCCGGACGACGCCGCCCGGCTGGTGGCCGTCCTGGCCGAGCAGGGGCTGGAGCCCGAGGAGGTGACCGGCGTGCTGCCGCACCTGCCGCTGGCGCCCGGCACCGCCGGCCGGGTCCGCGACCTCCTCTAGTAGGGGAGGCCGGTGTAGTTCTCGGCCAGCTCGCGGGCGGCGGCCTCCGACGAGCACACCCGGCGCAGCTGCGACAGCTGCAGCTCGGCGTCGAACGGGTCGCCGGTGGTGTGCAGCATCGAGGTCATCCACCAGGAGAAGTGGGTGGCCCGCCAGACCCGCCGCAGCGCGGTGTCGGAGTAGGCGTCGGCGAGGTCGGTCTCCTTCTCCTGCAGCAGCCGGACCAGCGCGCGGGAGAGCAGGACGACGTCGGCGACGGCGAGGTTGAGGCCCTTGGCGCCGGTGGGCGGCACGATGTGCGCGGCGTCGCCGGCGAGGAACAGCCGGCCGCGGCGCATCGGCGCGCTGACGAACGAGCGCATCGGCAGGATCGACTTCTCCAGCACCGGGCCGGTGCTGATCTCCCAGCCCTCGTGCGCGAACCGGGTGGCCAGGCCCGCCCAGATCCGGTCGTCGGACCAGTCCTCGATCTTCTCGGACGGGTCGACTTGCAGGTACAGCCGCGACACCGACGGCGAGCGCATCGAGTACAGCGCGAACCCCTCGGGGTGCCAGGCGTAGATCAGCTCGTCGGTGGCCGGGGCGGCGTCGGCGAGGATCCCCAGCCACGCGTACGGGTAGGTGCGCTCCCACAGCCGCTGCTGCGTGCCCTCGGCGACGACGGCGCGCGACGGGCCGTGGAAGCCGTCGGTGCCGGCCACGACGTCGCACTCGAGCACCTGCGCCGTGCCGTCGGCGTCGGTGAACCGGACGCGCGGGCTGTCGGTGTCGACGTCCTCGATCGCGACGTCGGAGACCTCGAAGTGCAGCGGCGGGCCGCCGGCGAGCTGTGCGGCGACCAGGTCCTTGACCACCTCGGTCTGGCCGTAGACCCACACCCGCCGCCCGCACAGCTCGGGGAAGTCCAGCGTGTGCCGGGTGCCCGGGTACTGCAGGTGGATGCCGCGGTGCTCGAGGCCCTCGCGGTGCAGCCGGTCGCCCATGCCGGCCTCGGTGAGGACGTCGACGGTGTTCTGCTCGAGGATGCCGGCCCGGATGCGCGCCTCGACGTACTCGCGCGAGCGGTTCTCCAGAACCACCGAGTCGATGCCCTGCAGCGCGAGCAGCCGCGACAGCAGCAGGCCGGCCGGGCCGGCGCCGATGATCCCCACCTGGGTGCGCATGCCGGCGAGTGTGACCCGGGCTACCCGCGGGTGGACACCTCGGCCTGCCGCTCAGCGGAAGTGCCGCTCACCTCAGGTGCGCCGCCCGGGCCAGCGCCCGGCCGATGCCCCGCGCGGCCACCTCGAGCACCGGCACCAGCCGGGGGAGGTCGCGCCGGTGGCTGGGGACGACGATGCCGAGCGCCGCGGCCACGGCGGTGCCGCCGCCGCGCTCCACCCGCACCGGCACGGCCACCGACAGCGTGCCCAGCGACATCTCCTCGGCGGTGCGCGCCCAGCCGCGGCGGCGCACCTCGGCGAGCTCCCGGCGCAGCCGGGCCGGCTCGACGACGGTGTGCCGGGTGGCGCGGGCCGGCGCGGCCAGGGCCTCGGCGACGACGTCGTCGGGGGCGGCGGCGAGCAGCACCTTGCCGACGCCGGTGGCGTGCAGCGGCAGCCGGCTGCCCACCTGGCTGACCACCGGCACCGACTCGCGCCCGGAGATGCGCTCGACGTACAGCGCCGAGAGCCCGTCGCGGACGGCGAGGTGGACGGTGTCCCGCGTGGCGGTGTGCACGTCGAGCAGGTACGGCGCGGCCACCTGGCGCAGCTCGAGCGACACGGGCGCGAGCAGGCCGAGGTCCCAGAGCTTGCGGCCGATCTCGTAGCGGCCGTCGGCGCGGCGGGCCAGCGCCCCCCAGCCGGTGAGCTCGGCGAGCAGCCGGTGCGCGGTGGTCAGCGGCGTGCCCGACCGCTCGGCGATCTCGGTCAGGGTCAGCCGCGGCGCGCTCGCGTCGAAGGCGTCGAGGACGGCGAGCGCCCGGGAGGTCACCGACCGCCCCCGCTCGCCCGCGCCGCCCGCCACCCCGCCAGTCTCCCACCCAGCGGAAGCCGCGGGACCTCGGACCCTGCCGGTCCGGGCCGCGCGCCGGTGTGCTGGGCGCCGTGACCGACCCCGTCCGGCTGCCGCTGGCCTACCACGACGCGGCGGTGGCCTGCTCCTACCACCTGGCGTCGGCGGCCGCGGTCGCCGCGTTGCTGCCCCGCGACGGCGGCCGGCCGCTGGTCCGGCCGATCCCGGTGCCGGGTGGCCGCACGCTGGTGGCGGTGCACGCCTTCCGCTACCGCACCGTCACCTGGACCGACGCCGACGGCGGCACGCACGCGCTGGCCCCCTACGGCGAGGTCGGCGTCACGGCCGGCGTCGTCGGACCGGCGGCGCGCGGCGCTGCCCGCCCGGCGGTCGGCGGCTTCGTGCTGCAGCTGCCGGTGACCTCCCGCGAGGCCCGCGACCTCGGCCGGGCCGAGTGGGGGCTGCCCAAGTGGCTCGGCGACATGGACTTCCTCGACGAGCCCGGCCGGCAGCGGGTCCGGCTGTCCGAGGCCGGCGCCGACGTGCTGGTGCACACCGTGCGCGCCCGCGGCCCGGCGCTGCGCGGCAGCCCGGCGCGGACGCTGTGGTCGGTGCGCGGCGGGCGGCTGCTGGAGACGCGGATCCCGGTGCTCGCCCGGTGGCAGGCCCGGCCCGGGCCCGGCGGCGCCGAGCTCGCGCTGGGGGAGCACCCGGTCGCCGACGGGCTGCGCGCGATCGGGCTGTCCCTGGCGCCGCTGGCCGCCTTCCGCGCCGTCGAGTACCGCAGCACGCTGCCGGCGGGCCGGCCGCTGGGCGCCGCGGACGCCGCCCCCGCGCCGGTGCACCCCGGCCGGGACGACGAGTACGGCCGGTTCACCGTGGCCCACCCGGGGACCGGACCGCTGCCGCAGTACCCGCCGGTCGCCGTCGGCTGACCGGGGCGGCGCCGCTCAGGAGGGGCGCGCGAGCTCCTCGTCCAGCGCCGCCCAGGGGCCCAGCGCCGCGCCGGCGGCCCGCCCGCGCGCCTCCTCGTCGTCCCCGAGCGCGGCGCGCAGCGCCTCCCGGAGCCGGTCGGCCAGCGCCTGGTGCGGCGACCAGCGGGCCACCCCGAGGCCGGCGCGGGCGGCGTCGGCGGCGCCCGCGAGCCGGGCCGCCGCCGCGTGCCGGCCCTCGGCGAGGGCGAGCGCGGCCAGCACCTCCAGGCAGGTCGCGGCGCCCTCCAGGTCGCGGGTGCGCCGGTGCAGCGCCACGGCCTCGTCCAGCCGGGCCCGCGCGCGGGGCAGGTCGCCGGCCAGCAGCGCGGCCAGTGCCAGGGCGTCGCCGAGCAGCGCGGCGAGCTGGTCGTCGGCGGCCGCCGCGGCCAGCTCCCGCGCCTCGGCCGCGACCCGCTCGGCGGCGGCCACGTCCCCGCCGGCCAGCGCGACGGCCACGCGCAGCATCCCGCTGAACGCGACCGACCAGCCGTCGCCGCTGCGCCGCAGCTGGGCCAGCGCCTCGTCCAGCTGCGGGACGACGCGCGGGTCGGCCGGGGGCAGGCACATCGCCCGCGCGCCGAGGGCGTGGCCGAGCAGCCACGCGTCGTCGCGGCTGCGGGCGTCGTCGACCACGCCGTCGAGCAGGCCGGCCGCGCCCGCCCGGTCGCCGAGGGCGATCCGCAGCGAGGCCCGCGCCCAGGTGAGCCGGCCGGCCAGGTCCGGCGGCAGCGCGGCGGCCGACGGCAGCGCCGCCGTCTGCTCGGCCAGCCCGGCCATCGCGGGCAGCAGCCCGCGCGCCCACCACCAGCGGACCAGCGGCGCGGTCAGCCGGACGGCGAGGTCCGCGCGGTCGGTGGCCACCGCCCACCGCAGCGCGGCGCGCAGGTCGGCGGTCTCGGCGTCCAGCCGGTCCCGCCACAGCCGCGCGGCCGGGCCGGCCAGCCCCGCGCCCGCCTCGGCGCCCAACCGGGCCAGGTGCTGCGCCCAGCGGACCCGCGTCGCCTCCTCCTCGCCGCGCTCGCGCAGCCGCTCGGCGGCGAACGCGCGGACCAGCTCGAGCATGCGGAACCGGGGCTCGCCGTCCCCGGTGTCGGTGGGGGTGACCAGGCTGTGCCCGACCAGGTCCGACAGCGTCTCCAGGACGTCGAGGTCGCCGGTGCCGTCCTCGATCGGGCCGGCCCCCACCACCTCGGCGGTGTCGAGGGTGCAGCCGTCCGCGCACACCGACAGCCGGGCCAGCAGCGCCCGGCCGCGCTCGTCGAGCAGGTCGTGGCTCCAGGCGATGGTCGACCGCAGCGTGCGCTGGCGGTCGGGCACGTCGACGTCGGGGTCGCCGAGGTCGAGCGCGCGGTCCAGCCGGGCCAGCAGCAGCCGCGGGGGCAGCGTGCGCACCCGGGCCGCGGCCAGCTCGACCGCCAGCGGCAGCCCGTCCAGCCGGCGCACCAGCTCGGCGACCGGGCCGGCGGTGGCGGCGGTGAGCGCGAAGGAGGGGTCGGCCTGGCGGGCGCGGGCGACGAACAGCTGCACCGCGGGCGCCGTGCCGGGGTCGTCGTCAGCGGCCGGCGTCCGCAGCGGCTCGATCGGCACGTCGTGCTCGCCGCGCAGCCGCAGCACGGTGCGGCTGGTGACCAGCAGCTGGGTGAGCGGGCAGCGGGCCAGCAGCGTCGCGAGGTCGGGGGCGGCGCCGGCGACCTGCTCGAGGTTGTCGACGACGAGCAGCGCCCGGCGGCCGGCCAGCCGGTCGGCCACCTGGTCGAGCAGGGGGCGGCTGCCCTCGGCGGACACCCCGACCGCCTCGGCCACGGCCGCGGGCACGTCGGCGCGGTCGCGGACGCCGGAGAGGTCGACGAACCACACGCCGTCGCGGCCGGGCTCCACCGCCGCGGCCGCGGCCAGCGCCAGCCGGGTCTTGCCGATGCCGCCGGGCCCGGTGAGCACCACCAGCCGCACCGCCGGGTCGCCGAGCAGCCCGGTGACGGTGGCGAGCTCCGCGGCGCGGTCGACCATCGGCGTCGGCGGCGTCGGCAGCCACCCGGCGGCCAGCCCGGGCGGCGCCGGGGCCGGCCGGGTGAAGCGCTCGCTGAGCAGCACGGCCAGGTCGTCGGCGACCAGCTCGGCGAGCTCGGCCGGGTCGCGGTAGGGCGTGGTCGAGACGCCGCCCTCGGCCTGCACCCGCTCCAGCAGCCGGGCCAGCCGGGGGTCGCGGCCGGGCGCCGGCGTGCGGACGTAGAGCAGCCGCGGCATCCCCTCGGACAGCACGAGCTCGTCCTCCAGGCCCGACACCGCCATGTCCGGGCCCACCCAGCCGTAGCGGTCGCCGTAGACGCCGACGAAGACGTCGCTCTGCGCGAGGTAGGCGCGGTAGAGGTCGCGCGGCGGGTGCGGGCGCGCGCCCAGCTCGAACATCACCGGGGTCAGCCGCAGCCGGGCGACGGCGTCGCGGACCGCGCGCCGCTCGGCCGCGAGCTCCTCGAGGGTGGAGGACACGAACACGCGCAGCCGCTGGTCGGGCGTCGCGATGGTCCGCGGCATCCCGGGCGTCCCCGCCGGAGCGGCCACGAGCACCTCCCGCCCGCCGACGGGCGCGCCGCCCGCCGACGCCGCGGAGTCTAGGGACGGCGGAGGCGCCCCGGAACCCGGTGACAGCGGGCCCGGGGGAGTGGTTGCATGGCCGCGCCCACGGTCCGCACGGGGGATGCGCGCACCCGGAGAGCCCCGTGCACGGTGCCCTGACCCCCGCCCCCGCCCGCCCGCCCGGAGCGGTGTCGTGACCGGCACCGCCCTGGCCGTCGTCGCCCGGGACGCCGGCCTGCGCACCTCGACCACCCGGGAGCTCGAGCGCCGCTACGGCAGCGACTACCGCGTCGTGTCCGGGACCGACCCGGGCGAGCTGGACGCCGCGCTGTCCGCGGCGGGCGACCCGGCGGTGGCCGTGCTCCTCGGCGGCCTCGGGGAGGACGACCCCGACGGCCTGGAGGTGCTGCGCGCCTGCCACGCGCGGCACCCCGGCGCGATCGCCGTGGCCCTGGTCCGGTGGGGCGCGTTCGAGACCGCCCGGCCGATCTTCGAGGCGATCACCGTCGGCCAGCTCGACCGCTGGGTGTACGCCCCGCAGGGCTGCCCCGACGAGGAGTTCCACCGCTCGGTGACGGAGATCCTCGACGAGTGGTCCTCGCGGCGCGGCGGCGGCTTCGAGGCGGTGCGGATCATCGGGCACCGGTGGGACCCGCACGCCCAGCACCTGCGCGACCAGATGACCCGCAACCGCATCCCGCTCGGCGTCTACGAGGCCGCCTCGCCCGAGGGCCGGGCGATGCTCGCCGACCTGGAGCTGGACCAGCCGCGGCTGCCGGTCGTCGTCGTCCGGTTCCGGCCCGAGCAGACCGTGCTCGAGGCGCCGACCGACCTCGAGGTGGCCGAGGCGTTCGGCCTGTTCGACCCGCTGGACCCCGACGCGGTCCACGACGTCGCGATCGTCGGCGCGGGGCCCGCGGGCCTGGGCGCGAGCGTGTACGCCGCCTCCGAGGGCCTGGACACCCTGCACCTGGAGTGCGAGGCGGTCGGCGGGCAGGCGGGCACCAGCTCGCTGATCCGCAACTACCTCGGCTTCCCCACCGGGGTGAGCGGCAGCCGGCTGGCGTTCTCCGCCTACCTGCAGGCCTGGGCGTTCGGCACGACCTTCTCCTTCATGCGCACCGCCGCGTCCCTGCGCACCGAGGACGGGCTGCACCGGGTCACGCTGCACGACGGGACGGCGGTGCGGGCGCGCAGCGTGGTCATCGCCACCGGCGCGGCCTGGCGGCGGGTCGGCGTCCCGGAGCTCGAGGCGTTCACCGGCCGCGGCGTCTTCTACGGGGCCGCGGTCAGCGAGGCGCCGGCGATGGCCGGGCGGCACGTGTTCGTCGTCGGCGGCGGCAACTCGGCCGGGCAGGCGGCGGTGTACCTCTCCCGCTACGCCGAGCGGGTGACCGTGCTGGTCCGCCGGCACTCGCTCGCCGAGACGATGTCGGACTACCTCATCCGCGAGCTGGAGGCGCTGCCGCGGGTCGACGTCCGGTACCGGGTGCAGGTGGCCGGCGGGCGCGGCAGCGACGTCCTGGAGACCGTGGTCCTGCGCGACCTGGACACCGGCGCGGAGACCGAGGAGCCGGGGATGCTGTTCGTGATGATCGGCAGCGAGCCGCGCACCGACTGGCTGGCCGGGACGCTGGCCCGCGACCGCTGGGGCTTCCTGCTCACCGGGGCGGCGCTGCTGACCGGCGACGACGTCACGCCGGCCTGGCCGCTCGACCGGCCGCCGGCGCTGCTGGAGACGAGCACGCCGGGCGTCTTCGCCGCCGGCGACGTACGGCAGGGCTCGGTCAAGCGGGTGGCCTCGGCGGTGGGGGAGGGCGCGCTCGCGGTGACGCTGGTGCACGCCCACCTGGCCTCGCTCGCGGCGTCGTCCGCGGCCCGCTGACCGGGCGGCCGCCTTCCGCTGGGCGGGACCCGGCGCTCGCCCGCCGTCGCCGCGCGGACGTACGTTCCCGGTATGACCGGGACCACGTCGGAGGGCAGGCTCGTCCTGCCGCGGTACCTGCGCGAACCCGACGGGACGCGGACGCCCGTCGGCTTCCCGGACTACCGGAGCACCGCGCTGCGCGCGCCGCTGCGCACCCCCGTGGACCTGCCGCACCGGCTCACCGAGGTCACCGGCCCGGTGCTCGGCGAGGACCGGGTGCTGCCGTCGGACGCCGACCTGACCCTGCGCAACGGCGGCGAGGCGATCGGCCAGCGGATCCTGGTGTACGGGCGGGTGCTGGACAGCGACGGCCGCCCGGTGCCCGACGCACTGGTCGAGGTGTGGCAGGCCAACGCGGCCGGCCGCTACCGGCACGTCGCCGACAACTGGCCCGCGCCGCTGGACCCGCACTTCGACGGGCTGGGCCGGGTGGTCACCGACAGCCTGGGCCGCTACGAGTTCATGACGATCAAGCCCGGGGCCTACCCGTGGGGCAACCACCACAACGCCTGGCGGCCGGCGCACATCCACTTCAGCCTGTTCGGCCGGGCGTTCACCCAGCGCCTGGTCACCCAGATGTACTTCCCGGACGACCCGCTGTTCGGCCAGGACCCGATCTTCAACGCGATCCCGCCGGCGGCCCGGCACCGGGCGGTCAGCCGGTACTCCCTCGACCGCACCCAGGACAACTGGGCGCTGGCCTTCGAGTGGGACATCGTGCTGCGCGGCACCGAGCAGACGCCGTTCGAGACCGACGACGACGGGGACGTGGCGTGAGCGCGAACCCGCTGGACGTCCCGCCGGACCCGGCCGTCCCCTTCCAGCCCCGCTCCGGGCAGCGCGGCACCGGCTTCCTCACCGGGCCCCTCCGGCTGGGCACCACCCCCAGCGCCACCGTCGGGCCCTACCTCGCGATCGGCCTGACCTGGCCGGACGGCGAGTGGGCCGCCGCCGAGGGCACCCCGGGCGGCTTCTGGATCCGCGGCCGGGTGTTCGACGGCGCCGGCGACGTCGTCCCCGACGCGATGGTCGAGACCTGGCAGGCCGACCCCGACGGCCGCTTCTCCTCGCCCGAGGACCCGCGCGGGCCCTCGACGTACCCCGGCTTCCGCGGGTACGCCCGCGCGCAGACCCGGTCCGGCGAGTTCGCGCTGTTCACCCTCAAGCCGGGCCGCGTGCCCGACGGCGAGGGCGGCCTGCAGGCGTCGCACGTCGACGTCTCGGTGTTCGCCCGCGGCCTGCTCGACCGCGTCGTCACCCGGATCTACTTCGCCGACGAGGCCGAGGCCAACGCGGCGGACCCCGTGCTGGCCGCGCTGCCGGAGGACCGCCGGGCCACGCTGCTCGCGCAGCCCACCGAGGACGGCTACCGCTTCGACGTGCACCTGCAGGGGGACCGCGAGACGGTCTTCTTCGCCGTCTGAGCGGGCTCGGTCTGCTGGCCGCCGGTAGGAAGGACGTCGTGACAGGTCTGTTCGCCGGCACCTTCGCCCGGGGCGGGACGGCGGCGGCCGTGTCCGACGACGCCTGGTTCCGCGCGCTGCTGGAGGTCGAGGCGGCCCTCGCCCGCGTCGCCGCCGCGGCGGGCCTGGTGCCCGCGACAGCGGCCGACGCGGTGACCGCCGCCTGCGCCGACCCCTCTCGGCTGGACCTCGCGGCCGTCGTCGCGCACGCCGCGGACGCCGGCAACCCGGTGCCGCCGCTGGTGCGGGCGCTGCAGGCCGCGGTGGGGGAGCGCGACGCCGTCGCCGTGCACGTGGGCGCCACCAGCCAGGACGTGCTCGACACCGCGCTGCTGCTGCTCGCCCGGCGGGCGGTGGCGGCGCTGGACGCCGACCTGGCCGCGGCGGCGGACTCCTGCGCGAGGCTGGCGCGGGCGCACCGCGACGACGTGGTCGTCGGCCGCACGCTGATGCAGCAGGCGCTGCCGACGACGTTCGGGCTCAAGGCCGCCACCTGGCTCGCCGGGCTGGACGGCGCGCGGCTGCGGCTGGCCGAGGTGGTCGCCTCGCTGCCGGTCCAGTACGGCGGCGCGGTCGGGACGCTCGCGGCGTCGCGCGGCGCCGGGGTGACGGTGCGGGCGGCGCTGGCGGAGGAGCTGGGGCTGGTCGCGCCCGCCGTCCCGTGGTTCACCACGCGGCTGCCGGTGGCCGACCTCGCCGGGGCGCTCGGCGCGGCCGCGGGCGTGGTGGCGACGGTCGCCGTCGACGTGTTGCTGCTCGCCCAGTCGGAGGTGGCCGAGGTCGCCGAGGCCGGCGAGGGGCGCGGCGGGTCCTCGGCGATGCCGCACAAGCGCAACCCGGTGGCGGCGATCTCGGCGCGGGCGTGCGCGCGGCGGGCCCCGGGCCTGGTGGCGACGCTGCTGGGCGCGATGGAGCAGGAGCACGAGCGGGCCGCCGGCGCGTGGCACAGCGAGTGGCCGACGCTGACCGACCTGCTGGTCACCGTGGGGTCGGCCGCATCCTGGCTGGCGGAGAGCCTGCGCGGGCTGCGGCCCGACGTCGGCCGGATGGCCGAGGCCGTGTCCGAGGCCGGCGAGGGGTCGCTGGCCGGCGCGCTGGCCGAGGCGCTGACGCCGTCGCTGGGGCGGGGCACGGCGCACGACGCGGCCGCGGAGGCCGCGCGGCACGCGCACGAGACGGGCCGGACGCTGGCCGAGGTGGTGGCCACCCGGACCGACGTCGACGTCGCCGCGGTGCTGGCCGCGGCCACGCCGGACGTGGGGGAGGCCGGCGCGCAGGTGGACGCCGCGCTGGCCGAGCACGAGCAGCTGGTGGAAGGGGCACCGTGACCGCGGTCGAGGTCAGCTACACCGAGGACGGGCCGGCCGACGCGCCGGTCGTCGTCCTGTCCAACTCGCTGGGGGCCACCCGGGGGATGTGGGATCCGCAGGTGCCGGCGCTGGCCGAGCGGTACCGCGTGGTCACCTACGACACCCGCGGGCACGGGGAGTCGCCCGCGCCGGCCGGGCCGTACACGGTCGACGACCTCGCCGACGACGTCGTCGCGCTGCTGGACCGGCTGGGAGTGCGGCGCGCGCACGTGGTGGGGCTGTCGCTGGGCGGGATGACGGCGATGCGGCTGGCCGCGCGCGAGCCCGAGCGGGTGGGCCGGCTGGCGCTGCTGTGCACCTCGGCGAAGCCGGAGCCGCAGGGCTTCCTCGACCGGGCGGTGCAGGCCCGCTCGGGCGGGACGGCGCCTCTCGCGCCGGCGATCGTGGGCCGCTGGCTGACCCCGGGTCACGCCGCGCAGCACCCGGACCTCGTGGCGCGGCTGGAGGCGATGATCGCCGGCGCCGACGACGAGGGGTACGCCAGCTGCTGCGAGGCGGTCGGGCACTTCGACGCCCGCGCGGACCTCGCGCGGATCACCGCGCCCACGCTGGTGGTGTCCGGCGCGGAGGACCCGGCGCTGCCGCCGCCGCACCAGCAGCTGATCGCCGACGGGATCGCCGGCGCCTCGCTGCTGTCGGTGAGCCCGGGCGCGCACCTGCCCAACCTGGAGCAGCCGCTGGAGGTCACCGGCGCGCTGCTCGGCCACCTCGACGCCGCCGGGGGTCACGCGTGAGCGGGGCGCCCCTCGACTCGGACGACGCCCGCCGGGACGCCGGGATGCGCACCCGGCGCGAGGTGCTCGGCGACGCGTGGGTGGACCGGGCCGTGGCGAACACGACGCCGTTCACCGCCGGGTTCCAGGACTTCATCACCCGGGTGGCGTGGGGCGACGTCTGGCAGCGGCCGGGCCTCGAGCGGCGTGAGCGCAGCATCGCCACGCTGTCGATCTGCATCGCGCTGCGGCACTGGGACGAGTTCGCGCTGCACGTGCGCGCGGCGGTGCACAACGGCCTGACCGAGGACCAGATCGCCGAGGTCATCCAGCACGCCGCCGTCTACGCCGGCGTCCCGGCCGCCAACCACGCCTTCAAGGTCGCCGGCCCGATCCTCCAGGAGATGCGCGCCGGCTGACCCGGGCCTCAGTCCCGCCCGGCGGGCTCCGCGGGACTGGGCGTGAGCGCGATCGCGGCGACGGTGACGAGCCCGACGAGGACCGTCGCGGTCACCTCGTCGTCCAGCCAGTAGTGGAACAGCGCGGCACCCAGGCCGACGAGGACCGCGAGCAGCAGCCGGCTCCGGATCCCGTCCAGGTACGCCCCTCCCGCCTGCACTCCCACGGCCCTCATGAGCAGAACGGTAGGTAGGGATCGGGGCGGTCCCGGGCCGTTCGGGGACGTGCCGCGGACGCGTTCGACGGGCGCGGTGAGTCGTCACGGGGAGGAACGCCCCGGTCGCCGCCCGCCTCTCGGTGGCGCCCGGTCCCGTCACTGCCCGGGTGCAGTCTGCCGCGCATGGCCGACTCCTCGTCCCAGCACCGGCACCACGCCATCGACTACGTCGAGCTCGCCGTGACCGACCTCGACCGGGCCCGGCGGTTCTACGCCGACGCCTTCGGCTGGCGGTTCACCGACTACGGCCCCGGCTACGCCGGGATCCAGGACCCGGGCGACCCGGCGTCCGAGGTGGGCGGCCTGCGCCTGGACGACGAGGTCCGTCCCGGCGGCCCGCTCGTGCTGCTCTACTCCGCCGACCTGGACGCCTCCGTGGACGCCGTGACGAGCGCCGGCGGCCGCGTCGTCGACGGCCCGTACGCCTTCCCGGGCGGGCGCCGGTTCTCCTTCACCGACCCGAGCGGCAACCAGCTCGGCGTCTGGTCCGAGACCTGACGCCCGGCGGGCACGCCGAGGCTCCCCCGGGGCGCGGTCAGGCCGCGGGGGAGAGCAGGGGCGCCGGGGCGGTGATCTCGGTGCCGTCCGGTCGCCGGGTGCGCCATCGGCCGTCGGGTTGTCGTTCGACGCGGAAACCGTGATGGACCTTGGTGTGGTGGCGTTCGCACAACAGGGCTGAGTTCTCCAGCGAGGTGTCGCCCCCGTCGATCCAGTGGACGAGGTGGTGGACGTCGCACCACCACGTCGGCGCACCGCACCCGGCGAACACGCAGCCGCCGTCGCGGAGCTCCGCCGCCTTGCGGATGTGCCGGCTCATCAGCCGCTGCTCCCGGCCGAGGTCCAGCGGGGCGCCGTCGGGGCCGAACACCACCCGGGACACCGCGCCGTCGCAGGCCAGCCAGCGGGCGCGGGTGGCGGAGATGGTCGCCCCGAAGCCCATCCGCCCGGCGTTGGGCCCGCCGTGCGGATCCACCAGGTCCGCCAGGTCGACCACGACCGCGATCTGCGGCTTGTGGCCGCGCAGCGTCGGCAGGCTCCCGGACGCGAGCACGTTGTCGGCCACCTGCACCAGCGCATCCCCGAGCCGCTGGGCGCGGGTGCGCTCGTCCCCGGCCGGGCGGTCGGCCTGCACGTGCGCCTCGAGCGCGGCCTGGACCCTCTCGCCGCCCACGGCATCGAGGTGGAACCGGCCGGACACGGATCCGTCGGCGTGCTTCGACAGAGTCAACGACCGACCCTCGGTCGGATCGGGCTCCGGCCCGTCGGGATCGAGGTCGGTGCAGTAGTGCTGGACCACCTGGACCAGGTCGGCGTGTGCGCGCTCGACCGCCACACCGCTGAGGACCGCGTCGATCACCGCCAGGTCCACCCCGGCAACCGCGGCCGCGATGAGCCGTTCGGGCGTCACCGCCCGCGCGGCGACGGCGACCTGCTCGGCCGACACCAGCCCCGCCTCGTGCGCCTCGGCCAGCGCCGGCAGGTGCACCAGCGCCCGCCCGTTGCGCACCAGCCGGGCGGCCTCCGCCGGCGACAGCCGGCAGTGCCCGCGCAGCCACGAGGCCATCGACCTCAGCCCGTCCCGCTCCGGTGCCTGGGACAGCTCCGCGGCGCGGACCGCGCGGGCCAGCCGGGCGTCGATCCGGTTCCGTTCGGCGACCAGCGCGGCGACGTCGTCGAGGACGTCACCGCCACCGGAATCACCCGAACACATGATCGAAGTCTAGTGGATCCATGAGCCTCGTGCAGTATGAATTCGCAGGTCAGGTCGCTGTCCACAGACCTCGTTGACCCCTTGTGCGGCGGCCACGGGACACCTCCGCGAGGATCGCAGGCGCACGGGGAACAGCGAGACCAGCAGCAGGACGAGGAGAGGGACGACGTGGCACTCCTGGACGACGGCGCGTGGCAGGGCAAGGTCTGGACCGGCGCCTGGACCGACGGGTCCGGCGGCACCTACGACGCGGTGGAGCCGGCCACCGGCGACGTCATCGCGCCGGTCGGCAAAGCGACCCCCGAGGACGTCCACGCGGCGGCCGAGCGGGCGGCGGCAGCCCAGCGCGCGTGGGCGGCAGCCCCGTTCGAGGAGCGCGCGCGGGTGCTGCGCCGGGCCGGCCAGGTGCTCGAGGACAACGCCGACGAGATCAAGGGCTGGCTGGCCCGCGAGTCCGGCGCGATCCAGCCGTTCGGCGACTTCCAGGTCCACACCAGCGCTCAGGAGTGCTACGAGGCCTCCGCGCTGCCCAGCCACCCCTACGGGGAGCTGCTGCGCACCGGCGCGCCGCGGCTGAGCTTCGCCCGCCGCGTCCCGGCCGGCGTCGTCGGCGTCATCGCGCCGTTCAACGTGCCGACCATCCTCGCCATCCGCGCGATCGCCCCGGCGCTCGCGCTCGGCAACGCCGTCGTCCTCAAGCCCGACCCGCGCACCGCCGTCTCCGGTGGCGCCGTGTTCGCCCGGGTCTTCGAGGAGGCCGGGCTGCCGGCCGGCGTCTTCCAGGTGCTGCCCGGCGGGGCCGACGTCGGCGAGGCGCTGGTCACCGCGCCGCAGGTGCGGGTCATCGCCTTCACCGGCTCGACGAGGGCCGGCCGGATCGTGGGCGCGCTCGCCGGGCAGCACCTCAAGCGCGCGCACCTCGAGCTCGGCGGCAACTCCGCGCTGATCGTGCTGCCCGACGTCGACGTGACCGCCGCCGCCAGCGTCGGCGCGTGGGGCACGTTCAGCCACCAGGGCCAGATCTGCATGGCCACCAGCCGGCACCTGGTGCACGAGTCGATCGCCGAGGAGTACACCGCCGTCCTCACCGAGAAGGTCGAGAAGCTGCCGGTCGGCGACCCGTTCCGCGAGCAGGTCGCGCTCGGCCCGCTCATCGACGCCGGCCAGCGCGACCGCGTGCACGGGCTGGTCACCGCGAGCGTCGACCAGGGCGCCACGGTGCGTACCGGCGGCACCTACGAGGGGCTGTTCTACCGGCCGACCGTCCTCGGCGGCGTCGCGATCGACCACCCGGCCTACCAGGAGGAGATCTTCGGACCGGTCGCGCCGGTGACGCCGTTCTCCAGTCTCGACGAGGTCGCGCAGCTCGCCGCCGGCACCGAGTACGGCCTGAGCCTGGGCATCCTCACCCGCGACGTCTACGCCGGCCTGGAGCTGGCCGAGCGCATCCCGTCCGGTCTGGTCCACATCAACGACCAGACGGTCAACGACGAGGCGGTCGCCCCGTTCGGCGGCGTCGGGGCGTCCGGCACCGGCTCCCGGCACGGCGGCCCGCAGGCCAACATCGAGGCGTTCACCGAGACCCAGTGGGTCACCGTGCGCGGCGACCTGCCCGCCTACCCGTTCTGAGCGCCCGGGGCCGTGCACTTCCGCGGAGGTGCACGGCCCCGGGAGAGTGGCCCGCATGCACGAGCTGTTCAGCGAGGAGCGCTCGGCCGACGTCGTCGCCGCCAGCTTCGCGGGCACCCCGGACCCCCGGCTGCGGCAGGTGGTGACGTCGCTGGTCCGCCACCTGCACGCCTTCGTCAAGGACGTCGAGCTCACCGAGGCGGAGTGGGCCGCGGCGATCGACTTCCTCACCCGCACCGGGCACACCAGCGACGCCGTGCGCCAGGAGTTCGTCCTGCTCTCCGACGTCCTCGGCGTCTCGATGCTGGTGGAGACGATCAACCACCGCAGCGGCGGCACCGGGACCGAGTCCACCGTGCTCGGCCCCTTCCACCAGGTCGCGTCGCCGGAGCGGCGGCTCGGCGACGACATCGCCCTCGACGGCAAGGGCACCCCGTGCCTGGTGTCCGGGCGGGTCACCGGCCCGGACGGCGAGCCGCTGGCCGGCGCCACCGTCGACGTCTGGCAGGCCAACGCCGACGGCTTCTACGACGTCCAGCAGCCGGGCGTGCAGCCGCCGGGCAACCTGCGCGGGCTGTTCACCACCGACGACGACGGCCGCTTCTGGTTCCGCTCGGTCGTCCCGCGCTGGTACCCCATCCCGGACGACGGCCCGGTCGGGCAGCTGCTCGCCGCCACCGGCCGGCACCCCAACCGCCCCGCGCACCTGCACGTGATCGCCGCGGCCCCCGGGTACCGGCCGGTCACCACGCACGTGTTCGTCGCCGACTCGCCCTACCTCGACTCCGACGCGGTGTTCGGGGTCAAGGAGAGCCTCGTCCGGGACGTGCGCGAGGTCGACGACCCGGAGCGGGCCGCCGCGCTCGGCCTGCCCAACCCGTTCCGCACCCTCGCCGTCGACGTCACGCTGCTGCGCGACTAGGGGCGGAGCCGCAGCACCTGCCCGGGGCGCAGCTGCGCGCAGCGGTCGACGTCGTCGTCGGCGACGTAGCCCGCCACCGGGTAGCCGCCGGTCACCGGCGCGTCGGCGAGGAACAGCACCGGCTGCCCCGACGGCGGCACCTGCACCGCGCCGCGGACCAGCCCCTCGCTGGCGAGCTCGCCCTCGACCGCGCGGTCCAGCCGGGGGCCGGCCAGCCGCAGCCCCACCCGGTTGCTGTCCGCGGTGACCGTCCACGCGGCCGACCCCAGCGCGTCCCGGGCCGGGGAGCTCAGCCAGTCGGCGCGCGGGCCGGGCAGCAGCCGCACGGTCACCTCGCCGGCGGGCGGGTCGGCGACCGGCGCCACGTCGACGCCGGGCGGCGGGCCGGCGGCATCGCCGACCGGCAGGACGTCCCCGGCCCGCAGCGGCGCCGGGCCCAGGCCGGAGAGCACGTCGGTCGACCGCGAGCCCAGCACCGGCGGGACGGCGATCCCGCCGCGGACGGCGAGGTAGGTGCGCAGCCCCGCGGCCGGCGTCCCGAGCGCCAGCGTCGCCCCGGCGCGGAGCAGTCCGGGTGCGGCGTGCACCGGCGACCCCGGGCACCGGGCGCCCGTGGTGACGACGAGCAGGTCGCCCTCGGCGCGCACCGCCAGCCCGCCGAGGGTCACCTCCAGCACCGCGGCCGCGGGGCCGTTGCCCACCAGCCGGTTCGCCAGCGCGGCCGCCGCGCGGTCGGCCGCCCCCGACCGGCCCACGCCGATCCCGCCGAGCCCCGGGCGCCCGCGGTCCTGCACCGTGGTCAGCGGGCCGGGGGACAGCACGGTCAGCACGGCACGAACCGCACCCGCACGCCCGGGCGCAGCAGCGCGGCCGGGTCGCGGTCCAGGTCGAACACCGCGACGTCGGTGTGCCCGACCAGCCGCCACCCGCCCGGCGACGCGCTCGGGTAGACCCCGGTGAACCCACCGGCCAGGCCCACCGACCCGGCCGGCACCCGGGTGCGCGGGGTGGCCAGCCGGGGCACGTCCCAGGGGTCGGCGTCGGGGACGCAGTAGCCGAAGCCGGGGGAGAACCCGCAGAACGCCACGGTCCACTCCCGCCCGCCGTGCGCCGCCACGACGCCATCGGGGTCGGTGCCCAGCAGCTCCGCGACGTCGGCGAGGTCGGCGCCGTCGTAGCGGACCGGCAGCTCGACCCGCTCGCCGGTGCCCGCCCGGCCCGGCCGCCACGGCAGCCGCTCCAGCGCGGCCCGCACGTCGGCGAGGTCCCCGTCGGCCACGACCAGCACCGTCCGCGCGGCCGGGACGACGTCGACGACGCCCGGCAGCGCCCGGTCGCGCAGCGCGGCGGAGAACCCGAGGACGGCGTCGAGGTCGTCGAGCTCGACCAGCAGCGCGGCCGACCCGCTCGGCAGGACGCGCATCAGGCGAACGGCGCCAGTGCGACGCCGGCGGCGGTGAGCGCGGCGCGGACCTCCCGGGCGATCGCCACCGCGCCGGGGGTGTCGCCGTGCACGCAGATCGAGTCCGGCGCCAGCACCAGCGGGCCGCCCTCGGCGTCGGTCACCGGCTCCCCGGCGGCCATCGCCACGCACCGCCGCGCGATCTCGCCGGCGTCGGTGAGCACCGCGCCCGGCTGCCGGCGGGGGACCAGCGTGCCGGCCGGGGTGTAGGCGCGGTCGGCGAACGCCTCGGCCACCGTGGGCAGCCCCGCCTCGCCGGCCAGCCGCAGGAACGCCGAGCCGGGCAGCCCCAGCACGGGCAGCGACCGGTCGTACGCCGCGACGGCGGACACCACCGCCGCGGCCTGCTCCTCGTGCGCCACGATCGCGTTGTACAGCGCCCCGTGCGGCTTGACGTAGCGCACCCGCGTCCCCGCCGCCCGCGCCAGGCCGTCGAGCGCGCCGAGCTGGTAGAGCACGTCGGCGGCGAGCTCGTCGGGCGCGGCGTCGAGGAACCGGCGGCCGAAGCCGGCGAGGTCCCGGTAGGACACCTGCGCACCGATGGCGACGCCGGCGTCGGCGGCCTGCGCGCACACCCGCCGCAGGGTCAGCGGGTCCCCGGCGTGGAAGCCGCAGGCGACGTTCGCACTGGTCACCACCTGCAGCATCGCGGCGTCGTCGCCGAGGGTCCACGCACCGAAGGACTCCCCGAGGTCGGCGTTGAGGTCCATGGCGACATCCTCGCGGTCGACCCGTGCACGCCACGCGGTCAGCCGACCGGGAGGCAACTACCGTTCCGGTGACGCCCCTGTGAGCCGGGAGCGCGCCCAGCACGGGAGGAGGCGGTGCCGGATGCACCGGGACCTGGTGGTGATCGGCGCCTCGGCCGGCGGTGTCGAGGCGCTGCGCGACCTGCTCGCCGGCCTCCCCCGGGACCTGCCCGCCGCGGTCCTGGTGGTGCTGCACATGCCCTCCAGCGGCCGCAGCGCCCTGCCGGCCATCCTCGGGCGGGTGTCGGCGCTGCCGGTGTCCGCGGCCCGGGACGGGATGCGGCTGGAGCCCGGCACGGTCGTCGTCGCCGTGCCCGACCGGCACCTGATGGTGGCCGACGGCCGCCTGCAGCTGTCGCGGGGGCCGCGCGAGAACGGCCACCGGCCGGCGGTCGACGTCCTGTTCCGCTCGGCCGCCCGCGCGCACGGCCCCCGGGTGGTCTCGGTCGTCCTGTCCGGCGCGCTCGACGACGGCACCGCGGGCACGATCGCCGTCCGCGCCCGGGGCGGGGCGGCGATGGCGCAGGACCCGGAGGAGGCGCTCTACCCGAGCATGCCGCTGCACGCGGTGGAGGTCGGCGGGGCCGACCACGTCGCCGGGCTCGCCGAGCTGCCGAAGCTGCTGGACCGGCTGGTGCGCGAGGAGGTCGGCGCCATGGCCCCGGCACCCACCCAGCTCATGACGACGGAGACGGACATGGCCCGACTCGACGGCGAGGCGATGGACGAGGACACGCGGCCGGGGACGCCGTCGGGCTTCGGCTGCCCCAGCTGCCACGGCGCGCTGTTCTCGATCAGCGAGGGCGGCCTGGAGCGGTACCGGTGCCGCGTCGGCCACGCCTGGTCGCCCGAGGCGCTGGCCGCCGAGCAGGCGGAGGCGCTGGAGGGCGCGCTGTGGATGGCGCTGCGCGGCCTGGAGGAGCGGGCGGCGCTCAGCCTGCGCATGGGCCTGCGCGCGGAGGACAGCGGGCACCGGCACAGCGCGCTCGCCTTCCGGCGCCGGCACGACGAGGCGCTCGGGGCCGCCTCGCTGCTGCGGGACCTCCTCGAACGCGGTGCGCTCAACGGCGAGGGTCTCCCGGACCAGGTCGACGACAGGCTCGGCGACCCCGCCGAGGGCGCGGCGGGGGCCTGACCCGTGGCCGACGAGAGACGGCGGGACCAGGACCCGGTGAGCGACGACGGAACGACCCCCGGCCCGGGCGACGGTGACGTGAGGACCGACGACCTGCCCGCCGGCGACCCGGCGGAGGACGCCGACCTGCTGGCCGACGACGCCGAGCCCGACGACGGCGAGGCCGACGCCTTCAGCGACGCCGCCGCGGGCCTGGACCCCGACTTCGAGTCGCTGCTGGTGTACCTGCGCGAGCGGCGCGGCTTCGACTTCACCGGCTACAAGCGGCCCAGCCTGGTCCGCCGGGTGCGCCGGCGCATGGCCGAGGTGGGCACGACCTCGGTCGCCAAGTACCAGGACTTCCTCGAGGTCCACCCCGACGAGTTCGCGCCGCTGTTCAACACGATCCTCATCAACGTCACGAGCTTCTTCCGCGACCGCCCGGCCTGGGACCACCTGCGCGACCGGCTGCTGCCGGACCTGCTGGCCGCCGCCGGACCGCGGATCCGGGTGTGGAGCGCGGGCTCCGCGTCCGGGCAGGAGGCGTACAGCCTGGCGATCCTGCTGGCCGAGGCGCTCGGCATCGACGAGTTCCGCGAGCGGGTGAAGATCTACGCCACCGACGTCGACGAGGAGGCGCTGGCCCAGGCCCGCCAGGCGCTGTTCACCGAGCGCGAGATGGCGGGCCTGACCCCCGAGCAGGTGGAGCGGTACTTCACCCAGGAGGGCACCCGGTTCGCCTTCCGCAAGGACCTGCGGCGCTCGGTCATCTTCGGCCGCAACGACCTCGTGCAGGACGCGCCCATCTCGCACGTGGACCTGCTGCTGTGCCGCAACACCCTCATGTACTTCAACGCGGAGACGCAGAACCGCATCCTCGCCCGGCTGCACTTCGCGCTCGCCCCGCACGGGCTGCTCTTCCTCGGCAAGGCCGAGATGCTGCTCTCGCACGCGCAGCTGTTCGTCCCGGTCGACCTCACCCGCCGGTTCTTCCGGAAGCGCGACGGCGGGGGGCAGCCCGAGCGCCGGGCGGTCCCGGCCGTCCCGCGCAGCGAGCTCGACGGTGGGCTGGGCGACCTGTCCCGGCTGCGGCGCCAGGCGATGCTCTCCTCCCCGGGGGCGCAGCTGGTCCTCGACGCCGACGGGCGGCTGGCCCTGGTCAACCACCAGGCCCAGCGGCTGTTCCACGTCGACGAGCGCGACGTCGGCCGGCCGTTCCAGGACCTCGAGGTGTCCTACCGCCCGGTCGAGCTGCGCGGCGCGATCGCCGAGGCGGTGAGCGGCCGGCGCGCCGTGTGGCTGCGCGGCGTGGAGCGGCACCAGGCGGGCACGGAGGCCCTCGTCTTCGACGTCCAGGTGCTGCCCCTGTCCCGCGAGGACGGCACCCCGCTCGGCGTCACGGTCGTGTTCGAGGACGTCACCCCCTACCGGCGGCTGCAGCGGGAGCTGGAGTACGCCAACCGGCAGCTGGAGACGGCCTACGAGGAGCTGCAGTCGACCAACGAGGAGCTGGAGACCACCAACGAGGAGCTCCAGTCGACGGTCGAGGAGCTGGAGACCACCAACGAGGAGCTCCAGTCCACCAACGAGGAGCTCGAGACGATGAACGAGGAGCTCCAGTCGATGAACGACGAGCTCCACACGACCAACGAGGAGCTGCGCTCGAGCACCGACGAGGTCGCCACGCTCAACGAGTTCATGACCGGCGTGCTCTCCAGCTTCCGCGCCGGCGTCGTCGTCGTGGACCGGGACCTGCGGGTGCTGGCGTGGAACTCCGCGGCCGAGGACCTGTGGGGCCTGCGCCAGGACGAGGTCAGCGGCCAGTACCTGCTCAACCTGGACATCGGGCTGCCGGTGTCGGACCTGCACCCGCTGCTGCGCCGGCAGGTGGCCGGTGAGGAGCCCTCGCACGAGACCGTCGAGCTGCGCGCGGTCAACCGGCGGGGACGGCCGGTGCAGGTCCGGGTGACGGTGAGCGCCTTCGCGCCCCGCGCCGGGCAGGGCGGCGGCGCCGTCGTCCTCATGGACCCCGTCGACTGATCACCGGGCGGCGGCGATCACCTCGTCGGCGTGCCCCTCGACGACGAGCTGGGCGAGGTCGCGGACCTTGACGTTGAGCCGGTTGCTCAGGGTGACCAGCCGGGCGAACGCGTCGTCGGCGTCGACGCCGAGCCGGCCCATGAGCACGCCCTTGGCCTGGTCGATGACCGCCCGGGTGGACAGCGCCTGCTCGAGGTTGGCGGTGAGCCGGTGCAGCGCCTCCCGCTCGCCGACCTCCTGCAGCACGGCCGCGAGCGCCACTGCGACCAGCTCGGCGATCCGCCGGTCCGCGGGCCCGAAGGCGTCGGCCCGGGACGAGTAGACGTTGAGCACGCCGGTCGGCTCGCCCGTCAGCGCCATCGGCACCGCGAGGACGCTGCGCACCGGGCCGACCGCGGCCAGCCGGGCCAGCGCCGGCCACCGGGGGTCGGTGCGCAGGTCGCCGGTGACGACGACCTCGCCGGTGGCGGCGGCGTCCAGGCACGGGCCCTGCTCGGCGCGCATCTGCCGGCCGTCGGCCTCCTGGGCGACCGTGGAGTCGCTGCCGAGGAACCGCGGCGCCGTGGGGGAGCCGATGGTGATGCTCACCCAGTTGGCCGCCGGGACGGCGCTCTGGGTGAGCGCCGCCATCCGGCCGAGCAGCTGCCGGCGGTCGCCGTCGGTGCCGGCCAGCCGGGTCAGCTGGGTGAGCGCCTCGGCCACGGTGACCGGCGTGCCCTCCCCGTCGCGGGCGGCGGGCGCGCCGCCGGGGACCTCGGGCGGGCCGAGCGGGATGCCGCTGTCGTCGGTGACCAGGACCCAGCGGATCCGCGCCCGCAGCGGGTCCGGGTCGACCACGTCCGGCGCGCCGAACAGCTGCCCCTCGGCGCTCGCGCCACTGCGACCGCGGACGGTGACCGGGGCGCGGTACGCGTCGACCTGCCCCGACCTGAGCGCGCGCAGCGCCGCCCGCAGGCCGGGCACGTCCCGGGGCTCGAGGTAGACGGTCAGCGGCTTGCCGGCGAGCCGGGGCACGGGGACCCCGGCCAGCCTGGCCAGCTCCGGGTTGACCTCCACCAGCTTGCCCGCGCCGTCGGTGACGAACAGGCCGACGGGCAGGACGGCGGCGACGTGCTCGTGCCACCGGCGCTCGTCGTCGAAGCGCGCGACCAGCCGGGCGATCTCCTCCTGCTGCGCGCGCAGTTCCTCCTCGGCGACCCGCAGCTCCTCGTGCGCGACGGCGAGCTCGGCGAGGTCGTCGACGACGCGCCGGTCCGGCAGCGGGTCGGTGTTCACGGCGAGCCCTCCCGGGCCGCGGCGCCGTCGGCGGCCGCCTGCCGCCGGTCCTCCTCGGCCTCGTCGCGGTGCTGGGCCGCCCGGCGGCGGTGCTCCGCGGCGTCGCCGATCCCGCGGGCGGCGGCGTCGTCGTGCAGCCGGGCCGTGCGCTCGTGCAGCTGGGAGGAGTGCTCGTGCCGCGCGGCGGAGCGGCGGTGGGCCGCCTCCGCGCGCTCGGCGGAGTCCTCGGCCGCCTCCTTCGCCGCCCGGACGTCGTGCTCGGACGGGACCTGGCCCGAGTTCAGGCGGAACAGCCGGTCGGCCAGCTCGCGGGTGCGCCGGCCGGCCGCCTCCGCGCGCTCGGCGGCCTGCTGCGCCTGGTCCTCAGGGGTCATGCCCCCATCGTGCTCGCCCCGGCCGCCCGCCGCACGCGTGTCCGGCACGGCGGCGACCGGCCCTCACACCCGCCCGGCGGCCCGCTCCCGGGCGGCCGCGCGCACCCGGGAGTGCCGGTAGCCGTAGGCGACGTACACCAGCATCCCGAGCGCGAGCCAGGCCAGGAACCGCAGCCACGTCTCGATGCTCAGGTTGAGCATCAGGTAGAGGCAGGCCAGCGCGGCGACGACCGGCAGCACGGGGGAGAACGGCACCCGGAACGGCCGCTCGAGCTGCGGGCGGGTGCGGCGCAGCACCGGCACCGCGACCGCCACCAGCAGGAAGGCGAACAGCGTCCCGATGCTCACCAGGTCGGCCAGCGTCCCGAGCGGCACGAACGTCGCCAGCACCAGCACCAGGACGGCGAACAGCAGCGTGACCCGCGCCGGGACGCCGGTGCGCGGGCTGACCCGGGCCACCGCCGGCGGGAGCAGCCCGTCGCGGCCCATGGCGAACCCGATCCGGCCGATGGTGATCAGGTCGACCAGGATCACCGAGGTCAGCCCGGCCACCGCGGCGATCGACACCAGCGACGACGCCCAGCCCAGCCCCACCTGGTCGAACGCGTCGGCGATCGGCGCGCCCTCGTCGATGTCGGTGTACTCGACCATCCCGACGACGACGAACGCGACGCCGACGTAGAGCGCGGTGGCCAGCCCGAGGGTGCCGAGCAGGCCGAGCGGCACGTCCCGCGCCGGGCGCCGGGTCTCCTCCGACAGGTTGGCCACCGCCTCGAAGCCGGTGTAGGCGAAGAAGACGACGGCCGCCGCGGTGAGCACCCCGCCGACGCCGAACGCGACCGGCTCCAGGCCGGCGAGCACCTCGATGAGCGGCCGGGCCAGCCCGCTGCCGCTCTCGGCCGGCTGCGACGGCGGCACGAACGGGGTGAGGTTGGCGCCGCGGACGAACCAGACCCCGGCCAGGATGACGAACAGGCAGACGGCGACCTTGACGACGACGAGCACGCCGGTGACCCGCGCCGACTCGCGGATGCCCAGCACCGCCACGAGCGTCAGGACGACGACGATGAACGCGGCGCCGACGTTCACCGTGGCGGTCTCGCCGAACATCGACGGCGGCAGGTCCAGCAGGTTGCCGACGTAGCCCGACCAGCCGCGGGCGACCACGGCCGCGCCCAGGGCGAACTCGAGGAACAGGTCCCAGCCGATGATCCACGCGACGACCTCGCCGACCGTGGCGTAGGTGTAGGTGTACGCGCTGCCCGCCGTCGGCACGGCCGAGGCCAGCTCGGCGTAGCAGACCGCCGCGAGCAGGGCGACCACGCCGGCGATGGCGAAGGAGACCACCACCGCCGGGCCGGCGCTGTTCTTCGCCGTCACGCCGGTGAGCGTGAAGATCCCGGTGCCGATGACGATGCCGATGCCGAACCCGACCAGGTGCCGGGCGGACAGCCGCTTGCGCAGCTGCCCGCCGCGGTCGGGCGCCCCCTCGTCGTTCCCGGCGTCCGCGCGGACGGCCTCCACCGACTTCGTCCGGAACAGGTCCACGGGGGGACGCTAGGTCGGCGCGCGCCCGCCCGCTGGGTGAGGAGGAGGGTGGTCCGTCCTCAGACCTCGTCGACGGGGAAGGTGCGCGACGGCGCCACGAACTCGTCCTGGGCGGCGACCAGCAGGATCTCCCGCGACCTGGCCTTCTCGGTGCGCCGCAGCAGCCCCCAGACGCTGGCCGCGGCCCGGCCGAGCGCCTCGCCGGCCGAGCGGGTGTCCAGCCAGTGCGCGAGGAACAGCGCCGCGATCGCGTCGCCGGCGCCGTTGACCGACACCGACAGCCGCGGCGTGCGCACGCGGAAGTGCCGGCCGCCCTCGGAGGCGAGCAGGTCGACGGCGTCGTCGGGGGTGTCGTCGGTGACCAGCGACGTCGTCAGCACCACCCGGGGGCCCAGCGCCTGCACCGCGGCGACGGCGTCCTGCACCTCGGCGAGGGTGCGGGTCGCCGTCCGGGCGAGCAGGTCGAGCTCGTAGTGGTTGGGCGTGACGACGTCGGCCGCGGGGACGGCGACCTCGCGCATGAACTCCTCGATGCCGGGCCGCACGAACACGCCGCGGCCGACGTCGCCGATGACCGGGTCGCAGGCGTAGACGGCGTCGGGGTTGGCCGCGCGCACCCGCCCGACCGTGCCGACCACGGCGTGGCCGATGTCGGCCGAGCCGAGGTAGCCGGACAGGACCGCGTCGGCGGTGCCGAGCACGCCGCGGTCGGCGATGCCGTCGACGACCTCCTCGATGGCCTGGCCGTCGAACACCCGGCCGGTCCACGCGCCGTAGCCGGTGTGGTTGGAGAACTGGACGGTGTGCACCGGCCAGACCTCGACGCCGAGCCGCTGCAGCGGGAAGACGGCCGAGGAGTTGCCGACGTGGCCGTAGGCGACGTGCGACTGGATCGAGAGGACGCTCACCACGGGCGCACACGCTGCCATGCGCCCGCGGGCCGGTCAGCCGAGGGTGGCCACCAGGTCGCGGCAGGCCTGCTCGCAGCGCCGGCAGGACTCGGCACAGACGCGGCAGTGCTCGTGCATCTCCGCGTGGGACGCGCACTCGTCGCCGCAGGCGCGGCAGGCGGCGGCGCACGCCTCGAGGACGGTGCGGGTGAGGTTCGCGTCGTAGCCGGTGTGCCGGGACAGCACCCGCCCGGTCGCCTCGCACACGTCGGCGCAGTCCAGGTTCGTGCGGATGCACTTCCGCAGCTCGGCGACCATCTCCTCGGACAGGCAGGCGTCGGCGCACGCGGTGCACGCCTGCGCGCACTCGACGCACGCCTCGATGCAGGCGGTGAGCCGCTCGCGGTCGATGCCGCCGAGGTCGGCCGGGTAGGTGTCGAGCATCTGCGTGGCGACGGTCACGTCGGTCTCCGTTCCCTGCGTCGGGCCGGGGCGGCGGGCGCCGTCCCGGGCGGCGGGTCCCGGCGGGCCGTCCGGTCGAGCCGGGCGACGACGAGCGCGTGCGGGAGCGTGAGCGCCGCCAGGACGGGCAGGGCGGTGGCCAGGGACCCGTGCCAGCCTCCCGCGGCCGGCCACAGCAGCGCCAGGACCGCGAGCACCGCGAGGGTGGGCAGCGCCGCGGCGACGGCGAACCGGCGCAGCGGCGCGCCGAGCCGCCCGCGGGCCAGGTGGTCCGCGTTCGCCGGGTCCGTGGCGACGAGGCGGGCCACGTGGCGGACGGCGTGCCAGCAGCCGAACCACACGCCGAAGGCCGCTGGCGGCGGGACGACCAGGACGAGCACCAGCAGGACGGCGACCTCGGCGGCCTCCAGCCACCGGCCGGCCAGCAGCCGCTCGGCGGCCAGCGCGGCGGCCGCCGGGAGCACGGTGACCAGCACCGTCGCGACGACGGCGGCCGGCAGGACGCCGCTGCTGCCGGGCACGACCGCGGCCACGACCGGCGCGGCCCCGTCCGCCCCGCGGGCCAGGGGGACCAGCAGGACGAGCGCGCCCAGCACCACGGACGCCGTCGCCTGCCGGTGAACGGGCCGGCCGGCCCGCAGGTCGGCGAAGGCGGTCTCCCCGGTGCCGAAGTGCCAGGTCGACACGAGCACGAAGACGACCAGCGCCGGCCCCGGCGCCGCCCGGAACAGCAGCCACCCGGCGGCGGCCACGGCGGCGTAGCCGAGGGCGGCCAGCGCCCGGCGCGGCAGCCGCCCGCCGGTTCCCAGGTGGTCGACCGCCCCGTGCGGGAGGCCCAGCAGGAGACCCGCCGCCAGCGGCAGCCAGGCCAGGTCGCCCCAGCCGACGGTGACCTCGACGGCGACCACCGCCGCCACCGCGGTCAGCGAGACGGCGGTGGCGACCCGCGCGGGGGCGGTGACCGGACCGGCGGGGGACGGCACGGTCAGGTCCGGTCGGCCGTCCAGGCGGCCCCGTACCGGCCGGCGGAGACCCGGCTGCCGGGGTCCCGCCCGGGCAGGTGCTCGACCTCGTGGTGCTCGTGCGGATAGGCCGGGTGCGTGGCGAACACCGGGGCGTCGAAGACGGTGTTGTCCTCGAAGCGGGTGCTGCGGTGCTCGGTCTGCGTGCCCGGCAGCACCGCCTCGCTCTGGTGCACGTTGCTCACCCACACCGAGCGGGGGTGGGTGTCGACGCCGGCGGCGACGTCCTCGGCGGTGCGCAGCTTGGCCACCTTGTGGACCAGCACGCCGAAGCCGACCTTGGCCAGCACGTCGGCGGCGGAGTAGGCCACCTGCATGCCGGTCAGCCACGCGGGCGTGACGTCGACGAACACCGGGACCGCGTAGACCAGCGGGTAGACGCCGAAGGCGGCCAGCAGCACGACGGCCGCGTTGCGCAGGCTGGTCCCGGCCTCGACGCTCATCGACGCCGTCGAGGAGCGGACGGCGCCGATGAGCGCGGCGTACAGGTAGGCGCAGAAGGCGGTGCTGGTGCAGCCCCACAGCACCAGCGCGCCGACGTCGCGGCCCTGGGCCAGCACCTGGCTGCCCAGGAAGCCGGTGAGGATCATGAGGAAGGCCGCGGCCATCGTGGTGAACCGCAGGGTGCGCGCCCGGGCCCCGGTGAGCGAGCAGACGGCCAGCAGCTGCGCGGTCAGCAGCGGGACGGTCACCGACCAGTCGGCGTACCGCGGGTACAGCGTCGCGCGCGCCTCGGCGTTCGGCACGTAGACGCCGTCCTGCAGGTCGAAGCCGGTGTCCCACTTCAGGTACAGCACCAGGTACGACAGCGCCGCGACGCCCGCGATGCACAGGCCGGCGAGCACGGCGGGGCGGTAGCGGGCGCCGACCTCGTCCCGGCTGGTCCACGAGTGGAGGAGGTAGGCGACCAGGGCGAGGCCCGCGCCGGCGAGCGAGTAGGTGACCAGGTCGTACAGGCCGGGCGGCATGGTCTGCAGCTCGGGGGTGGGCGTGTCGGACACGTCTGCGGGACCTCCGGGGAGCCGGGGCTGCGGGGCCGCGGCTCGACCCGCGGCGGGGTTACCCCCCGTCCCCCGGCCGAACCGGGCGTGCCCCGTCGGGCGGGTGGCCGTGGTCGTCGGCGTAGGCCGCGACCCGGGCCCGCACGTCCCCGCCGCGGTGGAGGAACTGCCGGTCGAGCACGCCGGTCAGGTCCTCGAGCGCGAGGCCCAGCAGCGCCGCGGCCGCGCGGACCTGCGGGTCGGCCGAGCGGCCGGCCGCCTCGGCCAGCGCCAGCGCGACCGGCAGCTGCAGCGGCAGCGCCGTCTCGGGGTCGACGTCGCGGAAGTAGTGCGTCTCGGCGTGCTGGGTCACGTCGACCCGCACCTGCGCCAGGTCGACGGCGACCTCGCGCACCAGGCCCGCGTCGACGTCCGCCGGGGGCAGCGCCGCCCGCCCGAGCAGGGACAGCCGCAGCGCCAGTGCCCGCCGCCGGCTCAGCGCCGGGTACACCTGCAGCACCCAGGTCACCGCCGCGGTCAGCAGGACGAAGCCGACGAGGGCCTGCACCGGGACGGCGATCCGCAGCCACGGGCTCTCGGGGACGATGTCGCCGAAGCCCAGCGTCGCCAGCGTGACCAGGGACAGGTAGACGGCGTCGAGCACGCCGCTGCGGCCGGACTCCAGCCCGCTGCCGTAGACGAAGCCGTGCGGCAGGTGCGGCCAGTAGACGAGGGTCCAGCCGGTCACCAGCAGCGCGATCCAGACCAGCACGACGACGACCATCGCCATCGGCCCGCCGAGGAAGCCGGCCGCGGACCGGTGCCGCGCTCCCCGGCCGGCCCGCCAGACCGCCTGCATGAGCCGCCGGCTCAGCCCGCGGCGGCCGCTGGGGTGCCACAGCGTGTGCACGATGTCCCGCAGCACGAGCAGGACGAGCAGGGCGCCGGCCGTCGTCGCTGCCCATCCCGCCGCCGAGGCCACGCGGCGAGGGTGCCAGCAGGGAGTCCCGCGCGGAGTCGTGCTCTGCCCCGCCGGGCGGGGCAGAGCACGACCCACCCCGGACCCGGGTGCTCCGGCCGCGAGCCGGGAGGGTCGTGTCGGCGCGTCGCGCGGCGGGGCGCGCGGACCGACTTGTCGCGGAACCGGGGCGGCGGGATCCTGCGGTCACCGCCGCGGACGCCGGGCTCCCGGGCTGTGCGGCGCGGTCCAGGGGAGGGCCGCCATGGGCTGGGCTGTCGTCAGCGTCGTCGGGTTCGTCGTGCTGACCGCGCTGGTCACCGCGATGGCACGCAGCAACACCGCCCGCTGGGAGCGGGACCACCGCGCGGCCCAGGCCGCGGCGCGGGCGCAGGCGGCGCGGGCGCGCAGCGCCTGGACGGCGGCCCTCGGCCGGGCGCGGCCGCAGCCGCCCGAGGAACCGCGCCGCGGCTCCCTCCACCTGCCGCACGTGCGCCTGCCGGCCGCCCTGGTGGACCGGCTGCCGCACCCGCACGTCCCGCTGCCGCGGCACCTGCCGCACCTGCACCTGCCGGTGCTGCGCCTGCCGGGCCGGGTCCGGCCCGACCGGGAGCCGGAGGAGCCGCCGCGCGCCGAGGCGTCCTAGACCGCCAGCTCCGGGCCGGGCGCCTCCCGCTCCGCGACGGGGAAGGTCAGCTGCTCGAAGCCGGGCCGCTCCGCGCCGCGCGCGGCCCGGCCCGCCCGCCGGGCGGCCGCCTCCCGCTCGGCGGTGCGCCGCGCGTGCCGGGCGCGGGCCTCGGCGAGGCCGGGCACGTCGAGCCCGTCGGCGGTCAGCCGGCAGGCGGTCAGCCGCACCCAGCGGACCGCCGCGCCGGCGTCCCGGACGCCGACCATCAGGCCGCGGTCGTGCCGGCGCACCACGAGCGCGGCGCCGCGCACCCGCGCCTCGGCGGCCGCGGACACCTCGGCGTCGGGACCGTGCAGCCAGGTGACCCGCCCGTCCGCGCGCCGCAGCACGTCGTCCCGCTCCCGCCAGGCGTCGTCGGCCAGCGGGGCGAGCTGGACCTCGAGGACGCCCGCGCCGGGCACGACGACGTGCAGGCCGGGGTGGCCGCCCGGGTCGGGCGCCCGCACCACCCGGGCCTCGTGCGCCTGGCCGGTGAGCCACGCGGTCAGGGGGCGGCGGTAGCGCAGCGCGTCGTAGGCGGGGCCGGCCGCGGTGCCGCGCCGGGCGAACCCGCAGGCGGCGGACCCCACGTGCCGGAACGCGGGTCGCGGCCCGTGCGCGACCTCGAGCCGGCCGCCGCAGCCGCCGGCCTCGCGCGCGCACCAGAAGCCGCCGCGGGCCTGCTGCTCCAGGCGCCACGCGTCGTCGTCGTCGCGCGGCAGCTCGACGGCCGCGGTGCCGTCCGGCCCGTCGGTGACCGCCCAGCGCAGCTCACCCGTCACGGCGCCGACGGTAGGAGCGGGGTCCGACGGTTCTACCGGGCGATGGAGCGGAACAGGTCCACCAGGCGGTCGGCGTGCGCGTCGAAGACGTGCCGCTCCCGCGCGGCCACGGCGGCGGCGTGCCCCGCGCGCGTCCCGAGCTCGGCGTGCAGGGCCGCGGCGACGTCGTCGGCGGAGCGGTAGAACAGCCCCGTCCCGTCGGCGCGCAGCACCCGCTCCACCGAGACCAGCGAGCCGGGGTTGGCCCGCTGCAGCAGCGGCAGCCCCGCGGCCAGGTACACCGGCAGCCGGGCGGGGGAGTTGAGGTCGTCCCAGCCGGCCCGCCGCAGGTCGCCGCCGTTGGCCGAGTCGAAGCGGTGCAGCCAGCCGGCGTCGTGGCGGGACAGCTCGCGCACCCAGTCCTCCGGCCCGACGGCGGGGTGCACGTGCACGAACCCCGGCGCGCGGGCCAGCGCCTCGTCCAGCCAGCCGGTCCACGAGCCCTTCGCCCCCGGCGCGCGGACCTGCCCGTACAGGTGGGTGTGCACGCCGCGGTCGGCCAGCGCCAGCACCCAGTCCAGGTCCAGTCCCGAGGGCCGGCCGGCGAGGACGGCGTGCGGCTGCCCGTCGGCGTCGGAGAGCCGGGGGGAGAACGGCGCGTCGAGCCAGTCGCGCTTGGGCAGATCGCCGTCGAGGACGCCGAGCCGCGCGGGGTCGACCCGGCCGGACAGCGCGAGGGCGAACCAGTCGCGCTCCTCCTCGGTGGCGAACAGGCAGGCGTCGGCGCCGCAGACGAGGTCGGCGAGCAGCGGCCACTCGCCGCGCACGACGCTGCGCTGCGGCGCCTCCTTGAAGTGCCACACGAACGGCAGGTCCGGGAACGCCTGCCGCACGGCGTGCGCGAACGGCACCGCCCGCCAGTTGAGCTGCGCCCACACGACGTCGGGGGCGAGCGCGCGGACCCCGTCCCGCCAGCGGTCGCGGTCGAGGTCGGGGACGTGCCCGAACGGCAGCGGCCCGACGGTGGAGTCGCCGAGGCCGTCGGTGGTCCACAGGCCGGTGAGGGAGTGCCCGCGCTCGGCCAGCGCGAGCACCCGCTCGGGGTTGAACGCGAGCTCGCCGACCACCAGGACGCGCAGCCCGTCCGGCGACGGCGGGTGTGCCCGCTCCCGGAACCGCGCGTACCGGACGACCTCGTCGGTCTCCCCGCCGTCGGTGGAGGCGAAGCGCAGCGGCCCGGCCACCCGGTAGCGGCTGCGGAACACGTTGAGGCCGCCGTCGGACGACTCGCGGATCGCCCGCGACCGCTGGCCCGGGTGCCGCGTCCACGCGCAGGTGACCCGGCCGGTGCCGGTCGTCGTCCCGTATGCGGTCACCCGCGACCACATCAGCCGGTCGAGGTCGTCGGTCTCCAGCTCCCCGCGCTCGGTCCAGCGGTCGCCGGTGCGCCGGTGGGCCACCTGCACCAGCTGCGCGTAGGGGGGATCGGCCGGCTCGTCGAGGTCGGCGCGGGCCAGCGCCACGCCGTCGTCGGCCAGGGCGTCGAGCAGCGTGGCGAGGTGCGCGGGGAACCAGACGTCGTCGGCGGGCAGGTAGGCGACGACCGGGGCGGTGGTCTCGTCCAGCGCCCGGTTGAGCGCCGCGCCCAGGCCGCGGTTGTCGTCGGTGCGCACCAGCCGCAGCCGGGGGTCGGCGGGGACGGCGACCGGCTCGCGGGACCCGTCGTCGACGACCACCGCCTCCCACGCCGTCTCCTCCTGGGCGAGCAGCGACTCCAGCGCCCGGGGCAGGAACGCCGCCTGGTCGTGCACCGGGACCAGGACGGCGACCCGCGGGGTCACGCGGCGGGCTCGAGGCCGGAGTCGACGCCCAGCACCCGGTCGTAGACGGCGGCCACCCGCGCCGACAGCGCCGGCCACCCGTACGCGGCCGAGCGGGCGCGGGCGCCGGCGGCCAGCCGGGCGCGCAGCAGGTCGTCGCCGGCCACCCGGTCCAGTGCGGCGGCCAGCGCGCCGACGTCGCCGGGCGGCACGAGCAGCCCGGTGCGCCCGTCCTGCACCACCTCGGGGATCCCGCCGACGTCGCTGGCGACGACGGGCAGGCCCGCGGCCATCGCCTCGGTGAGCACCGAGCCCATCTCCTCGTAGGCCGAGGGCAGCACGAGGACGTCGAGGGAGGCCAGCACCGCGGGCACGCGGGCGTGCTCGACGAAGCCGGCCAGCGTGATCCGGCCGGCCGCGGGGCTCTCGGCGGCCAGCCGGTGCACCAGCGCCCGGTCGGGCCCGTCGCCGACGACGACCAGCGACGCCTCCTCCCGCATCCGCCCGAACGCGCGCACCAGCGTGGCCGGGTCCTTCTGCGGCGCGAGCCGGCCGACGTAGCCGATCCGCGGCCGCGCCACCCCGGGGAACACGTCGGGGGTGCCGCCGGAGAACAGCGCCGGGTCGAAGCCGGAGGGGATGGTGGACAGCCGGTCGGCCGGCACGCCGTCCGCGCGCAGGGCCGCCGCGGTCCGCCCGGTGAGGACGACGACGGCGTCGGCGCGGCGGAACGTGCTGCGCTCGACCCAGCCGCCGAGGGCCCGCAGCAGCCGCACCTTCGGGCTCCGGCCGGTCAGCGTGTGCCCGACGCTGCAGTGCACGGTGACCACCAGCGGGGCGCGGTGCACCCGCGCGGCCAGCCGGGCCAGCGGCAGCGTGGCGAGGTCCTCGCCCTGGTGGGCGTGCACGACGTCGACCGGCACCCGGCGGCCGGCGCGCAGCGCCGCCGGCAGCCCGCACAGCGCCCACAGCTGCCGCAGCCGCGGCACCGGCAGCCCGGTGCGGGACACCCGGGCGCCGCGGCCCAGCGACGTCGTCCCGCGCGGGCCGGCCAGCCGGGCGGTCACCACGGTCTGCGCGACGCCGGCGGCGTCGAGACAGCGGGTGAGCGTGGCCGTGTGGTTCTGCATGCCGCCGATCGGGTCGAACCGCGCCGCGCGGGCGTCCAGCTCCCCGGGCAGCGCCCCCGGCGCCGTGGCCGGCCGGGCCGCCGGCGGTTCGAACACGCTGCACAGGCGCAGCACGTGCAGGGCGGCAGCGGGGCGGGACACGCAGGGGACCTCCGGCGTCGGCGGGAACCAGGGGGGCAGGCGAGCGTGTAGTGCACCACGAAGCGGCGACACGCGTCGGTTGGGCGTCATGGAGTTGTGTTACGCAGCCGGTGCGGCGGGGCAGTGGGCGCTGGTGACCGCGCCCCTCGCCGACCCCGCCGTCCGACGCCTGGCCCTGGTCCGGCTGCGGGTGGGCCTGGGCGACCTGCTGTGCACCGTGCCCGCGCTGCGCCGGCTGCGCGCCGCCCGGCCCGACGTCGAGGTCACGCTGGTGACCTTCGGCCGCATGGCGCCGGTGGTCGAGCGCCTCGGCGTCCCCGTGGCGCTGCTGCCGTTCCCCGGCGCGGACGGCGTACCCGACGGCCCGGTCGACCGCGCCGGGTGGGCGGCGTTCACCGCCGCGGCGCGGGACCGCGGGTTCGACCTGGCGCTGCAGGCCTACGGCGACCGGCCGGCCGCCAACCGGGTGACCGCCGCCCTGGGCGCCCGGCTCACCGGCGGCTTCGCGCCCACCGGTTGGGAGCCGCCGCCGGGCACCGAGGCGCTGCACCTGCGCTACCCGCTGCACCTGCACGAGGCCGCGCGGCACGTGGCGCTGCTCGAGCACCTGGGCCTGCCGCCCGGCGGCGACGCCCGCATGGGCTTCCCGCTCACCGCCGACGACGAGGCCGAGCACGCCGCCACGCTCGCCGCCGCGGGGCTGGAGCCCGGCCGCTACGCCGTCCTGCACCCCGGGGCGTCGGCGCCCACCCGGCGCTGGCCGGTCGAGCGGTACGCCGCCGTCGGCGACGCGCTGGCCACCGAGGGGCTCGACGTCGTCGTCACCGGGGTGGCCGGCGAGCGGGAGATCTCCGCCCGGGTGGTCGCGGCGATGCGCGCCCCCGCGGTCGACCTCACCGGCGCCACCGGCCTCGGCGGGCTGGCCGCGCTGCTGCGCGACAGCGCGGTGCTGGTCGGCAACGACACCGGCTCCGCGCACCTGGCCGCGGCCGTCGGCGCCCGCAGCGTCACCGTCTTCCTGCCCGGCGACCCGGTCCGGTGGGCGCACCCCGGCCCGCGGCACCGCGCGCTGACCCCGGCGGTGGCGTGCGCGCCGTGCCCGCACCTGGCCTGCCCGATCGAGTTCCGCTGCGCGTCGACCGTCTCGCCGTCCGCGGTGGCCGGTGCCGCGCTCGAACTGGCCGCCTCGTGAGGGTCTCGTTCGTCGCGGACTCGAGTGGCTGGGGCGGGGCGGAGGTGTGGCTGACGCACCACCTGCGCCGCGCGGCCGACAACGGCTGGACGGCGTCGCTGGTGTGCGCCGAGCCGGTGGCGGACGGCTTCGCGCACCTCGACGTCGAGCGCACCGTCGTCCCGCTGACCCGGCACACCGCCGCGGCGCCGCGCACCCGGGCGGCGCTGGCCGCGCAGCGCCCCGACGTCGTGGTGGTCAACCTCGTCGACCCCGCCTCCAACGCCGCCGCGGTGGCCGCCGCGCAGCAGGTGGCGCCCACCGTCGGCGTGCTGCACCTGGTCGGCGACACCCGCGGCGGGGAGGAGCACGGCGTGCTGTCCGCGCTCTACCGGGGGATGGGCGCGGTGGTCAGCCCCTCGGAGGAGGGCCGCCTGCAGGTGGTGGCCGACCTCGGCGTCGACCCGGCGCGGGCGCTCGTCGTGCCCAACGGCGTCGACGTGCCGCCCGACCCCGCCGGGCCGGCCGGCAACGCGGTGCCGCGGATCGGCGCGTTCGGCCGGCTGACCGCGCAGAAGGGCTTCGACGTCCTGCTCGCCGCGCTGCGCCGGCTCGACGTGCCGTTCGAGGCGGTGGTCGGCGGCGCCGGCCGCGACGGCGACGCCCTGCGCGCCGCGGCCGACGGCCTGCCCGTCGCTTTCCCGGGCTGGGTGGACGACCACCGCGCCTTCCTCGGCGGCCTGGACCTGTTCGTGGTGTCCTCCCGGGTGGAGGCGGGACCGCTGGTGCTGCTGGAGGCGATGGCCGAGGGGCTGCCGTGCGTGAGCACCGACGTCGGCCGGGTGCGGCGCGCGCTGCGGGAGGACGTCGTCGTCGTGCCGGTCGACGACGCCGGCGCGCTCGCCGCGGCGCTGCGCGGCCTGCTCACCGACCCGGCGCGGCGGGCCGCCCTCGGCGCGCGGGCCCGGGCGCGGGCGGAGCGGGACCTCGGCGCGGACCTCATGGCGGAGCGGACCTTCCGCGTGCTCACCGGCGTGGCGGACGGTGAGCCCGGCATCGCCGTCCTGTGACCAGGGCCTGACGGCGGTGGTCCGGGGACGGCGGCGGCCTCCGTCGCGCGCCGCCGTCCCCGCACCGGTCTAGGAGGCGCTCGCGCCGGTGGTGGGCAGCCCGGCGGCCACCCACGCGCGGTGCCCGCCGATCACGTCGCTGGCCCGCGCCAGGCCGAGCGAGCGCAGCGCGTCCGCGGCCAGGCTGGAGGTGTAGCCCTCCTGGCACAGCACGACCACGTCGACGTCGTAGCCGGTGGCCTGCGGCACCCGCGCGTCGCTCTCCGGGTCGAACCGCCACTCCAGGTGGTTGCGCTCGACGACGAGCGCGCCGGGCACCTCGCCGTCGGCCTCGCGCTGCGACTGCGGGCGGATGTCGACGAGCACCGCGCCGTCGGCGACCCGCCGCGCGGCCTCCTCCGGCGTCGCCCGCGTGATCCGCGAGCGCGCCTCCTCCAACAGCTGGTCGACGCTCTTCGCGCCGGGCGGACGGCCGGTCACCAGTCGACGCCTGCCTGCTCTGTGCCGGTGCGCAGCAGGGTGCCGTGCTCGAGGCGGTAGCTGGTCATCAGGGACAGGCGCGGGGTGTACGCGTGCACGCTCACGGCGGGCACTGTCCCGCGGTTGGTCACCCGGTGCACGTGGTGGGGGCCGAACGGCCGCACCCGGCCGGCCCACAGCTCGGTGGCCGCCTCGCGCACGGCGCCGGGGCGCCCGCCGACGACGTCCTCGGTGAGCACCCCGCCGACGACGGCGAACGCGCCTGCCGAGCCCCCGTGGTCGTGCAGCGGGGTGCCCTGGCCGGGCAGCCAGGTCAGCAGCCACACCTGGGCGTCGGCGAGGTCGGCGCGCAGGGAGGGGTCGACCAGGCCGGCGGCGTCCTCGGTCGGGAGCAGGCCGGTCCAGCGGCTGCCCTCGCGGTACTCGACGCGGGGCAGCCACTCGTCGGCGACGGCGAGCAGCGCGGCGGCCAGGGCGGCGGCGGAGGTGGTGCGCGCGGGGGCGGTGCGCGCGGCGAGGTCGGCAGGGGGCAGCAGGGGGGTCACGGGTTCTCCTGAGCAGGGCACGCCGGGATCCGGTCGGGGCGGCGCGGAGGGTGGCGAGGGGCGGTCGGGCGCTCAGGCGGCCGGACACAGCGCGCTGGCCACCCGCAGCAGGTCCACGGCGGACCGGCGGGTGAGCGTCAGGGCGGGTGCCACGTCGACCATCCGACCCCGCCCGGCAAACCCTGTCAAGTCCATCGGTCTGGTAGGGATTACCGCGTGTCGAGCACGCGGACGGGCCGGTCAGGCGGGGAGGACGACGGTGCGCAGCTCGTGGGCGCCGTCGGCGCGGGTGGCCTCGTAGAACCAGCGCGCCCCGCCGCCGGGCAGCGCGACGACGTCGGCGTAGCGCAGCCCGTGCGGCGCGTGCGGGCTCTGCAGGTACGGCCCGCCCGCGGCGGCGCGGAAGCCCAGCTCGCCGTCGTGCTCGGCCAGGCCCGTCCGCTCCTCCCAGTTCTCCTCCGCGGTGGCCCGGCCGTCGTAGAGCGCCCAGGTGCGCGAGCCGTCGAGCACCACCGCGGTGAACCGCACGCCCCGGGCGTCCCAGCTCCCCTCGGTGCCGGCGAGGGCGGTGCCGCGCCAGGTCCAGGTGACGCCGTCGGGGCTGGTGGCGTGCTCGGTGGTCATGCGGTCGGTGGCGCCGGGGTCGTCGAGCGGGTGCACCGAGGCCCACAGGTGCCACCGGTCGCCGTCCCAGCGGACCACCGGGTCCTTGGGCGCCGTGGCGGCGTCGCCGGGCAGCACCGTGCGCGGCTGCGCGGTGGCCAGCCCCTCGACGGTGTCCGCCTCGAGCAGGTCGACCCGCCAGTGCTTCGAGCCCGGCGTCGCGCAGCTGACGTAGAGCCGCCAGCGGCCGTCGGGGGTGTGCACCAGCGCCGGGCGCTCCAGCGACTCGGCGCCGAAGCGCTCCTTGCCGATCGCGACCACCGGCTGGAAGCGCACGCCGTCGTCGGAGCGGGCCACCACGTTGCCGAAGCCGCGGCCCTCACCGACCGGGCGGCGCAGCCGGTAGGCCAGCCACCACGTGCCGTCGACGAGCTGGGCCGACGGGCCGCCGGCCCACGAGCCCGGGCGCGGGTCCTCGGGCTCGACGACGACCTCGGCGTCGGACCAGAAGCGGTCGGGCGCCGGCGGGCGGGGCGCGGACGCGGTCACGCGGCGGCTCCGTTCGGGGGAGGGGGCGGGCCTCCCCGTGTGTACACCGCGGGCCGCCGCGGGCAGGGAGGGGACCGATGAGCACCGACGCCGACCGGCTGCCCCAGTTCGTGCTGGCCGGGGCGCCCAAGGCCGGGACGACGGCGCTGCACGCCGCGCTGGCCACCCACCCGGGGCTCTACCTGTCCCCGGTCAAGGAGCCGAAGTACTACCTGACCGACGGCGGCCCGCCCGCGCGCAGCGGCCAGCGCGGTCCGGGCGACGCGCACAGCGCCCGTGAGTGGGTCTGGCGCCGCGCGGACTACCTGCGCCTGTTCGACGGCGCCCCGCCCGGGACGGTCCGCGGCGAGAGCACGCCGTTCTACCTGTACGACCGCGCCGCGCACCGCCGGCTGGCCGCCGACGTCCCCGGGGTCCGCGTCGTCGCGATCGTGCGGGACCCGGTGGACCGCGCCTGGTCGAACTGGGTGCACCTGCGCGCCGACGGGCTGGAGCCCGAGGCCGACTTCGCCACCGCCGTCGAGCGCGAGGAGTCCCGGGTCGCCGCCGGCTGGGCGCCGTTCTGGCACTACCGCGGGCTCGGCCGCTACGGCGAGCAGCTGCGCGACCTGTACTCCGTCCTGCCCCGGGAGCAGGTGCTCCTGCTGCGGTACCGGCAGCTGGTCGACTCCCCGCGCGAGACGCTGGACCGGGTCAGCGCCTTCCTCGGCGTCGAGGAGGGGGTGGCGCACACGGTGGCGCCGGAGAACGTGAAGCCCTTCGTCGCCGACACCACCCGCTACCGGGCGCTGGCGCGGGTCGCCCGCGCCGGCGCGGCGCTCGGCGCGTACGCCCCGCCGCGGGTGTGGCGGCAGGCGTCCCGGCCGCTGCTGGCCGCGCTGCACGCGCAGCGGGCGCCGCGGCCGCCGATGCCGGTGGAGGTGCGGCGCGAGGTCCTGGCGCCGCTGCTGCCCGACGTCGCGCTGCTCGAGGAGCTCACCGGCGAGTCCTTCGACGACTGGCGCAGCGACACCGGCCGCGGCGACTTCCGCTCCCGCCGCCCCTGAGTCAGCGGCGCACCCGGTAGGTCAGGTGCGTGCACACGGGTGAGACCTCGACGGCGACCTGCTCCAGTCGGTGCGGGCCGGCGTCGGTGAACAACGGGGTGCCGGCGCCGAGGACCTCAGGGGCGAGGTGCAGGCGCAGTTCGTCGAGCAGGCCGTCGCGCAGGCAGGAGCCGACCAGCGCGCCGCCGCCCATGACGAAGACGTCGCGGTCGCCGGCGGCCTCCCGCGCCCGGTCCAGGGCCGCCGGCGGGCCCGCGGTCACGAAGGTGAAGTCGTGCGTGGCCGCGAGCCGGTGGTGCTCCGGCGGGCTGCTGGTGACGACGAAGAACGGCGGCCGGGCGTCGACGGCGGCGCCGTAGCCCATCCCGTCGCTCCACCCCCGGTCGACGTCGTCGAAGGTGCGCCGGCCCATGACGACGGCACCGCTCGCGGCCGCGTGCCGCTCCAGGACGCCGCGGTCGACGGGGTGGTCGCTCTGCAGCGCCCAGGCGTGGAGGGCCTCGACGCCGTCGCCGGAGCCGCTGACGAAGCCGTCGAGGGAGACGGTGATGTCGCCGATGACGAGGGTCATGCAGGGGTGACCGGTGTGCCCCGCGGGAGTCATCGCGGAGGTACCCGCTGGTCGCCGCGCAAGGGGTCAGCGAGGTCTGTGGACAGGCCTGTGACCTGGGGATTCGCACTGCGCGAGGCTGTCGGATCCACTAGACTTCGATCATGTGTTCGGGTGATTCCGGTGGCGGTGACGTCCTCGACGACGTCGCCGCGCTGGTCGCCGAACGGAACCGGATCGACGCCCGGCTGGCCCGCGCGGTGCGGTCCGCGGAGCTGTCCCAGGCGCCCGAGCGGGACGGCCTGAGGTCGATGGCCTCCTGGTTGCGCGGGCACTGCCGGCTGTCCACGGCGGAGGCGTCGCGGCTGGTGCGCAACGGGCGGGCGCTGGAGCACCTGCCGGCGCTGGTCGAGGCGCACGGGGCGGGGCTGGTGTCGGCCGAGCAGGTCGCGGTCGCGGCGAAGGCGGTGACGCCCGAACGACTGGCCGCGGCCGCGGCGGCCGGGGTGGACCTGACCGTGATCGACGCCGTGTTCACCGGTGTGGCGGTCGAGTGCGCGCACGCCGACCTGGTCCAGGTGGTGCAGCACTACTGCACCGACCTCGATCCCGACGGGCCGGAGCCCGATCCGACCGAGGGCCGGTCACTGACCCTGTCGAAGCACGCCGACGGGTCGCTGTCCTTCCGCGGCCACCTGGACGCGGTCGGCGGGGAGCGGCTGCAGACCGCCCTGGAGGCGCACGTGCAGGCCGACCGCCCGGCCGGGGACGAGCGCACCCGCGCCCAGCGGCTCGGGGATGCGCTGGTGCAGGTCGCCGACAACGCCCTCGCCGCCGGGACGCTGCCCACGCTGCGCGGGCACAGGCCGCAGATCGCCGTGGTGATCGACGTCGACGACCTGGTCGACCCCAACGGGAGCCCGAACGCCGGGGCGATGGGCTTCGGGGCGACGATCTCCGCCGCCCGGGCGCGGTGGCTGGCCTGCGACGGGGCGGTGTCCCGGGTGGTGTTCGGCCCCGACGGCGCCCCGCTGGACCTGGGCCGGGAGCAGCGGTTGATGAGCCGGCACATCCGCAAGGCGGCGGAACTGCGCGACGGCGGGTGCGTGTTCGCCGGCTGCGGCGCGCCGACGTGGTGGTGCGACGTGCACCACCTGGTCCACTGGATCGACGGCGGCGAGACCTCGCTCGACAACAGCGCCCTGTTGTGCGAACGGCACCACACCAAGGTCCACCACGGCTTCCGGGTCGAACGACAACCCGACGGCCGATGGCGCACCCGGCGACCGGACGGTACCGAGATCGCCATCCCGGCGCCGCTGCTCGCGCCGGCGGCCTGACCCGTGCGTCGTCATGGGCCCTGGACGTGGACGGTGCAACCGTGGTTGCATCAGCGTCGTGACGGCGACCGGCGAGTGGGTCCTGCTGTCCTACCGCCTGCCGCGGGAGCCCTCGGGGCCGCGGACGACCCTGTGGCGGCGGCTGCGCCGGCTCGGCGTCGCGCAGCTGGCCGACGGCGTGGTGGCGCTGCCGGCCGACGCCCGCACGCGGGAGGCGCTCGAGTGGCTCGCCGACGACGTCCTGGCCGCCGGTGGCAGCGCCGGCATCTGGACCGCGCACCCGGCAACCGCCGGGCAGGAGCGCGAGCTGGCGGCCGGCATGGCCGCCGCCCGGGCGGAGGAGTACCGCGACCTGGCGGCGCAGTGCACCGCGGCGGTCGCGGAACCGCCGGCCGGGCGCGCCCGCGCGCTGCGGCGGCTGCGGGCGGAGTGGCGGGCCGTCGGACGGCGGGACTTCTTCCCCCCGCCCGAGCGGGACGCCGCCGGCGCGGCGCTGCGCGCCCTGGCGACCGCGGCCGGCGAGCCGGTCACGGCCGGGCGGGGGGTCCGGCCGTGAGGTGGGCGACCCGCGCCGGGATCCACGTCGACCGCGCCGCCTGCGCGTGGCTCATCCGCCGGTTCGTCGACCCGGACGCCCAGTTCGTCTTCGTCGCCGACCTCGCCGACGTCCCTCCCGACGCCACCCCGTTCGACATGCGCGGTGTCGCGCTGGGCCACGTCGGCGGCGACTGCTCCTTCGAGACGATCCTGCGCGTCCACGGGCTCGACGACCCCGTGCTCGAGCGGATCGGCGAGATCGTGCACGAGGCCGACCTGGATGACGGCCGCTTCGACGCCCCCGAGGCACCCGGCCTCGACGTCCTGCTGCGCGGCCTGTCGATGACCGGAGACGACGAGCGCACCCTCGCCGTCTCCGGCCCGCTGTTCGACGGCCTCTACGAGTACACCCGCCGCCGCCTGCTGCTCGGCCGTGAGCCGGCCTGACCCGACGGAGCCCCCGATGACCGACCCGACCCCCGCCGGGCCGACGGTGGCGCCCGCCACGGCCTACCCGTCCTTCCGCGAGGCGGTGCGCGCCTGGTTCCTCGTCTCGCTGCAGACCTTCGGCGGCCCGGCCGGCCAGATCGCGGTCATGCAGCGCGAGCTGGTCGACGAGCGCCGGTGGATCGGCCAGCGCCGGTTCCTGCACGCGCTGAACTACTGCACCCTGCTGCCCGGCCCCGAGGCCCAGCAGCTGGCCACCTACGTCGGCTGGCTGCTGCACGGCACCCGCGGCGGCCTGGTCGCCGGCGGCCTGTTCGTGCTGCCCGGCGTGCTGGCCCTGCTGGCGCTCTCGGCGGTCTACGTCGCCTTCGGGGACACCACCGCGGTCACCGCCGTCTTCACCGGCCTGGCAGCCGCGGTGCTGGCGATCGTCGTCCAGGCGGTCGTCCGCGTCGGGAAGAAGGCGCTCGACAGCCGCGCCCTGGTCGTCCTGGCGGTCGTCGCGTTCCTCGCGCTCGCGCTGTTCGGCGTGCCGTTCCCGGTCGTCGTCGCCCTCGCGGGGGTCGCCGGCTGGGCCCTCGGCCGGTGGTGGCCGTCGGCGCTGCCGCGGAGGAAGGCGGCCGAGGGGCCCGACGCCGGCCCGCCGCCGGTCGTCCCCGACGACGTCCTGCACCACGAGGCGCCCAGCGCGCGGCGCACCGTCCGGGTGCTGCTGGTCGGGCTGCTCGTCTGGGGGCTGCCGGTCGCGGCGGTCGCCGTCCTGACCGGCGGCGGCAGCGTCCTCACCCAGCAGGGCCTGTTCTTCTCCGGCGCCGCGGTGGTCACCTTCGGCGGCGCCTACGCGGTCCTGGCCTACGTCGCCCAGCAGGCGGTCGAGGTCTACGGCTGGCTGACCCCGCGGGAGATGGTGCGCGGGCTGGCGCTGGCCGAGACCACGCCCGGGCCGCTGATCATGGTGGTCCAGTTCGTCGCGTTCCTCGGCGCGTACCGGGCGTCCGGGGACCTGGACCCGTGGGTGGCGGCCGTCCTCGCCTCGCTGCTGGTCACCTGGGTGACCTTCGTGCCGAGCTTCCTGTTCGTGCTGCTCGGCGCGCCCTACATGGAGCGGCTGCGCGGCAACCGGTCGCTGTCGGCGGCGCTCACCGGCATCACCGCCGCGGTCGTGGGGGTCGTCGCGAACCTGGGCGTCTACTTCGCCGTCCACACACTGTTCTCCGGGACCACCGAGGTCGACGCCGGGCCGCTGGCCCTCGAGCTGCCCGACCCCACGACGCTGCGCTGGGTGCCGCTGGCGATCGCCGCCGTGGCGGCGGTGCTGCTCTTCCGCGTCCGCTGGTCGGTGCTGCGCACCCTCGGCGTGTGCGCCGTGCTCGGCCTGGTCGCCGGGCTGGCCGGGCTCCCGGTCGGGTGAGCGTGAGCAGGCCGGGGACGGGTAGGGGCTCTGCCCGGGACGGCGTGCAGCCCCGCGCGCCGACGAGGGAGGGACCGACATGGCCATCGCCACCATCAACCCGGCCACCGGCGAGACGCTCAAGACCTACGAGCCGCTGTCGGACGAGGCCCTCGACGAGAGGATCGGCCGCGCCGCGGCCGCCTTCCGCAGCTACCGGCTGACGAGTCCCGAGGAGCGGGCGGGCTGGCTGCGCGCGGCCGCCGACGTCCTCGACGGCGACGCCGCCCAGGTCGCCGAGCTCATGGTCACCGAGATGGGCAAGACGCTGGCCGCGGCGAAGGCCGAGGTCGCCAAGTGCGCCAAGGCGCTGCGGTACTACGCCGAGAACGGCCCGGCGATGCTCGAGCCGAAGCCCGCCGACGCCGGCGCCGTCGGGGCCGAGCAGGCCTACCTGGTGCACCAGCCGATCGGCGTCGTGCTGGCGATCATGCCGTGGAACTTCCCGCTCTGGCAGGCGATGCGCTTCGCCGCCCCGGCGCTCATGGCCGGCAACGTCGGGCTGCTCAAGCACGCCAGCAACGTGCCGCAGACCGCGCTGTACATGGAGGAGCTGTTCCGCAAGGCCGGCTTCCCCGCCGACGTCTTCCAGACCCTGCTGATCGGCTCCTCCACCATCGAGCGGGTCCTGCGCGACGACCGCGTCGCCGCCGCCACGCTCACCGGCAGCGCCCCCGCCGGGCAGTCGGTGGCCTCGATCGCCGGGGACGCCCTGAAGAAGACGGTGCTCGAGCTCGGCGGCAGCGACCCGTTCATCGTCATGCCCTCGGCCGACCTCGACCGCGCCGCCGAGGTCGCGGTCACCGCGCGCTGCCAGAACAACGGGCAGAGCTGCATCGCGGCCAAGCGGTTCTTCGTGCACGCCGACGTCGCCGAGGAGTTCACCCGGCTGTTCGGCGAGAAGATGGCCGCCCTCGCCGTCGGCGACCCGATGGAGGACGGCACCCAGGTCGGCCCGCTGGCCACCGAGTCCGGCCGCGAGGACGTCGAGCGGTACGTGCAGGACGCCGTCGACAAGGGCGCGACCGTCGTCGTCGGCGGGAAGCGGCCCGACCGCCCCGGCTGGTTCTACGAGCCGACGCTGCTCACCGGCATCACGCCGGAGATGGACCTCTACGCCGAGGAGGTCTTCGGCCCGGTCGCCGCGCTGTGGACCGTCGACGGCCTCGAGGAGGCCATCGAGATCGCCAACAGCCACCCCTACGGCCTCGGCGCCAACCTGTGGAGCGAGGACGAGCAGGAGCGGGCCACCTTCATCCGCGACGTCGAGAGCGGCATGGCGTTCGTCAACGGGATGGTCACCAGCTACCCCGAGCTGCCGTTCGGCGGCGTCAAGCAGAGCGGCTACGGCCGCGAGCTCACCGAGCTCGGCATGTACGAGTTCACCAACGCCAAGACGGTGTGGATCGGCCCGCCCAGCAGCGAGCAGGCGCAGGGGGACACGGCCAGCGCGTCGGAGTGACCCCGGCGTGGCGCGGGTAGCCGCCCCGGACGTCCGCCCCCTCAGCAGCGGGGACCCGGGCGGACGGTCCAGCGGGTGCGCGGCACCCGGACGGGAGCACTCGTGAGGACGACCACCAGCCCGGACGACCGCTTCCTGACCCAGGCGGTGCACGACCTCGGCACCGCCCTGTGGTTCGGCGGCTCGGTGATGGGCATCGCCGGCGTCAACAAGTCCGGCAGCGACCTGACCGCGGGCCTCGACAAGGTCCGCGTGGCGAGCTCCGCGTGGGGCCGGTTCGCGCCGGCGCAGTGGGGCGGGATCGCGGCCACCCTCGTGACCGGGCTGCAGCTGACCCGGTCGAACACCCAGCGGCTGGCCCTGCAGGAGGGGTACGGGACGGTGGGGACGCTCAAGGCCGCGCTCACCGTCGCGGGCGCCGGCGCCACCGCCTACGCCGCCTACACCGGCAGGCAGATCGGCCGGCTGGCCGAGCAGGCGGCCGCCGGCGGCGGGCTGGAGGTGAAGGACGCGACCCTGCCCTCCGAGGGCACCCCGCCGGAGATCCGGAAGTGGCAGGCCCGGCAGCGGTTCACCCAGGCCGCCGTCCCGGCCCTGGCCGGCGCGGTGATCACCTGCAACGCCTGGCTGGTGCAGTCCTACCGGGTGGGCCCCACGGTCAAGGGCGTCCTCGGGCGGCTGCTCCCGACCTGACGCCGCGTCCGGCCCCGGCTCAGGCCGGGGCCGGGCCGCCCGGTCCCGCCGTCAGGCGCACCCAGCCGCCGTCGCCGGCCTCGACCCGCACCGCGGTGGCCGCGGACGCGGCGAGGGCGAGCCGGCCGGCGTCCCCGGGCAGCCGGCCGGCCACGCGCACCTCCAGGCCCGGCCCGTCGTCGAGCAGGCGCACCGGCCGCGGGCCGGGCGCCGCCGCGTCGGCGACCAGCACCTCCGACAGGAGCAGCAGCACCTCCTCGACGACGTCCGGCGGCCAGCCGCGCGCCGCGGCCGCCGCGCGCACCCAGGCCCGCGCCTGCCCCGGCCGGCGCGGGTCCACCACGCACGCGTCCACCGCGCCCCCGTCCACCCCGCTGTCGGTCATCGGTCCACCACCCCCGGTGACCAACGAGGGTCGCCGCGGTGAGGTGCGCGACACGCCGGGGAGCGGTCAGGCGGTGTCGGGGTCCAGCGCCCGGACCACGATGCGGCTGCCGGTCCCGTCGGGCCGCACGCCCAGCGACACCGCGGGGGAGACCTTCCCGGCGAGCCACAGCATGAGCAGCCGGCGGTCCGCGGGCACCGCGTGCGCCTCCAGCGGCGGGCAGCCGGAGCGGACGGCGACCTCGGCGGTCAGCGTGCCGCCGTGCCGGACCACCCTGACCCGGACGCCGCCCCGCGCACCGGCCGGGTCGCCGTCGAGGACGGCCGCGGTGCCGACCGCCTCGTGCAGCACGAGCACCAGCTCCTCCCGCCGCGTGCGGGCCAGCCCGGCGGCGGCCAGGCAGGCATCCCACCAGCGGCGGTTGTCCGTGCCCGCGGACGGGTCGACCAGCCGGTCGGCGACGAGGACGCCGCCGCCGCCCGGCGGGCCGGCCGGCGGCCGCAGGTCGGGGTTGGCGACGTCCCCGCCGTCCCACCACAGCACCGGGTGCGTGGCGCGGGCGACCGCGAGCCGCTCGGGCGGGCCGCCTTCGGCGGTGTCGACCAGGCAGGTGACCGCGAGCCCGTGGCCGGCGACCGCCGCGGTGGTGGCGTGCTCGGCCCGGTGCCACAGCCCGGCGTCGGGGACGAGGGGGAACGCCTGCTGGCACAGCACGGTGACCGGGCCGTCCCCGCCGGGCGGCCGCCGCCCGGTCCACTCGCCGAGCAGGGACCCCAGCGACCGCTCGGCGAGGCCGCGGTGCGGCGCGAACGCGACCCCGGCGGCGGCGGGCAGCCGCGCCACCACCTCCCGCCGGAGCTCGTCGTCGACGTGGGCGACCACGGGCCGCCCGGCCGCCAGCGCGCGGCGGCACAGGTCCGCGGCGATCGCGCCGGCCTCCGCCCGTCCCGCGTGGAACGCGCACCGGTGCACCGGTGCGGCGTCCGGCTCCGTCACCGGCCGGCGCCCTCGGAGGTCGCGTCGACCAGCTCCACCGCGCGGTCGGGGTAGCGGTCGGCCAGCAGGCGGACCAGCCGGGCGGTCAGCCGCGAGGCGCCGACGACGGTCAGCCCGGGCGGGCCGGCGGCCGCCGCGACCAGGGAGTCGGCCGCGCCGACGTCGAGGAAGCGCAGGTCGCTGAGGTCCCACGCGCCGCCCCCGGCCAGCGTCGCCTGCAGCACCGCGCGCAGCGCGTCCGCGTTGGCCGAGTCCAGCTCGCCCGCGAGGTAGAGCCGGTCGCCGCGCCGGGTCAGCCGGAAGACGCCGTCGTCGTACTCGGCGGTGGCGTCGACCTGCGCGCGGTGCAGCGCGGTGAGGTCCGCGTGCTGGCCGGGCTCGAGCAGGTCGCGGAAGTAGGGGCACAGCACGGTGAGCGGGTGCCGGGCGGTCAGCTCGGCGACGACGGCCTCGAACGCGTTGACGCCGGGGGTGGTGATCGCGCCGGTGAACCGGACGGCGGGCCACCCCTCGGACAGCGCCCCGGTGACCGCCGCGGGCAGCTCGGCCGGGTCCGGCGGCACCAGCCGGACCGCCGTCGTGGCGGCCGGCTCCCAGGTCTCGCCGACGACGCCCGCGCGGCGCAGCCGGGCCCACAGCCGCTCCTCGCGCTCGCCGAGGGCGGTGACCAGGACGCACTCGCCGCGGCGCACCCCGTCCGCGACGAAGTCGCCGACGACCTGCGCGTGCGCCTCCTCGCTGTCGAGGACGACGAAGTCGTGCGCGCCGCCGGTCACCGCGGGCCGTCCGCGGGCGCGCCGACCGGGGCCTCCCCGGTCTCGGTGACCAGCCGGGCGACGTCGCGCACCTTGCGGCCGGTGTCCTGCGAGGCGCGGACGAGGAGGCCGAAGGCGGCGTCGGGGGTGATCCGGTAGCGCTCCATGAGCACGCCCTTGGCCTGCCCGATGACGTCCCGGCTGTCCAGCGCGACGGTCAGGTGCGCGGTCCGCCGCACGGTGCGCAGCGCCAGCGCGGCGTGCCCGGCCACCGAGGCGAGCGTCGCGCGGTCGGGCCCCGGCCCGGGGCCGGCCACGTACACCGAGAGCGCCCCGACGACCTCGCTGCCGGTGTCCAGCGGCAGGCAGGTGGCGCGCTGCACGCCGGCGGCGGCGGCCCGTTCGGCGAGCGCGGGCCAGCGCAGGTCCCGGCCGAGGTCGGCGCTGCCCGCCGGCGTCCCGGCGAGCGCGGCGCACAGCGGGCCCTCGGACAGGCGGAGCTGGGCGGCGTCGAGCCCGGCGGCCGGGCCGGCGCTGCCGACCGGGGCCGCGGGGGAGCGCCCGGGCCCGAGCAGGGTGACCGCGACGCTGCACCCCTCGGGGAGGACGGCGGCCAGGTCCTCGGCGACCGCGCGCGCCGCCGGGCCGGCGTCGTCGCGGGCGTGCCAGCCGCGGACGGCGCCGAGCAGCCAGCCCGCGAGGTCGAGGCGGGCGTGCAGGGGAGTCGTGGTCGTGGTCCTCGTCGTGGTCGTGGGACTGGCCGCAGACTGCACCGCGGCACCTCCAGCCGGGCGGGCCCGGAGTCGGCGTGCACCGCCGTCCGGCATCTCGACCGGCGGGCCCCGTTCACGACCATGCTGCCATCCGGCCCGGCGACACGCCGAGGGCCGACCCCGGAGGGTGAGTCGGGCCACACCGGCCGCTCAAGGACCGCCCCGGCCGCACCGATGGGAGGACGTGACCGCCACCCCGAGGACGCCGGCCGAGCGCGCGGACGTCCTGTCCTCGCTGCTCCGGCTGCCCGACGCCGTGCTGGCCGCGATCGCCTCCGACGGCGTGCTCGTCCCGATGCCGGCCTCGCTCGGCGTCCCGCCGGAGCGGGTGATGACCCCGCCGGCCGACCGCACCACGTTCCTCGACGCGATCGTCCCCGCCGACGCGATGTTCGTCGTCACCGCCTTCGAGCGGGCCCGCACCAACGGCGTCGGCCTGGCCACGGTCCACGGCCGGGGCGAGCCGGCGGTGCCGCTGTCGCTCACCTTCGTCGACCTGCGCGAGCAGCACGGCGTCCTGCTCGGTGCCCTCGACGTGCTCGACGCGGCCGCCGGCGACCGCGGGCCCGCGCCGCTGGCGGGGCTCGAGGTGTCGCGGCGGCCGCGCACGGCGACGGTCCGCAAGACGTCCCTGGCGGTGATCACCGAGATCGACGAGCGCACCACCCGGATGCTCGGCTGGACGCCGGCGCAGATGGTCGGCCAGCGCTCCTCGGAGTTCGTCCACCCCGACGACCAGGAGCGGGCGATCGCCAACTGGCTGGAGCTGCTGTCCCGCCAGGAGGCCCAGCGGGTGCGGCTGCGGCACCGCCGGGCCGACGGCACGTGGGCGTGGCTGGAGCTGGAGAACCAGTACGTCGCCGCCGACGACCCCGCCGACGCCGTCGTCGTGACGCAGATGAGCGACGTCTCCGACGAGATGGCCGCGCACGAGGCCCTGCAGCAGCAGGAGCGGCTGCTGCGCCGGCTGACCGAGGCGCTGCCGCAGGGCATCGCGCAGCTGACCCCCGAGCGGGAGGTCGTGCACACCAACTCCCGCCTGCCGGTGCTGCTGGGCGTGCCCGCGGTGACCGGCTGGGACGACGTCGCGGCGCGGGTGGACGAGACCGGCCGGGCGGCGCTGGAGGCGGCGCTCGCGCGGGTCCTCGGCGACGGCGTGGACGCGGCGGTCGAGGTCGGCATCCGCACCCCGGCCGGCGAGGCCCGGGTGTGCGCGGTGAGCCTGGTCGCGCTCAGCGACCGCGAGGGCGCACCCGGCGCGCTGGTGTGCGTCTCCGACGTCACCGACAGCGCCCGCATGCGCGAGGAGCTCACCGCCAAGGCGACCTTCGACGCGCTGACCGGCTGCCACAACCGCGCCTCCACCATCGCCGTCCTGGAGGCCGCGCTGGCCGGGCCGGACGCGGCGGCGACGGCGGTGGTCTTCGTCGACCTCGACGACTTCAAGCCGGTCAACGACACCCTCGGCCACGACGCCGGCGACGAGCTGCTGGCGACCACGGCCGCGCGGCTGTCCGGCGTGCTGCGCCGCGACGACATCGTCGGGCGGATCGGCGGCGACGAGTTCCTCGTCGTCAGCCGCGGCGTCGACGGACCCGCGGCGGCCGCCTCGCTCGGCGCCCGGATCCAGGCGGCGCTGGCGGTCCCGGCCGAGATCACCGCCGGCACCGTGCCGCTGCGGGCCAGCCTCGGCGTGGCCTGCGGGGAGCCTGGGCTCGACGCCGCGGCGCTGACCAAGCGCGCCGACCAGGCGATGTACCAGTCCAAGCAGGACCGCCGCGGCGAGCCGGTGCTGTGGCGGGAGCACCCGGTCCTCACCCCGGCCTGAGGGCCGGCGGCCGTAGCGTCGCGGGCGTGACCTCCGTCCGCGACGCCGGCCCGGACGACGCCGCGGCCTGCCGGGACGTCTACGCCCCCTACGTCACCGGCACCGCGGTGTCGTTCGAGACCGAGCCGCCGACCGCGGCGGAGATGGCCCGCCGGATCGCCGCCGCGCAGGAGCGGCACGCGTGGCTGGTGCTCGAGGCGGACGGCGCGGTGCGCGGCTACGCGTACGCCGGGCCGTTCATGGCCCGCGAGGCCTACCGCTGGTCGTGCACGGTGAGCGTCTACCTCGAGCCCGGCCGGCGGCGCACCGGCGCGGGGCGGCTGCTGTACACGGCGCTGCTCGACCGGCTGGCCGCCCGCGGGTACCGGGTCGCGCTGGCCGGCGTCGCGCTGCCCAACGACGCCAGCCTCGGCCTGCACCGGGCGCTGGGCTTCGAGCCCGTGGGCACCTACCGGCGGGTCGGCTGGAAGGACGGCGCCTGGCACGACGTCGCCTGGCTGCAGCGCGACCTCGGGCCCGGCCCGTCCGGGAGCCCCGCCGAGCCGCGCTGAGCGCTCAGCCCCGGTCCACGGACAGGAACGGCGGCGGGTCGGCGGGCACGTCGCCGGTGCGGGCGAAGTGCGCCCACGCGCGGCGGACTTCCCGGCCGGCCGCGACGACGTCGTCCCACGGGGTGCCGGCCAGCAGCGGCGAGGCCTCCCAGGTGCGCCGGTGCGGGAACAGCAGCGGCAGGTCGATCGCGTGCGCCCCGGTGAGGGCACCGGTGCCGTACGAGAGCGTGTAGTGCACCGCCCGGCCGCCGGCCGCGCGGTGCCGGCGGGCGGCCCGGGCGGCGTCGCGGGCGTAGATGCGGCGGGTGAGCACCCGCACGACCGCCTCCACCAGCGGCCGGCCGACGACGGGCACGCGGGCCAGCCGCGCGGCCGGCGGCAGCAGCGCGGCGAACAGCGCCACCTCGCGGCTGTTGGTGCCGACCAGCAGGTCGACCTCCGGCGCCGCCTCCGCCCACGCGTCCTCGACCGCCTCCTCGGCCGGCAGCGGAGGGAGGCCGTACTGGGTGCCGAACGGCATCGCGGCGACCAGCCCGTACCGCCGGGCGCGCGCCGCCACCCGCGCCTGCGCGTCGACGACCTCCGCGACCGGCGCGGCGGCGTCCAGCGAGCGGGCCTCGGCGGCCATCGCGGCGCTCATCCGCGCCCGGCCGCGGGACAGCCCCAGCGGGGCGCTGGACACGACCGCGCGGCGGAACAGCCCGCGGGCGCCGTCGGCCGCCATCAGGTGGGCGATCGCGTCGCCGCCGGCGGACTCGCCGAACAGCGTCACCCCGTCCGGGTCGCCGCCGAAGGCCGCGGCGTTCGCCTGCACCCAGCGCAGCGCCGCCACGAGGTCGAGCAGGCCCAGGTTGGCCGGCCGGCCGGCGCCGTCGCCGAGGAAGCCGAGCAGCCCGAGCCGGTAGGTGACGCTGACGACGACCACCCGCTGCTCGCGCACGAGCGCGGCCGGGTCGTAGGCCGGGGCGTCGCCGGCGCCGCTGACGTAGGAGCCGCCGTGCACCCACACCATGACCGGCAGGGCGTCGCCGGGGGAGGCGTCCTCCGGCACGGTCACCGACAACCGCAGGCAGTCCTCGTCGGCGACGAGCTCGCCCATGGGGTCGGTGACCATGAGCTCGAGCTCCGGCGCCGGCGGCTGCGGGCAGGCCGGCGACCACGACGTCGCGTCGACGACACCGGCCGCCGGCGGCTCGGGCACCGGCGGGCGGAACCGCTCCGCCCGGGCGTACCGGATGCCGGTGGCCCGCACGACGCCGTCGGACCGCCGGGCGGTGACCGTCCCTGCGGGCGCCACGAACCGCGGTGCGGTGTCCTGCTGGGTCACGCGGCGCCGACCGCGGCGCCGAGGGCGTCGAACGCGGCCTGCCGGAAGGCGCGCATGGGGGCGACCGTGGTCTGCAGCTCCACCTCGGCGGCGTGGTACATCCCCGGCTCGACGTGCAGCTCCACCGGCACGCCGGCCGCCTGCAGGCGCCGGGCGTAGGCGACGTCCTCGTCGTGGAACAGGTCCAGGTCGCCGACGCCGATCCACGCCGGCGGCAGGCCGGCGAGGTCCAGCCGGCGGGCCGGGGCGGCGTAGGGGCGGAGCTCGTCGGCCCGCGGCGCGTGCCCGAGGTAGGCGGTCCACGCCCAGCGGTTGGACCGCGGCGTCCAGACCAGCTTCCCGCGGCCGGCGGTGCTGCCGCGCAGCACCGTGCGGTCGTCGAGCATGGGGTAGACCAGCAGCTGGAAGGCGACCGGCACGCCCTCGTCGTGCGCCCGCTGCGCGAGTGCCGCGGCCAGCCCGCCGCCCGCGCTGGCCCCGCCGACGGCGACGCGCGCCGGGTCCACGCCGAGCTCCCCGGCCCGCCGGTGCAGCTCGCACAGCGCGGCCAGCAGGTCGTCGAGCGCGGCGGGGAACGGGTGCTCGGGGGCCAGCCGGTAGCGGGCGCTGACCACGACGACGCCGAGGTCGCGGACCATCCGGCTGCACAGGTCGTGGTCGCTCTCGGGGTGCCCGAGGACCGTGCCCCCGCCGTGCACCCACAGCAGCGCGCCGCCGCTGCGCTGCGCCGGCTCGTACACGAACACGTCCTGCCCGCCGGGGACGTCGTGCTCCGTCACGGTCACCCCGGCCACCGGCGCGGTGACCCGGGACCCGAACAGCCGGCGCCCGATCCGCAGCTCGGCCCGCGAGCCGATCGACAGCGGCAGCCAGAGGTCCGGGCGGCGGAGCCCGGGCGGGACGGCGGCGACGGTGCGGGCGCGGCGGGCGAGGGCGACGGCGAGGCCGAGCGCGGCGAGGCGCGTCAGGCGGCGGGGGCGGGCGGTCACCGGGCGGACGCTAGCGGTCGGCCCCCGCGCGGCCGCGGGGGCTACGGTGCGCGACGGCGCCCGGGACGGGCGCGGGCGACGGATCGGGAGGACGCGTGACCACAGCGGTGCGGCACGGGCAGGGCACGCTGCCCTCGGGGCAGTACTGGCAGGGCTGGAGCGTCCCGGACCCGGCCGGCGTCGTCGTCCTCGTGCACGGCGTGCACGAGCACGGCGGCCGGTACGCGCACGTGGCGGAGCGGTTCGGCCGCGGCGGCTACGCCTCCTACGCGCCCGACCACCCCGGCCACGGCCGGTCGCCCGGCCGGCGGGGCGACATCGGGAGCATGGCGGGCACCGTCGAGGGCGTGGCGCAGACCGTCCGCGCCGCCGCCGACCGGCACCCCGGCGTCCCGGTGTTCGTCTACGGCCACAGCCTCGGCGGGCTCATCGCGCTGCAGTACCTGACCGGCGACCCGGACGCGCGCATCGTCGGCGCGGTCGTCTCGGCGCCCGCGCTCGACACCAGTGCCGCCACCCCGGTGCAGCGGGCGGTGGCGCCGCTGCTGGCCCGCCTGACGCCGGGCCTCGGCGTGCTCACCCTCGACGTCGAGGCGGTCAGCCGCGACCCCGAGGTGGTGGCCGCCTACCGGGCCGACCCGCTCAACCACAACGGCAGGATGGTCGCCCGCACCGGCGCCGCGCTCATGCAGACCGCCGCCGCGATGCCCGGCCGGCTGCGCGGGCTCCGGCTGCCGCTGCTGGTCGTCCACGGCACCGCCGACCGGCTGGTGGCGCCGGCGGCCAGCGAGGTGGTCCGCGAGCACGCGGGCTCGCCCGACCTCACCCACCGGGTCTACGAGGGGCTGTTCCACGAGCCGCACAACGAGCCGGAGAAGGAGCAGGTCCTCGACGACGTCGTCGCCTGGCTCGACGCCCACCGGGCCGGCTGAGCGGTCGTCGGGCGCGGCGATCCGTGACAGGGTCCGGTGAGCCGCGCCGCCCGGGGCGGCGGAGGGGGGAACCCGTGCCGCAGACCCTCGGCGACGGCGTGCGGCTGCTGCGCGCCTTCGTCACCAACCCGCGTCAGGTGGGGGCGGTGCTCCCGACGTCCCGGACGGCGGTCCGCGCCATGCTCGACCTCGCCGACGTCCCGGCCGCCGGCCTGGTCGTCGAGCTCGGGGCCGGCACCGGGGTGGCCACCCGTGAGATCCTCGCCCGGCTCGGCGCGGGCGCCCGGCTGGTCGCGCTGGAGATCGACCCGCAGCTGGCCCGCCGGCTCGCCGAGCGCCTCGACGACCCCCGGCTGCAGGTCGTGTGCGGCTCCGCGGAGGGCCTCGACGGCCTCCTCGACGGGGAGCGCGCCGACGTCGTCGTCTCCATGCTGCCGTTCACCTCGCTCGAGGCGGGCCTGCGCCGCCGGCTGCTCGACCAGCTGCCCCGGGCGCTGCGCCCGGGCGGCACCGCGGTCGTCATCCAGTACTCGCCGCTGGTGCTCGGCGAGCTGCGCCGCCGGTTCGCCGACGTCCGGACGCGGGTGACGCCGTGGAACGTGCCGCCCGCGTTCCTCTTCGGCTGCACCGGCGCCGCCGGGGGCTGACCCGGCGGCGATGAGCCGCCGGCCCCGCGCCGGTCTCACAGGGCATGACGACCGGACAGATCGACCCCCGGTACGGCGACGCCACGGCGACCGCACCCCCCTGGGCCGACGTCGAGCGGCTGCTCGCCGACGCCCAGCTCTACTGGATCACCACCGTCCGCGCGGACGGCCGGCCGCACGCCGTCCCGCTCGTCGGCGTCTGGCACGACGGCGCGTTCGCCTTCTGCACCGGCGGTGACGAGCAGAAGGCGCGCAACCTCGACGGCAACCCGCACGTGGCCGTGACCACCGGCAGCACCGGCGCGCACGGCTGGGACAGCGGGCGCGACGTCGTCGTCGAGGGCGTCGCGGTGCGGGTCACCGACCCCGGGGAGCTGCAGGTGCTGGCCGACGCCTGGTACGCGAAGTACGGCGAGGACTGGCACTTCGCGGTGCGCGGGGACGAGTTCGTCGAGCTGAGCTCCTCCGGCGGGGCCACCGAGGGCGGCGCGCGGGTGTACCGGGTCCCGCCGGACAAGGTGCTGCTGTTCGGCGGGCCGCACGGCCAGACCCGGTACCGCCCCTGAGCCGGGGCGCCGCACTCCTACGCTGCCCGCCGTGGACGCGACGACGACGCTGGCCTCCGACCTCGGCTTCCCCGAGGGCCCGCGCTGGCACGACGGCCGGCTGTGGTTCTCCGACTTCCACGACCGGCGGGTGCGCACGCTCACCCCGGACGGCGTCCTGACGACGGTCCTCGACCTGGACGACGCGCCGTCCGGGCTGGGCTGGACGCCGGAGGGGACGCTGCTCGTCGTCGCGATGACCCGCCGCGCGCTGCTCGAGGTCGCCGGCGGTCGGCCGGTGGTGCGCGCCGACCTCACCGGCCTGACCCGCTCCCGCGCCAACGACCTGGTCGTCGACGCGGCCGGCCGGGCCTACGTCAGCAGCTTCGGGTTCGACCTGGTCGGGGGCGCGCCGGTGGAGCCGACCGGGCTGGTGCGGGTGGACCCCGACGGCACCGCGTCCGTCGTCGCGGCCGACCTGCGCTTCCCCAACGGCATGGCGCTCACCGGCGACGGCCGGACGCTGGTGGTCGCCGAGACGTACGGCGCCCGGCTCACCGCCTTCGACGTCGCCGACGACTGCTCGCTGTCCGGCCGCCGGGTGTTCGCGGAGACGCCGGGCCTGGCGCCCGACGGCATCTGCCTCGACGCCGAGGGGCACGTCTGGTTCGCCACCGCCCGCACCGCCGAGGTGCTGCGCGTGCGGGAGGGCGGCGAGGTGACCGGCCGGGTGCCCGTCGGGTCGGGCTCGCTGTCCTACGCCTGCACGCTCGGCGGCGACGACGGGCGGACGCTGTTCGTCTGCACCGCGCCCACCTGGGCCGAGGGCGGCCCGCGCGCCGGCCGGGTCGAGGTCGCCCGGGTCGACGTCCCCCGCGCCGGCCGGCCCTGACCGTCAGGCCGGGCGGGCCGGGAGCAGGTGCTCCTGGTGGTCCAGCTCCCGCTCCAGCGTGCGCAGCCCCTCGTCGGGCAGCCGGCCGAGGTCGCGCCAGCGCAGCAGCTCCTCGCGCTCGGCGTCGATGACCGCCCGGCGCACCCGCAGCGCCGCCTCGTACTCCGGCGACATCGGCACCTCGCCCTCGGCGTCCACGAGGACCTCCAGCCGCCGCTCGTAGCGGGTCCGCCGGGTGCGCAGCGCGGCCCGGATCGACTCGATCGCGGCGTCGTCGACGTGGTCGTGCCGCTCGGCCTGCAGCTCGTCGAGCCGGGCGAGCCCCGCGTCCACCGCCGCGACGCGCGCCTGGTTGCGCAGCCGGGCGGCGTCGGCGGCGTCGGCCCGCAGCCGCAGCCGGCGGACCAGCGGCGCGAAGGTCGCGCCCTGGCCGACGAGGGTGACCAGCACGGCGAGGAAGGCGCAGAACAGCAGCAGGTCGCGGTCGGGGAACGGGTCGCCGGCGTCGGTGGTCAGCGGGATCGTGAAGACGGCGGCCAGGCTGATCACGCCGCGGGTGCCGGCCCAGCTCAGCACGGCGATCTCCCGGCCGGACAGCTGCCGCGGCGGGGTCGAGGGGTCGTCGTCCTCGTCGGCGGCGGGAGCACCGCTGAGCCGCATGTGCAGCGCCTGCGGCGCGTGCTCGGTGAGCCACAGCCACAGCGGCCGGACCAGCAGCACCGCGCCCACGGTGATCAGCGAGGCGACGACGACGGTCGAGGGCGCGTACTGGCCCAGGCCGCGGATGACGGCGGGCAGCTGCTGGCCGATGAGCAGGAAGACGACGCCCTCGAGCAGGAAGTCCACCAGCTTCCACACCGCGTCGGTCTGCAGCCGGGTGGCGCCCGACTGCCAGTACGGCGCGTTGTGCGCGATGACCAGCCCGGCGACGACGACGGCCAGCACGCCGGACACGTGCACCGACTCGGCCAGCAGGTAGGCGACGAACGGCGTCGCCAGCGAGACCGCGTTGGACGACAGCGGGTCCCGGCGCAGCCGGCGCAGCGGCCGGACGCCGTAGGCGACGACCAGCCCGGCGGCGACGCCCCCGGCGGCGGAGAGCGCGAACTGGCCCAGCGCGGACCAGGTGGAGAAACCGTCGCCGACCGCGGCCGCGACGGCGACGCTGAGCAGGGTCAGCGCGGTCGCGTCGTTGAGCAGCCCCTCGCCCTGGATGAGCGTGACCAGCCGCGGGGGCAGCCCGACCCGGCGGCCGACGGCGAGCGCGGCCACCGGGTCCGGCGGGGCGACGGCGGCGCCCAGGGCGATGCCGGCGGCGAGCGTCGCCCCGGGGACCCACAGCGCGAACCCGGCGCCGATCACCAGCGCGGTGACCAGCACCAGCAGCACCGACAGGCCGACGACGGTCCGCATGTTGGCGCGGATCGCGATCAGCGAGGAGTCCAGCGCGGCGCTGTAGAGCAGCGGCGGGAGCAGGACGGTGAGGACGATCTCGGGGTCGAGCGTGAGGTTCGGGCCGGGCAGCAGCGCGTAGACCAGCCCGGTCACGGTGAGCAGCGCGGCCGCCGGGATGCCGGTGCGGCCGGCCAGCCAGCGGGCCGCCACGATCACCGCGACCGCGGCCAGGACGAGCAGGAGGACGGTCTCGGCGTGCACCGAGTCATCCTCGCCGAGGGCCGTCCCCGGCTCATCCCGACGCCCCGGCGTCCGGAGTGGCAGAAATGGCCATTTCTGCCCCCCGTCCGACTCAGGCGGCGACGGACTCCATCGCCTCGGCGGTCAGCGTCACCGAGCGCAGCCGCGCCTCGGTGCCGGGCGCCTGGTGGGCGACGATCAGCTCGTCGGCGTCGGCGAGCCGGGCGAAGGCGGTCAGCCGCTCGCGGACCTCGGCCGGGGTGCCGACGGCGGTGTGCGTGAGCATCGAGTCCACGTGCCGGCCCGCGCCCGAGGACAGCAGCAGCTCGGCGGCGTCGTCGTCGAGGTCGCGGCCCTGGCCGAACAGGCCGACGGCGAGCCGGCGGCGGGTGGCCTGCAGCATCTCCTGCGCCTGCGCGGTGGTGTCGGCGGCGACGGCGTTCACCCCGGCGATCACGTACGGGGCGTCGAGCTGCGCGGAGGGGCGGAAGTCGCGGCGGTAGGCGGCCACCGCGGACTCCAGCAGCTGCGGCGCGAAGTGCGAGGCGAAGGCGTAGGGCAGGCCGAGCGCGGCGGCCAGGCCGGCGCCGAACATCGACGAGCCGAGCACGTACAGCGGCACGTCCGACCCGCGGCCGGGGACGGCCTGCACGCCGGGCACCCGCGACTCGCCGGTGAGGTAGCCCTGCAGCTCGAGCACGTCCTGGGGGAAGCGCTCGGCGGAGGCGGCGTCGCGGCGCAGGGCGTACATGGTGTTCTGGTCCGAGCCGGGCGCGCGGCCCAGGCCCAGGTCGATGCGCCCGGGGTGCACCGCCTCGAGCGTGCCGAACTGCTCGGCGATCGTGAGCGGCGAGTGGTTGGGCAGCATGACGCCGCCGGCGCCGAGCCGGATGGTGGAGGTGTGCGCGCCGACGTGCGCGATGAGCACGCTGGTGGCCGACGACGCGATCGTCGGCATGTTGTGGTGCTCGGCGTACCAGACCCGACGGTAGCCGGCCTCCTCCGCCCGCTGCGCCAGCGCGACGCTCCCGGCGATGCTGCTGCCGTAGGTCTCCCCGGGGGCGACGGGGGCGAGGTCGAGCACGGACAGCGGGATGCGCATGGGGGAGCTCCTGGGACGACGAGGTTCGTTGCCCGCTGCAACGCCCGGCGGTCCCGGGGGCTTCCGCCGCGGCGGTAGTCGGACGCAAGTCACCGGCAACCGGGCCGGGCGACGGTGGCACCCGTGACCGCGACCGCACCGTTGCCGTTCCCCGTCACGCCCCGCCGGCCCGGCGACCCCGAGGCCGACGTGACCCGCCTGGCGCTGGCGCACCGCGCGCTGTGCGCCGGCTGCCGGCTGCTGGCCGGCGTCGCCGCGGAGGCCGCCGCCGGGGCGGTCTGGCCGGCGGAGCGGCGGCGGGCGGTCGTCGCCTTCGGCCGGTGCGTGCTGCGGGAGGTGCGCGCGCACACCGCGCGGGAGGACGCCGTCCTGTGGCCGGTGGTGGCCGCCTCCGCCGGGACGCACGCCGCCGACCTCGAGCCGCTCACCGAGGACCACGCCGTGCTGCGGGCGGTGCTGGGCCGGGCCGACGCGGCGCTCACCGCCTTCGCCGCCGCCGCCGCCGGTCGCGACGCCGCGGCGCCGCTGGCCGCCGTCCTCGCGGAGCTGTCCGACGCCCTCGACGAGCACGTCGAGGAGGAGGAGCGCGAGGTGTTCCCGGTGGTCCGCCGGTGCGTGTCGGTGCGCGACCTGGCCCGCTACGAGGGCGTCTGCGCGCGCGGCTCGGGGCCCCGGTCGGCGGCGTTCGCGCTGCCGTGGGTCGCCGACGCCTGCCGCACCCCGGGCGAGCGCGCCCGGCTGCTCGGTGCGACGTCGCTGCCGCTGCGGGTGCTGCTGCGCGCGGCCGAGCCGGGCTGGCGCCGCCGCCGGGACCTCGTCGCCGGCGTGCGCTAGACGAAGGACCCCCCTTGCCCCCCGCCGCTCGCACGCTCGCACGCTCGCGCCGGGACCCTGCAGGGCGGCCGATGAACGGGACGTCGCTGCGCGGCTGCCGATCAGCCCGGAGCGGCCCTCGCGGCCGCGATCCAGCCGGGGTGCCCGGTGCGCCCGGCGACGGCGATGGCGACCTCGCGGTGCGCCGCGGCGGCCGCGGTGTCGCCCCGCGCGGCGGCCAGCCGGGCCAAGAGCGTCGCCGTCGGGCCGAAGACCATGAGCGCGGTCTCCGTCCCGCACACGGTGTCGCGGTAGGGGAGCAGCTCCGCCTCGGCCTCGGCCATCCGCTCGGGCTCGCCCAGGGCCAGGCCGACCTCGCCGCGGACGAACGCGAAGAACGGCGTGAACAGGTCGCGCGCGGCGCGGTCGTGGCGCGGGCAGCGGGCCCGCGCCTCCTCCGCCCGCCCGTCGAGCACCAGGGCCAGGGCCCAGGTCTCGGTCGAGATCTCGGGGGACATGGGCACCAGGGCACCCATCTCGTCCGGGTCCACCCGCTGCGCGTCGGGGCTGCCGAGCTGCAGGCCGAGCTGCGTGGTCAGCCGCAGCGCCCGCGCGACCTGGGGGTAGTAGCCCGCCTCGAGCAGGGCCTGCTCGGCGGCGTCGTACACCGCCTCGGCCTCGGCGACCCGCCCCGCGACGGCGGCGCGCATGCCGGCGTAGCAGCGGGCGATGCCGTGCAGCAGGAGCAGCCCGTAGGCCGCGGCCAGCCGCTCGGCCTCCGCGGCGTGCACGTCCGCGGCCTCCAGGTCGAGCACCGCGCAGGTGTCCTGCAGCAGCATCAGCCGCGCCACGGCCTCGAACAGGCCCCACTGCTCGCGCTGCGCCAGCTCGAGCAGCTCGGCGCCCAGCGCCAGGGCCTCGCCGCGGTCGACGTCGCGCATCGCGTGGAAGTGGCGCGCGGCCAGGGCGTGCGCCAGCGCGTCCGCGTCGCCGCTGCGGCGGGCCTCGGCCAGCGCCCCGGCCGAGGCGCCGGCCGCCCGCTCGTCGTGGCGCTCCTCGAGCTCGTGGGCCAGCAGCGCCAGCAGCCGGGCCCGCTGTGCGCTGCCCGGGGGGAGGCCGGCGACCGCCCGCTCGGTGCGCGCGACGAAGCGGTCGTCGACCGGGTCGACCCAGGCGTTCCAGAACGTCGGCACGTCCGATGACAGCAGCACGCCCGCGGTCAGCCCGGCCGGGGCGTCGTCGGGCAGGACCGCCAGCGCGCGGCTGCGCAGGGCGCGCGCCTCGCCGACCGCCCCGGCCTGCGCCGACGCGTACGCCTGCGCCCCGAGCAGCCAGGCGAGACCCTCGGCGTCGCCCGGCGCGGCCCGCCGGTGCGCCTCGACCGCGCGCCCCCACATGACGGCGGCGTCGGCGTGGGCGAACCGCCGCCCGGCGAGCTCGGCGGCCGCCCGCGCCCAGCGCGCGGCCGCGGCGGCGGAGCCGGGGCCCGCGGCGGCGGCGTGGTGGGCGAGCGCGGTGACGTCGTCCGGGCGCAGCCGCTCGAGGACGGCGGTCACCCGGCCGTGCAGGCGGGTGCGGCGCAGCGAGGACAGGTCCTCGTAGAGGGTGTCGCGCACCAGCGCGTGCACGAAGCGCAGCCGGCCGGGACCGGGCTCCACCAGCAGGCCGGTGACCAGCGCCGTCTCCAGCGCCTCGACCAGCGCCTCCTCGTCCTCGTCGCCGCCGGCCGGCGCCGCGGCGGCGAGCAGCACCTCGACGTCGACGTCGCGGCCGATGACGGCGGCCAGCCGCAGCAGCGTGCCGGTGCGCGCGGGCAGGCCGGCCAGCCGGTGGCGGACGACGTCGCGGACCGTGCCGGGGACGGCGTCGACGTCGGCGCCGGCGTCGACCAGCCGCAGCAGCTCCCGGACGTAGAACGGGTTGCCGTCGGCGCGGGCGGTGATCGCGGCGCGGGTGCGGCGGTCGACGGGGGTGAGCGCCCAGTCCTCGACCAGCTCGTCGACGGCGGCGGCGTCCAGCCCGCGCAGCGACAGCCCGACCGGGGAGCGGCGGGCGAGCGCGGCGAGCACCTCGGCCAGCCCGGCGCTCTCCTCCGGGCGGTGCCCGGCGACGACGAGCACGCGGCACCCGGCCAGCGCGGGCAGCAGGTCGACCAGCAGCGCCGTGGTCTCCCGGTCGGCGCGGTGCAGGTCGTCGACGGTCACCAGCAGCGGCGCCCGCGCGGCGACCGCGGCCAGCCAGCCGGCGACGGCGCGGTGCAGCCGGAACCGGTTGCCGGTCGGGTCGCCGGGCACGGCGGGGGCGTCGTCGGTGAGCAGCGCGGCGAGCGGGGCCGGGTCGGCGGGCGGGTACCCGGCGGCGAGCGCGCGCAGCGCCGCGGCCCAGGGCCAGCCGGGCGGGGCGCCGTCGGTCTCGGGGCAGGACACCGCCAGCGTCGTCCAGCCGCGGCCCGCGTACTCCGCGCGCAGGTGGTCCAGCACCGTGGTCTTGCCGCTGCCGGCCTCGCCGGCGAGCAGGGCGACCTCGACCTGGCCGCCGGCCGCCCGCTCGGCCGCGGCGGCCAGTGCGGCCAGCTCGGCGTCGCGGCCGACCGGGCGGGGCACGTCCGGCGCGGGGGCGGCCGGAGCCGGGGCGGCCGGAGCCGCGGCCGGGACGGGCGCGGGAGAGGGTGCCGGGCGGCCGACCGGCGGTGCCGGCGGACGCGCCGGCAGGAGCGAGGGGGACTGGGCGAGGACGGCCTCCTCCAGCGCCCGCAGCTCCGGGCCGGGGTCGACGCCGAGCTCGTCGGCCAGCCGGGTGCGGACCTCGCGGAGCGCGGCCAGCGCCTCGCCCTGCCGTCCGGCCCGGTAGAGACCGAGGGCGAGCAGGCGCCAGCCCTCCTCGCGCAGCGGGTGCTCGGCGACGTGCGCGCGCAGCTGCGGGAGCGGGTCCCGCCCGCCGGGGGCGTCCAGGGCGACGGCGGCGCGGCGCTCGACCGCGGTCAGCCGCAGCTCGTCCAGCCGGGCGGCCTCGGGACCGGCCCAGGGCTCGTCGCGGTACTCGGCGTAGGCGGGACCGCGCCACAGGTCGATCGCGGCGCTGTACCGGGCGCGCGCCTCGGCGGGGTCGGTGGCGGCCAGCCGGTCGCCCTCGTCGAGCAGCCGCACCGCCTCGAGCACGTCCACGGCGTCGTCGGCCGGGCGCAGCGCGTAGCCCGGCGGCACGGTGACCAGCAGTCGCGCGGGCGTGCGCGGGGCGCGGCCGGGCTCCAGCACCCGGCGCAGGTGGCTGACGTGGGCCTGCAGCGTCCCCAGCGCGTCGGCGGGGGAGGCGCCGCGCCACAGGTCGGCGACCAGCACCTCGGCGGGGACCACGTGCCCGCCGGCGACCAGCAGCCGGGCGACCACCGAGCGCTGCCGCCGGCCGCCCAGGTCCAGCGGCCGGCCGTCGCGCACGGCACCCACGTCGCCCAGCACCCGGAACCCGACGGTTCCGGCACCCCCGCTCCCCATAGCGGCGCGAGCATATGGCGCGCGAGCCCGATCGCCGAGGGATCGGGGGAGGTTCCACCGGAAGCGGTCACGGCCAGGTCACGTCGCGTGTCGTCCTGTCCCGGGGGCCGCCGACCAGCGGCTCGCAAGCCGCTGCCAACCGCGCGCCGTCACGGTGCCGGCATGACCTCGACCGTCCCCGCCCTGCCGTTCCCCGTCACCCCGCGCCGGCCCGGCGACGCCGAGCCCGACCTGTTCGGCTTCTCCCTCGTGCACCGCGCGCTGCGGTCGGGCTGCCGGCTCCTGGCCGACGCGGCCACCCGCATCGCCGCCGGCGAGCCGTGCCCGCCCGGGCGGCAGCGCGCCGTCGTCCGCCACGCCGGGGCGGTGCTGCACGAGGTGCACGTGCACCACTCCCGGGAGGACGACGTCCTGTGGCCGGTCATCGTGGCCTCGGCCGGGGACTCCGTGGACCTGGGCCCGCTGTCGGACGACCACACCGCGCTGCAGGGCGTGCTGGACCGCGCGCAGGCCGCGCTCGCCCGGTTCGCCGAGGACGGTCCCGCGCAGGCCGGGCCGCTGGCCGCCGTCCTCACCGAGCTCGCCGACGAGCTCGACGAGCACATCGAGGAGGAGGAGCGCGAGGTGTTCCCGGTGGTGCGCCGGTTCGTCTCGGCCGGGGACTTCGCGCGGGTGGAGACCCGCTTCCGGAAGGGCACCAGCCCGCGGCACATGGTCTTCGTCCTGCCGTGGATCGTCGACGCCTGCCGGACGCCGGGGGAGCGGGCGCGGCTGTTCGCCGGGGCGCCCGCGCCGCTGCGGCTGCTGCTGACGGCGGTGCAGCGCCGCTGGACCCGCCGTCGCGACCTCGTCGCCGGCGGCTGAGCCGACCCCGGCCGGGGCCCCTCGACGGGACCCCGGCCGGGGGGTCAGGCGCTGCGGGCCCGCCGGGGGCGGGTGGGCACGGCCTCGACCGGGGCGTCGGCGCCCTCGACGCCGAGGCGCCGCTCGAAGCCGGGCGGGACGACGAGGTCGTCGCGGGACAGGTCGGCGGCGGACTCCCGGGCCAGGCCGGTCAGCGCCGAGCCCAGCCCGTCGCGCAGCAGGTCCAGGACGTTCTCCACCCCGGCCTGCCCGTTGGCGGCCAGGCCCCACAGGTAGGCGCGGCCGATCATCACGGCCCTGGCGCCCAGGGCGAGGGACTTGGCGACGTCCGAGCCGCGGCGGATGCCGCCGTCGAGCAGCACCTCGACCTGGTCGCCGACCGCCTCGGCGATGGCCGGCAGGGCGCGGACGGAGGCGGGGGTGCCGTCGAGGTTGTTGCCGCCGTGGTTGGACACCGAGATCGCGGTGACGCCGGCGTCCACGGCGCGCCTGGCGTCGTCGACGCGCATGACGCCCTTGAGCATGAACGGCCGGTCGTCGCCCCACAGCTCACGGAGCCAGGCGACGTCCTCCCAGGTCGGCATGGGCGACTGCATCCAGGCGCCGTAGGCGCCGAAGAACGTCGGCGGGGTCTCGGCGGGGTCGCCGACCATGTTGGGGACGCGGAGGTCGGGCAGCTTCCGCGTCTTGGCGAACTCCCACAGCCAGCGCGGCCGCAGCGCGACCTGCGGGGCGTAGCGGCGGACCGCCTCCAGGTCGATCTTCTCCGGGATGAACGGGGAGCCCCAGTCGCGGCCGTAGGAGAACGACCAGTCCAGGGTGGCGATCAGCCCGGCGGCGCCGGCCCGCTTCGCCCGCTCGACCTTGGCGGCCATGGTGTCGCGGTCGCCGACCCAGTACAGCTGGAAGAACGTCTTCGGGTTGGCGGCGATGACCTCCTCCATCGGCTTGCTGGCCATCGAGGACAGGCCCATCGCCACGTTCCGGGCGGCGGCGGCCCGGGCGACGGCGACCTCGCCGTCGGGGTGCACCGCCTGCACGCCGGTGGGGCTGATCAGCACCGGCATCGAGACGTCCTGGCCCATGACCGTGGTGGCCAGGTCGCGCTTGTTGGACAGGCCGGCGGTGTGCGGGGCGAAGCCCAGCTCGTCGAAGGCGCGCAGGTTGTCGTCGACGGTCAGGCCCTTCTCCGAGCCGGCCACCAGCGCGCCGTACACGCCCTTGGGCAGCCGCCGCTTGGCCCGCCGCTGCGCCTCGGCCACCGTCTCGAACCAGGGGTTGGCCATCTCGTCTCCGTCCGGTCGGTCCCCGGGACCGACCCCCGGTGGCACTCAGTGCCACCCTAGCGGCGCGGATGAGGCGCAGGCCACACCCCGGGACCGCCGCGCCCCGGGGCGGAGCAGCCCCGTGGCCGAGGGGCCACGGGGCTGTCGTCGGGGTGCGCCGGCGGGCGGCGCGGGTGCCGCGGTCAGAAGCGGGCGGCCGCGGCGGTGATCTCGTGCGCCGACTCGAGCGTCGGGGCGGCGGCGAGGGCGCGCTGCAGCTCGCGCTCGTCGCGGCGGCGGGCGCGGGTGCTGCGGGCGGAGGCCAGGGCGGTGCGCAGGCGGGTCATGTCGGTTCCTCCTCGGGGCGGGGTGCCACCGGTCGATCCACGGCGGCGGCCACCTCCGGTCGTCACCGGCGGGCCCGTGCAGGTGCGGCGCCGATCACTGTGATCGCTGTCTCGACCTGCTGGGTCTGCATCTCCAACCATCCTCCCCGGCGCACGGTTCGTCAAGCGAACCCAGCGTGACCTAGGCTGCACCCGTGACGGCCGACACACCTCCCGACGGGTACGACCGGGCGCGCTGCTCGGTCGCCGGCACCCTCGCCGTGGTGGGGGAGAAGTGGAGCCTGCTCGTGCTGCGCGAGGCGTTCCTCGGCGTGCGCCGGTTCGCCGACCTGCAGCGCGCGCTCGGGGCGCCCAAGGCGGTGCTCACCGACCGGCTCAACTCGCTGGTCGCCCAGGACCTGCTCACCCGCGTCCCGTACCAGGAGGAGGGCGCGCGGCAGCGGCACGAGTACCGGCTGACCGAGCGCGGCCGCGACCTCTACCCGGCGCTGGTGGCGCTGATGCAGTGGGGCGACCGGTGGCTCGCGGAGGACGGCGTCCCGCCGCTGGCGCTCGCCCACCGGGACTGCGGCGCGCCGGTGGCGCTCGGGCTGCGCTGCGCCGCGGGCCACGGGGTCGGCGGCCCGCGCGAGGTGACCGCCACCCCGGTGCGCCGGGAACGGGCCGGTGAGACGGCCGACACACCCGCGGGCTAGCGTCGGCGGCGCCTGCGCTGCCGCTGCGACCCGGGAGGCCTCCCTGCCCACGATCGTCATCCCCGGTGCCGCGAGCGCCCCGGAGCTCTCCGCCCACCTCGCCGTGCCGCCGGTGGGGGAGGGGCCCTGGCCCGGCGTCGTGGTCGTGCACGAGGTCTTCGGCCTCACCGACGACGTCCGCCAGCAGGCCGACCGGCTGGCCGCGGCCGGCTACCTCGCCGTCGCGCCCGACCTGTTCACCGCCGGCGGCGCGGTGCGCTGTCTGCGCTCGACGTTCCGGTCGCTGAACCGCGGCGAGGGCCCGGCCTTCGGCGACCTCGAGGCGGCCCGCCGGTTCCTCGCCGACCGCGACGACTGCACCGGCCGGATCGGCGTCCTCGGGTTCTGCATGGGCGGGAAGTTCGCGCTGCTCGGCGCCACCCGCGGCTTCGACGTCGCCGCGCCCAACTACGGCCCGCTGCCGAAGGACGCCGAGAGCGTGCTCAAGGGCGCCTGCCCGGTGGTGGCCAGCTTCGGCGGCCGCGACCGGGCGCTGCGCGGCGCCGCCGGCCGGCTGGACCGGGTGCTCACCGACCTCGGCGTCGAGCACGACGTGGAGGAGTACCCGGACGCCGGGCACTCGTTCCTCAACCGGCACAACGCCGGGCCGTTCACGGCGCTGGAGAAGGTGCTCGGCGTCGGATACCACGGCCCCTCGGCCGAGGACGCCTGGGCGCGCATCCTGCGCTTCCTCGACCGGCACCTGCGGGCCGCGGCGTGAGCGGGGGCGCGAGCGGCCCGCTGACCGGCCTGCGGGTCGTCGAGCTCGGCGGGATCGGGCCCGGCCCGCACGCCGCGATGGTGCTGGCCGACCTCGGCGCCGACGTCGTCCGGGTGGAGCGGCCCTCCGGCGGCCTGTCCCTGGGCGGGGCCGCCCGCGACGTCGTCATGCGCGGCCGGCGCTCGCTCGGCGTCGACGTCAAGGCGCCCGAGGGGCGCGACCTCGTGCTCGGCCTGGCCGGGCACGCCGACGTGTTCCTCGACGTCTTCCGCCCCGGCGTCGCCGAGCGGCTGGGGCTCGGCCCCGACGCGTGCCTCGAGCGCAACCCCCGGCTGGTGTACGCGCGGATGACCGGCTGGGGCCAGGACGGGCCGTGGGCCGACCGGGTCGGCCACGACGTCAACTACCTCGGGCTGACCGGCACGCTCGCCGCGCTCGGCCGGCCCGGGCAGGTGCCGCGGCCGCCGCTGAACCTGGTCGCCGACTACGGCGGCGGCTCCATGCTGGTGCTGGTCGGCATCCTCGCCGCGCTGCACGAGCGGTCCCGCTCGGGCCGCGGCCAGGTGGTCGACGCCGCCATGGTCGACGGCGTCGCGCTGATCTCCCAGATGCTGTGGTCGATGCGCGGCATGGGGCTGTGGTCGGACCGGCCGGGCACCAACGTCCTCGACGGGGGTGCGCCCTACTACGACGTCTACGCCTGCGCCGACGGCCGGTTCGTCGCCGTCGGCGCGCTGGAGCCGCAGTTCTACGCGGCGCTGCTGGAGGGGCTCGGGCTGGCCGGCGACGACCTGCCCGCGCAGACCGACCCGCGCGGCTGGCCGCGGCTGCGCGAGCTGTTCACCACCGCGTTCGCCGCGCACCCGCGGGAGCACTGGGAGCGCGTCTTCGACGGCACCGACGCCTGCGTCACCCCGGTGCTCACGACGGAGGAGGCGGCCGCGCACCCGCACCTGGCCGCCCGCGGCACGCTCGTCGAGGTCGACGGCGTCCGGCAGGCCGCCCCCGCGCCGCGCTTCTCGCGCACCCCGGCCGGCCCCGCCGCGCCGGTGAGCCCCGGCCCGGCCGACGCCGCCGCCGTCCTGGAGGAGTGGTCGCGCCCCCGATGACGGGAGCGCACGAGCCGCGGTGCGCCGCGGAGGAGGAGGGACCGTGACCGAGCCCGTGCTGGTGGAGCGCCGCGGCGCCGTCCAGGTCATCACGATCAACCGGCCGGAGGCGAAGAACGCGCTCGACGGCGCGGTGGCCCGCGGCGTCGCCGCGGCCGTCGACGAGCTGGACGCCGACGACGAGCTGCGCGCCGGCGTGCTCACCGGCGCCGGCGGCACGTTCTCCGCCGGCATGGACCTCAAGGCGTTCCTGCGCGGCGAGCGGCCGGCGATCGAGGGCCGCGGGCTGTGCGGGATCACCCAGACGCCGCCGCGCAAGCCGCTGGTCGCGGCGGTCGAGGGGTGGGCGCTGGCCGGCGGGTTCGAGCTGGTGCTGGCCTGCGACCTCGTCGTCGCCGGGTCCTCGGCGCGCTTCGGCGTGCCCGAGGTGACCCGCTCGCTGGTGGCCGCCGCCGGCGCCGCGCTGTTCCTCCCGCGGCGCATCCCGCAGGCGGTGGCGATGGAGATGCTGCTGACCGGGCAGCCGATCGACGCCGAGCGGGCGGCCGGGGTCGGGCTGGTCAACCGGGTGGTCGCCGAGGGCGGGGCGCTGGAGGCCGCGGTCGAGCTGGCCGGCGTCATCGCCGCCAACGGCCCGCTCGCGGTCGCCGCCACCAAGGAGATCGCCCGCGGCACCGCCGACTGGACCGCCGAGGAGGGCTGGGCGCGGCAGCAGGAGCTGATCGAGCCGGTGTTCTCCTCCGAGGACGCCCGCGAGGGCGCGACCGCGTTCGCCGAGCGCCGCGCGCCGGTCTGGCGCGGCCGCTAGCCGACCGGGCCGGTCGAGGTCCGCACGACCAGGTCGGTGGGCAGGGTGCGCGGCGGCGGGGCGGGCCGGCCGGCGAGCAGGTCCAGCAGGGCCTGACCGGCCGCCCGCCCCTTCTCCCGGGTCGGCTGGCGCACGGTGGTCAGGCCCAGCCCGGCCGCCGTCGTCGCGTCGTCGAATCCGGCCACGGACAGGTCCTCCGGCACGCGCAGCCCGCGGCGGGCCGCCGCGCGCAGGGCGCCCTCGGCCAGCCGGTCGCTCAGGCACAGCAGCGCCGTCGGCCGGGGGGCGGTGGCGAGGACGGCCTCGGCGCCGGCCTCCCCGACGGCGGGCGTGCTGTCCCCGCCGTGGAACACCGGGACGGCGGCCCAGTCCAGCCCGGCCCGCTCCGCGGCGTCGCGGTAGCCGGCCAGCCGGTCGCGGGTGACCGCGTAGGTGGCCGCCTCCTGGGTGGCGACGTCGACCAGCCCCGGCCTGATCGGGTCGCGGTGCATGCCGAAGGAGACGACGGCGAGCCGCCGGTGGCCCAGCGCGAGCAGGTGCCCCGCGACGGCGGCCGCGGCGGCGCGGTCGTCGACGCCCACCCACGGCGTCGCCGGGGCCCCCAGGGCGGCCAGCCGGTCCGGGCGCGGCTGGTCGACGACGGCCAGCGGCAGGCCGCGGGCGATCGCCGCCGCGAGCAGCGGGTCCTCGTCGCCGACCGAGGAGACGACCAGCCCGTCGACGACGGCGTCCGTGACCGCCGCCAGGCGCCGGGCGGGGTCGGTCGAGCCAGGAACCAGCAGCAGCCCCGACCCTGCGGGCTCGGCGACCTCGGTGACCCCGGCCAGCAGCGCGACCGCCACCGGGTCGGCGAAGGCGTAGGACAGCCCGTTGTCGTAGGCGACGCCGACGGCGCCCACCCGGCCGCGGCGCAGGCCCGCCGCCAGCGGGTTGGGCCCCGGGTAGCCGAGCCGGCGGGCGGCGGCGAGCACGCGCTCGCGCAGCGCCGCGGAGAGCTGGTCGGGCCGGGAGAAGGCGTTGGACACCGTCTTCGCCGAGACGCCGACCTCGGCGGCCACGTCCCGCAGGGTCACCGGGCGGGCGCGGTCGGCGGGCACGCGGCCATTCTGCGGGGGGCTCCCCGCCCGGAGCCCGCCCTCCGGCGGTCAGCCCGGCGTCTCGGAGCGGCCGGACGGGGCGGGCGGGCGGTCGAAGTCGCCCTGCAGCCCGCTGAGCTGCAGGATGCGCTCCACGATCGGCGACGCGGCGCGCAGCACCGGGCGCCGGCCGACGGCGTGGGACGCCTCGACGCACCGGGCCAGGACGCTGACGGCGGTCGAGCTGATGAAGGACACCCCGGCGGCGTCGATGACGTCGACGAGCAGCGGCGTCCGCCCCTGGCGCTCCTTGAACCGCGTGGCGACCGCGGTGTCCACCTCGCCCCGCAGGCACAGCACCCGGTCGTCGCCCTCCTCCCGGACCGTGATCGATCCGGGGAGCGGCCGGACGTCCTCGGGATGGGCAGTCATCTCGGCCTCCTCGCCCGCCGACGCGTCGAGAGGAAGGGTGCCGCGGGTCCGCCGGCTCGGGCCGGCCCGCGCAGACGACGGTACGCGTCGGGCGTGGCGGCAGGCGGCATCCGCGGGCCGGGGTCCTAGTTGATGCAGCCGGTGTCGGCCGCCGTCCGGGGCTCCTCGGTGGGTGCAGCGGTGTCGCCGGTGTCCGCGGGCGGGGTGGTGGCCTGGCCGATGCCGGTGAAGTCCGCGCCCAGGATCAGCTGGACGGTGCCGGACGTGGCGTCGTCGGCGACCTCGGTGACCGCTCCGGGGACCTGCGCGGCGAGCGTGGCGGCCAGCGCCTCGTCGCCGGCGGCGTGCCGGATCGTCGTCCGCTCGTAGTCGGTGCTGTCGGCGTTGCCGGTGCTGACCACCGGGAAGCCCGCGGCCTCCAGGTCGGCCGTGGCCTCCGCGGCGATCCCGGAGATGCCCGAGCCGTTGTAGACCGCGACCGACACCTCCGCCGGGTCGACCGTCGCCGGCGGCGGCGGGGCCTCCGACGCGGGCGCCTCGGGCTCGGCGGACAGGCCCGCGAAGAACGCGCGCAGCGTGTCCTCGTCGGCCAGTTCCACGATCGAGGAGCCCGCCTCGTTCTCCGCGTTCGGGTCGGCGATGGGGACGGTCTGGAACCGGATGTCTCCGGCCGTCACCGACTGCATCTGCTGCGCGAGGTCGAGCAGGTCGAGGTCCTCGTCGATGGTCAGCGACTCCGACGCCGCCCGGATCAGCTCCCGCTGCTTGCCGAGGTCCAGCAGCACGTCCTGGGACAGGATCTTGCGGAGCACCCCGCCGATGAAGACCTGCTGGCGGACGATGCGGTCCAGGTCGCCGCGGGGGAGGGCGGGGGAGCCGTCCGGCCGGACGCCGTGCCGCTGGCGGACGAACCTCAGCGCGTCGGCGCCGGAGATCGTCTGCTTCCCCGCAGGGAACACGGCGCCGGAGTACCGCGAGTCGTCGACGGCGTGGCAGAGGTCGACCTCGACGCCGCCGACGACGCTGGTGAGCTCGAAGAAGCCGAGCAGGTCGACCTCGGCGTAGTGGTCGATCCGCAGTCCCGACAGCTGGTTGATCGTCCGGATCAGCAACTGGGCGCCGGCGGCCTGCTTCTCGCTCTCGGGCGCGGCGTCGTCGACCTCGGCGGCGCCGTAGGCGTAGGCGGCGTTGAGCTTGTCCGTCCCGTGCCCGGGGATCTCCACCCAGGAGTCCCGCGGGAAGGAGACGAACGACGCTCCCGACCCGTCGGCCGGGACGTGCACCAGGATCATCGTGTCGGTGTTCGTGCCGGAGTCGACCCCGGCGTCGAGCTCGGCGAGCTGCTCGGGCGTGAGGTCGGCCCGGCTGTCGTTGCCGACCAGCAGCAGGTTCACCGCCTCGGGCATGCCGCCGGACTCGGCGTTGCCGTCGGCCGGGATGGCGTCCGTGCGGTTGACCGTCGAGTCGGCCAGCCGGCCCAGGTACCAGCCCCACCCGCTCCCGGCCAGCACGACGACCGACACGACGGCGGCGACGACGCGGGCGGCGACGGCGCCCCCGGAGGAGCGGCGGCGCGGCGCCGGGTTCCCGCGGGCGCCGGCCCGGGCGGCACCGGGGGTGCGGTCGCGGGGCGGGCGACCGGCGCGCGGGTCGAGCCGCGGCGGGATCGGCCGGCCCGGGGGATCGCCGGGCTCGGGACGGTCTCGGCTCACGCGGCGCAGGTTAGGGGCGTGCGGCGCTCCTGTGGGGCCCGCGACACCGGGCGGCCCCGCTTCCCCTCGGGCTGATCGGAACCGATGCGCGCTTCATCGATGAAGAAGCGGGTATCCGGCTCCACGTGGCAGGTCTAGCAGCGGTCCCGACCCTGTGCGCGGTGCAGTTCGTCGACGTCCTCGGCACCACGCTGGTGGTCGCGGCGCTGCCCACGGTGCTGGCCGACCTCGGCGCGCCGCCGTCGGCGGCCGCGCCGGTGGTGACCGTCTACGCCGTCCTGTTCGGGGCGCTGCTCATGCCGGCCGCGCGCCTGGGCGACCGGTTCGGCCACGCGCGCGTCCTGGGGACCGGGCTGGCCGGCTTCGGCGCGGCGTCGCTGCTGGCCGCGGTCGCGCCGTCGGCCGGCGTGCTGGTGGTGGCGCGCGGCGCCCTCGGGGCCGCGGCCGCGCTGTCCGTGCCGACCGCGCTGCGCCTGCTGACCGCCGCGACGGAGGAGGGCAGCGCGCGGCGGCGGGCGCTGGCCGCCTGGAGCGCGACCGGCGCGGCCGCCGGCGCGAGCGGGCTCGTGCTCGGCGGCGTGCTCACCGACCTGGCCGGCTGGCGGGTGCTGTTCTGGGTGCAGGTACCGCTGGCCGCCCTGCTCCTGGCGGCGGTGCGCCGCACGGCGCCGCCGACGGCGCGGCGGAGCGGGGGAGCGCTCGACCTGACCGGCGCCACGGTGCTCACGGGCGCGGTGGCGGCCGTGGTGGCCGGCGCGTCGCTGCTCGAGGGCGGCGCGCACCGGACCGCCGGCGTCGCGCTCCTGCTCGCCGGGCTCGCCGCCGCCGCGGGCCTGCCGGCGGTCGAGCGGCGCTCGCCGGACCCCCTCCTGCCGCGGGCCGCCGTCGGGCACCCCCGTCTGCGCCGCGGCGTGCTCGCCTCGGCGGCCAACACCGCGACCACCAGCTCGGCGGTCACCGTCGCGACGCTGCACCTGCAGGACGCCGGCGGCCTCGGCGCGACCGCCGCGGGGCTGGCGCTGGTGCCGTTCAGCCTGTGCGTCGTCGCCGGGGCGGGCCTGGCCGCGCGGGTGCTGCGGCGCACCCCGGCGCGGGTCACCGCCGCGGCGGGGCTGGCCGTCATCGCCGTCGGCGACGCGGCGCTGCTCGGCGCGGGCCTGGGCACGGGGGTGGTGCCGGCCGCGGTCGCCGTCGCGGGGCTGGGCATCGGGCTGTCCTCGGTGGCCGCGACGTCGCTGGGGACCGACGTCGGCCCGGAGCTGCAGGGGACGGCGGCCGGCGCGGTGAACACCGCGGCGCAGCTCGGCACCGCCCTCGGGGTGGCCGCCGTGCTGCTCGTCGTCCGGGCCACCGAGGGGACGGGCCTGCCGCTGGCCGGCAGCGGCCTGGGCTGGGCCACTGCGGCGCTGCTCGCGGCCCTCGCGGCGGGACTCCTGGCCCGCCGCCCGGCCCGGACCGCCGAGCGGGCCAGGAGCGCGGGTTAGTGTGCCGGGAACCACACCAGGTCGGAGGGAGCAGACATGCGTGACGCGGTGATCGTCGAGGCGGTGCGCACGCCCGTGGGCAAGCGCAACGGCGGGCTGTCCGGGGTGCACCCGGTCGACCTGTCCGCGCACGTCCTCACGTCGCTGGCCGAGCGGGCCGGCATCGACCCCGCCGAGATCGAGGACGTCATCTGGGGCTGCGTGTCCCAGGTCGGCGAGCAGACCTTCGACATCGCCCGGACGGCGGCGCTCGCCGCGGGCTGGCCGGAGACGGTCACCGGCGTGACCGTCGACCGGCAGTGCGGGTCCTCGCAGCAGTCGGTGCACTTCGCCGCCGCCGGCCTGGTCTCGGGCCAGTACGACGTCGTCGTGGCCGGCGGCGTCGAGTCGATGTCGCGGGTGCCGATGGGCAGCGCGCGGCAGGACGCCAACCCGTTCGGGACGCGGTTCTTCGAGCGCTACGGCGGCGCGAAGATCAACCAGGGCCTGGGTGCGGAGACGATCGCCGAGCGGTGGGGCCTGTCGCGCCAGCGGTGCGACGAGTTCTCCGTCGCCTCCCACGAGAAGGCCGCCGCCGCCCGCGCCGAGGGCCGCTTCGACGCCCAGATCGCCCCGGTGACCACCCCCGACGGCACCGTCGTCGGCCAGGACGAGGGCATCCGCGAGTCGTCGGTGGAGAAGCTCGGCACCCTGAAGACGGCGTTCAGGGAGGACGGCGTCATCACCGCCGGCAACTCCTCGCAGATCTCCGACGGCTCGGCCGCGCTGCTCATGACGACGTCGGAGAAGGCCGCCGAGCTCGGCCTGCGCCCGATCGCCCGCGTGCACACCGCGGTGCTCGCCGGCGCCGACCCGGTGGTCATGCTGACCGCGCCGATCCCGGCCACGCAGAAGGCGCTGGCGAAGTCGGGGCTGTCGATCGACGAGATCGGCGTCTTCGAGGTCAACGAGGCCTTCGCGCCGGTGCCGCTGGCGTGGCTCGCGGACCTCGGCGCCGACGAGAAGTCGCTCAACCCCAACGGCGGCGCCATCGCCCTCGGCCACCCGCTCGGCGGCTCGGGCGCGCGGATCATGACGACGCTCGTGCACCACATGCGGGACAACGGCATCCGCTACGGCCTGCAGACGATGTGCGAGGGCGGCGGCCAGGCCAACGCCACCATCCTCGAACTGCTGTAACGACGCCCCGCCCCGCGGACCTGGGGTCGCCTCCGACGGCGGCCCCGGGTCCGTTTACGTTCCGGAGCGTGACAGCGACCGCGGGAGACCCGACCCTGCTCGACGTCCTGACGCTCGAGGAGGTCGACCGGGACCTCTACCGCAGCACGCTGGTGTTCACCGACCCGTTCCCGCTCTACGGCGGGCAGGTCGCGGCGCAGGCGCTGCTCGCCGCCGGTCGCACGGTGGCGCCCGACCGGCTGCCGCACTCGCTGCACGGCTACTTCCTCCGCAGCGGCGACGCCGCCCGGCCGACGGTCTTCCGCGTCGACCGCGACCGCGACGGCGGGTCGTTCTCCGCGCGCCGGGTGGTCGCGGTGCAGGGCGGCGAGGTGGTGCTGTCGATGTCGGCGTCGTTCCAGGCGCCCACCGCCGGGCCCGACGTCCAGGTGGCCGCTGCGCCGGCGGCCGAGGACCCCACGGAGTGCGAGCCGTTCGCGCTGCCCCGGCTGTTCACCATGGACGGCCGCCGTCCCTCGCAGCCACACCCGGCCGCCTCCTGGCCGACCCGGTTCTGGTCGCGGTCCACCGTCGGGCTGCCCGACGACCCGCTGGTGCACGCCTGCGCGCTCACGTACCTGTCCGACATCGGCACCGGGCTGTCGGCGCTGCCCGAGGACGAGGCGGCGCCCGGCCCGACGCTGGACCACGCGGTGTGGTTCCACCGGACGGCCCGGCTCGACGACTGGGTGCTCATGGACCTGGTCCCGCACACGGTCTCCGGCGGGCGCGGCTGGTACACCGGGTCGGTGACCACCCGCGACGGCGTCCTGGCCGCGAGCCTGACCCAGGAGACGCTGTTCCGGCCGGGCCGCAACCCGTTCCGCCCGGGTCGCTGACGCCCTCCGCGGCCCGTTCCCGGAGCCCGGCGGTGGCGGTGTCTCGGGGATCGGCGAGGATGGGGTGTCAGCGAGGGGGAAGGACGGACACGTGGCGAAGCACCGGGCAGCAGAGAGCGACCCCACCGACTTCGACGCGGCGACGGCCGCGCTGGCCGACGTCACGGGCGACTACACCATCGACGTGGCGCACACCCGGATCGGGATCCGGGCGCGGCACGCGATGGTGACGACCGTCCGCGGGTCGTTCACCGACTTCGCGGGCGAGGCGCACCTCGACGTGCAGAAGCCCGGGGCCAGCAGCGTGTCGATCCGGATCAGGACGGCCAGCATCGACACCGGCCAGGCCGACCGGGACGCGCACCTGCGGTCGCCGGACTTCCTCGACGTCGAGCGGTTCCCGGAGATGGTGTTCACCTCGACCGACATCGAGCAGGTCGACGACGACGCCTACCAGGTGACCGGTGACCTCACCATCCGCGACGTCACCCGCCCGGTGACCGTCGGGTTCGCGATGACCGGCTCGGCGAAGGACCCCTTCGGCAACACCCGGGTCGGCTTCGAGGGCGCGCTGGCGATCAAGCGCAGCGAGTGGGGGCTGACCTGGAACACGGCGCTGGAGACGGGCGGGTGGCTCGTCAGCGACCGCATCCAGGTCGAGTTCGACGTCTCGGTGATCCGCACCGCCTGACCGGCCGTCGACCCGGCGACCTGTCGCCACGTCGCCGGATCGGCACGGAGGCATGTCGCCGCGTCGAGGTGTCGACACGGGACCGTGGTCCCGGTCGGAGCGGCGTACCCCGGCGGCCCGCTCCGCCCCCTCGGACGGGCCGCCCGGGTCCACGGCTCAGCCGGGACGGACGACGTCGTACCGCACGACGGCGAACTCGCCGTTCTGCGCGACCTCCCGGGTGACCAGCTCGACGTGCGCCGGCAGCAGCGGCATCCCGGCGCCCAGGGTGACCGGCGCGATCGAGACGACGACCTCGTCCAGCAGCCCCGCCCCGGCGAACTGCGCGGCCACCGGGCCGCCGCCGACGACCCACACGTCGAGGTCGCCGGCCGCGGCGGTCATCTCCGCGTGCAGCGCGCGCAGCTCGTCGGGGGTGTCCGCGGCGGTGAAGCGGATGTCCGCGCCCTCGTAGGGCGTCAGCTGCCGGTGGGTGAGCACCCACGCGGGCTGGTCGTAGCTCCAGGCGTCCGGGCCGCCGTGCTCGCGCACCCACTCGTACGTGGAGGCGCCCATGACCAGCGAGCCGACGGTCTTCTCGAACGCCTTGTAGCCCATCGCCCCCTCGTGGTCGGCCTCCCGGGTGAGCAGCCAGTCCAGCGAGTGGCCGGGGCCGGCGATGAAGCCGTCGAGGGTCGTGGCGGTGTAGTAGACGGTGCGGGTCATCGGTCCCTCCGGGAGAGCCACTCGATGGGGTCGCCGGCGTCGACCGCGACGCCGGCGTCGCGCAGCCAGTGCCGGGCGAGCAGCCGGCGGTGCGCGGAGAAGGTGAGGACGTGCGCGACGACGCTGCCGAGGACGAAGCTCTCCGGCGGCTCGCACAGCGCGTCGACCAGCCGGTCGCCCCAGGCGCCGCGGCGGGCGATCTCGCGGACGGCGGCCAGCCAGCGCGGCGCGACGGCGTCGTGCCGGTCGATGAGCGCGGCCGGGTCGTCGGCGCCGCGCACGGGGTGCTCCCCGCCCTCGATCGAGGCCACCCAGACCTCCAGCGACCAGACCAGGGTGTCGAGGACGGCGGCGAGCGTCTCCTCGGCGCCGTCCCAGGCGAGGACCGTCAGGCCCGGCGCCCGCACCCGCCGGTACTCCTCGCCGGGCAGGCCCTTGGCCAGCTCGAGCAGGGCGCGGGTGTCCTCGACGCCGTGGTGGACGAGCAGCGCGGCGACCTCGTCGCCACCGCGGCGCGCGGGCTCGTCCGCCACCCACAGCGACGCCGGCGGGTGGAAGTGGATGCCGTTGGGCGCGGGCAGCCAGTGCCCGTCCCGCGCGGCGCTGCCCGCGTGGGCGGAGCCCGGGCTGCGGCCGTAGGCCCGCGCGAACGCCCGGCTGAACCCCTCGACCGACTCGTAGCCCGCGGCGAAGGCGGCGTCGGTGACGCTCGTGCCCTGCCGCAGCTGCCAGGCCGCGCGCTCGAGCACCACCCGGCGGCGCAGCGCGACCGGGGACTCCCCGGCGCCGCCGGACACCTGCCGGCTGAAGTGGAACGGCGAGGCGTACGCGTCGCCGGCCATGTCGGACAGCGTGCGGTTGTCCTCGTCGAGGACGGCGTCGAGCAGTTCGCGGAGGCGGTCGCGGCCGGGCGGGGTCACGCGTCGAGTCTGGCGAGGCGGGCGGCCGCGCGGCCCGACCGTTCTTGCGCCGTGTCAGCCGGCGGACGCCGACCGCGGCCTCCGGCACCCGCGGGTGTCGGTGGGGCACGACCGGGTAGGGCAGCACGGCGCGGCCGGCCGGACGGCGGCCGCGCCCCCGTTGCACCACCGGAAGAGGCCCTCCCCGTGCCGCCACGCGCATCCACCGACGCCCCGCCGCAGGCCCCCGCCGGGGACGAGGGGTACCGCCCGGACCCCAAGCGGTGGACCGCGCTGTCGGTGACGCTCGTCGTCGGCTTCATGAGCCTGCTCGACGTCAGCATCGTGTCGGTCGCGCTGCCCTCGCTGCAGTCCGACCTCGGGGCGACGCCCGCGACCGTGCAGTGGGTGGTGTCCGGGTACGCGCTGACCTTCGGGCTGATGCTGGTCCCCGCCGGCTGGCTGGGCGACGCCTTCGGCCGCCGGCGGCTGTTCCTGCTCGGGCTGGCCGGGTTCGTGCTCTCCAGCGCCGCGGCCGGGGCGGCGCCGTCGGTGGGCTGGCTGGTCGCCGCCCGGCTGGTGCAGGGGCTGGCGGCCGGGTGCCTCGCGCCGCAGAACTCCGCGCTCATCCAGCAGCTGTTCCGCGGCGCCGAGCGCGGGCGGGCGTTCGGCCTGTTCGGCGCCACGGTCGGCATCTCCACCGCCGTGGGCCCGGTCGTGGGCGGCGCGATCCTCGGCCTGGCCGACGGGCCGGGCGGCTGGCGGTGGCTGTTCTACGTCAACGTGCCGATCGGCGTCGCCGCGTTCGCGCTCGCCCTGCGGCTGCTGCCCCGCGGCGGCGGCGGCGGGCGCGGGCGGATCGACGTCGCCGGGGTGCTGCTGCTCGGCGCCGGGGCGCTGGCCGTGCTCTTCCCGCTGGTGCAGGCCGAGTCCGGCGGGCTGGCGCGGCTGTGGTGGCTGTTCCTCGTCGGGGCAGCCCTGCTCGCGGTGTTCGTCGCGTGGGAGCGGCGGGTGGTGGCCCGCGACGGGCAGCCGGTGTTCGACCCGCGGCTGGTCACGCAGACACGCGGCTACGGCATCGGGGCGGCGCTGGGCACCGTCTACTTCGTCGGGTTCAGCGGCATCTGGCTGGTGTTCGCGCTGTTCTTCCAGACCGGGCTGGACTACACGCCGCTGCAGTCGGGGCTGGCGGTGACGCCGTTCGCGCTCGGGTCGGCGTCGGCGGCGGTCGTGGCCGGGCGGCTGGTGGAGCGGCACGGCCGGCGGCTGACGGTGTTCGGGCTGTCGGGCGTCATGGTCGGCCTCGCCGCGGCCGCGGGAGTCCTGCTGCTGGTCCCGCCGTCGGCGGCCGGGTGGGCGATCGCGCCGGCGCTGCTGGTGGGCGGCATCGGCGGCGGGTTCGTCATCTCGCCCAACATCACGATGACCCTGCGCGACGTGCCGGTGTCCATGGCCGGGTCGGCCGGCGGGGGCCTGCAGACGGCCCAGCGCTTCGGCGCCGCCGTCGGCACCGCGGCGCTGCCCGGGCTCTTCTACCTCGTGCTGTCGGCGTCCGGCGACCACCCGACGGCGGCCGCGGCCGGGCTGGCCGTGTCCGTCCTCGGCGCCGGCGCCGCGCTGGTGCTCGGGGTGGTCGACCTGCGCCGCAACCGCGCCGAGGACGCCGCCGGCCGCGCGGCCGACGACGGCGGCCCGGTGCCCGACGAGCGGCGCGGACCCGACGGCGTGCACAGCCACGGCCACCCCGCCCACGGGTAGGGCCCGTCCACGGCCGACGAGGACCCTGCGGGGTCGGCCGGTGCTCCGCGGCGTGCACACGCCGCCTGCTCCGCGACCCGGGTGCGGTGGAGACGGGGCCGCGGTCATCGAGGGTCTGCGCGGCTGAGCCGGGCGAGCCGGCGGGCCGCGCGCAGCGGCTCCGGCGTGCGGGCACCGGCCGTCGTCGCCAGGACGACGGCGGCCGCGGTCGCCGGGCCGGTGCGCCAGCCGGCGGAGGCCACCACCGGGCGCACGCCGGGCACCACGCGCACCGCCCGCGCCACCTCCTCGCCGCCGAGCAGCAGGGGAGCGGTGTCCCCGCGCGCCGGCCCGGGCGGGTCGCCGCGGGCGGCCAGCGGGCGGTCGGTGACGCCGACGCTCGGCAGGTCCAGCACCGCACCGAGGTGCAGCGCCAGCCCGGCCCGCCGCGGGTGGTCCCGTCCCGCCGCCGCGACCAGCAGGACGTCGGGCCGGCGGGGCAGCGCGGCCACCGCGGCGGCCAGCAGCGGCCCCTCCCGCAGCGCGAGCAGCGCCGGCGCGTAGGGGCCCGCCGCCGGTCCCCGCGCGACGGCGGCCGCGTCCCCCAGCACCGCGGCTGCCACCAGCCGGTCCCCGTCCCCGACCGCGACGACGGCGCCGACCCGCGGCTGCGCCGGCGGTGACCACGGCGGCGGGCGCAGCGCGGCCAGCCGGTCCTGCTCGGCCGCCGGCGCGGCGGCGTCGGCCGGCCAGGTCGCCACGGTCCCGGACCTTCCTCGGGCGGTCCTCCCCACGGTCGGCCGCCGGCCGGTGCGGCGCGATCGGGCGCGTGCCGCACCTCCGGCGGGGGGTACCGGCGCCGCCGTGGCAGACGCCCAGGACGGCCCCGCGCTCCACCCGGTCACCCGCGAGCTCACGGAGGGCCCCAACTACGCGGCGATCAGCACGCTGCTGCCCAGCGGGCGCATCCAGACCCAGTACATCTGGGTCGGCACCGACGGGGAGCGGCTGTTCGTCAACACCGAGACCGGGCGGCGCAAGTTCGGGAACCTCCAGCGCGACGCCCGGGTGACCCTGGCCATCCGGGACGAGTCCGACCCCTACCGCCACGCCGAGGTGCGCGGCCGGGTGACCGACACGACCACCGGCCCCGAGGCACGGGCACAGATCGACGAGCTGTCGCAGAACTACGACGGCCGGCCCTACCCGCCGGAGAACATCAGGACCGAGCGGGTCACCGTCTGGATCGAGCCGGAACGGCAGACGACGACGGGATAGTCCCCGTGCCGCGCGCTGCTCCTCCTGTGCCTACCGCGCCGTGCTCCTCCTGCGCGTACCGCGCGGCGAACTCGCCCGGCGTCATCCCGGTGACCCGGGCGAAGTCGCGGGTCAGGTGCGGCTGGTCGGCGTAGCCCAGGTCGGCGGCGATCCCCGCCAGCGTCGCCGTCCGGTCGCGCAGCCGGCCGGCGGCCTCCTGCAGCCGCCGCCGCTGCACCAGCCACTTGGGCGTGAGCCCCAGCCGGCGGGACACCAGCCGCTGCAGCGCGCGCTCGGACAGCCCCGTCTCGGCGCACAGCCGGTCCACACGGGTCAGGTCCGGCCGCGACTCGACCAGCGCCACCAGCCGGTCGACCAGCGCGCCCTCCTCGTCGACCGGCAGGAACCGGCGCAGCGCGTCGTCGTAGGCGGCCCGCGCCTCCGCGTGCGCCGCGGGGGAGTGCGGGTCGGCCGCCATCGCCGCGCGGACCCGGGCGGCCAGCCGGGCGCCGTCGTCGCCGAGCACCTCGCCCACGTCGACGTGCCGGTCGGTGAACGGGGCCACCGGGCCGCCCGCCACCAGCGCGCCCGCGGCGGGGGTGAGCATGACGCCGACCGCCCAGCCGTCACCGGCCAGCGTCGTCGTCGACAGCCCCGACACGACGCCGTAGAAGCGGGCGTAGTCCGGCGCGACGACGAGCAGGCAGACCGGGTACTGCAGCACCCGCTGCACCGCCTCCTCGCCGGGCGGCACCGACCACACCGGGATCCAGAACCGCTGCACCAGCGCGGCGAGGGGACCCGTGACCTCGTAGCGGTACATGACGTGCGAGGCGTCGCGCGGGTCGCGCAGGTGCGCCCGCTCGATGGTGTCGCGGCGGGGGACGGCGGTGCTGTCGGGTTCCATCAAGACGCAGGCTGCCGCACCCGGCCAGGCTCGGGCCATGGACACGACGACCGCCACCCCGATCGCCACCGACTACGACGCCGTCCTCGAGCCGCTGCTCGCCGTCGCCGACGCCGTGCCCGCCGCCGGGTGGGACGCCGCCACGCCCTGCGAGGACTGGACCGCCCGGGACCTGGTGGCGCACGTCGTCGGCACCCAGCGGGAGTTCCTCACCGGCCGTGGCGTCGACCTCGGTCCCGCGCCCGACGTCGCCGCCGGCCCCGCCGCGGCGCTGCGCGAGCACGCCGCCCGGGTGCTCGCCGTCGTCGCCGACCCGGCCGTCGCCGACGCCGGGTACGACGGCTTCTCCGGCCCGACGACCGTGGGGGAGACCCTGGCGCAGTTCTACGTGTGGGACATGGTCGTCCACCGCTGGGACCTCGCCCGCGCCACGGGCCAGGACGCGACGCTGACCGAGGCCGAGCTCGACCGCATCGAGTCCGGCGCCCGCAGCTGGGGCGACGCCCTGTACCTGGAGGGCATCTGCCGGCAGGTGGACGCCCCGGAGGGCGCCGACCGGCCGACGCGGGTCCTGGCGCTGCTCGGCCGCCGCGCCTGACCCGCCCCTGCGCCGGGTAGCCCCGGGGCATGCACCCCGGCAGCACCGACACCGCCGACGGGCCCCGCGAGGGCCGGCTGCAGCTGCGCGACGGCCGCACGATGGCCTACGCCGAGTGGGGCGACCCCGACGGCCGGCCCGTGCTCGGCTGCCACGGCTCGCCCAGCTCCCGGTTCGAGCGGCACGTCGAGGACCCCGCCGCCTACCGCCGCTGGGGCGTGCGGTTCGTCGTCCCGGACCGGCCCGGCTTCGGCGCCTCCGACCCGCAGCCGGGCCGGCGGGTGACCGACTGGCCGGGCGACGTCGTCCAGCTGCTCGACCACCTGGGCATCGACCGGTTCGCCGCCCTCTCGCTGTCCGGCGGCGCCGCCTACGCACTGGCCTGCGCGCACGCCCTGCCCGACCGCGTGCACGCCGTGGGGATCCTCGGCGGCGCCCCGCCGCCGGACGTCCCGTGGCCGTGGCCGGGCTGGCTGCCGACGTCGGTCCGCGCGGCCGCGCACCGCCCGTCCCCGGCGACGGCGGCGCTGCTGCTGCCGGTGTTCGCGCCGCTGACCGTCCGCCCGCAGCTGCTGCCCCGCTACCTGCAGCTGCGGCTGAACCCGGCCGACCGGCGGGTGATCGGCCGGCCCGCGGTGCGGCGGGTGCTGGCGCGCACGTTCACCGAGGGGCTGCGCCAGGGCGCCGGGGTGCTGGCCGAGGACCGGGCGCTGCTGTTCCGGCCGTGGGGCTTCCCCGTGGGGGAGGTCCGCCAGCACGTCCACATCTGGCACGGCACCCAGGACTGGCAGGTGCCGGTCGCGCTCGGCCGGGTGCTGGCCGGGATGCTGCCGTCGGTCACCGCGCACTGGCACGCCGGCGAGGGGCACTTCCTCGTCTTCGACCACGCCCGCGACGTCTACGGTGCGCTCGCCCGCGGAGTGGGTAGCCGCCCGGCATGACCGCCCCGCACGGGAGCCGCGCCGTGCCCCCCACCTACGTCGACGCCAACCGCCTGTGGGTCGACTCCCGCCTCCGGTACGAGATCGGCCTGCGGGTCGAGGGGCGCATCCTGCGCCGCCTCGGCGCCCGCGGCGAGCGCGTCGTCGAGATCGGCACCGGCCGCCGCGGCCTGGGCGCGCGGGTCGCCGTCGAGCGGCTCGGCGCCACGCAGGTGACGGCGTTCGACCTGTACCCGGCCACCGTCGGCCGCGCCCGCATCGCCTGCGCCGACCTCGCCGACCGGGTCACCTTCCGCGTCGGGGACGCCACCGCGCTCCCGGTCGACGACGCGAGCGCCGACCTCGTCGTCGACTTCCACGCGCTGCACCACATCCGGGACTGGCGGGCCGCCGTCGCCGAGGTCGCGCGGGTGCTGCGCCCGGGCGGGCAGCTGGCGCTGACCGAGATGACCGCGCGGTTCGTCGACGCGCCGTGGCTGCGCGCGGTCTCCCGCCACCCGGCCGACCGGTTCTCCACCGAGCAGCTGCTGGCCGAGCTGAGCGCGCACGGGCTGGAGGTGCCGCCGGGGCGGCTGCGGCGGGCGGCCGGCGACCGCTGGGTCCAGGCCGTCGCGACGAGGACGTGACGACACCGCGCACGACGACGGCGGGCGTGCGCGTCCCCGCGGTCGTCCGCGAGGCCCTGGCACTGCTGCGCCGGCACGCCGGGCGGGTCTACGCCCTCTCGCTCGCGGTCACGCTGGTCAACACCGTCCCCGACGTGCTGCGCCAGCTGCTCGTCTACGACGACCCGAGCCTCGCGCACGCGCTGCTGGTCGACGTCGTCGGCTTCGCCACCGGCCTGCTCGCCCAGCTGTGGCTGACCGGCGCGCTCACCGGCCTGCCCGGCGACGGCCGGGTGCGCCCCGCCGGCGCGCTCGGGCGGGGGACGGCGACCGCGCTGCGCGCGGTGCGCACCTCGCCGGCCGCAGTCCTCGCCGGGGTGGTGCTCGGCGGCGCGGTGTCGGCGCTGCTGACCGTCCCGGCGTCGGTGGCCGCGCTCGGCCCCGAGCACGTGGTCGGCCCGCTGGACGCGCCGTCGGCGGCGGCGTTCACCGTGGCGACGGTCAGCGACGTGGTGGCCAGCTGGGCGACCCTGCCGTTCCTCGCCGTCGTGCTGGTGCACACCGCCGGTTCGGGCAGGGCGTCCGCGGGCAAGGGCCGCCCGTGAGCAGTCACGACTGGGACGTCACCCGCAGGACCGTCGGGTCGCTGTCGATGTGGATCGGGACGGCGGCGCTGTTCGCGCCCCGGTGGATCGCTGGGGCGCTCGGGGTGCGCCCCGACGCCGCGCGGGGCGACGTCGCCCTGCCGCTGCTGGTGCGCCTGGGCGCGGCCCGCAACATCGCGATGGGCGCCGCGCTGCTGGTCACCCCGGCGCCTCACGCACGGCGCACCACCGAGGTGACGCTGCTGCTCACCGCGCTGGACGCCGCCGCGGTGTGGACCTCCCGCGCCGAGGGCGACGTGGCGAAGCGCAGCGCCGTCCTGTCCGGGATCGTGCTGGGGCTGGCCTCCTACGGCGCCGCCCGCTGGCACCGCCGCTGACGCCGGACCAGACGCGCTAGCGCCAGGCGAAGACCGGCTGCTCGAGGTGGGCCACGCGGGTGGGCTGCCCGCGGCACACCACCTGGCAGAACTGGTACACGACCGCGGCGGTCGGGGCGTGCACCCAGCCGCCGAGCAGCGGCAGCCGGATGACCGGGGCGTCGGACTCGGGGATGGACACCAGCACCGGCTCGACGTCGAGGTCGGCCAGCGGCACCTGGTACGCCGCGGCCACCTCGGCCTCGGCCGGGCGCAGCTCCCCGGCGTCGCCGGCCCACACGACCACCGGCGTCATGACGTAGCCGGAGCGGGTCACGTAGTCGTCGAGCAGGCCGACGACGTCGTCCTCCCCGCGGACCAGCCCGACCTCCTCCTCCAGCTCGCGCAGCGCGGCCTGCACCGGGGTCTCGCCCGGGTCGAGCCGGCCGCCGGGCAGCGCCCACTGCCCGCCGTGCGCCCGCAGCCCGGCCGCGCGGCGGGTGACGAGCAGGGCCGGCACGTCGCCGGTGCAGGTGACGCAGACGGCGACGGCGGCCTGGCGGAGGTCGGGGCGGCCGGCCGCGCGCCGCGGGAGGTCCCGCAGGCGCGCGGCCGCCGTGTCCCGGTCGGGGGTGCTCAGAGCCAGCCGCGCCGGGCGCCGAGCTGGCGGACGGCGGCGTCGAGCTGCGCGGCCACCGCGGAGACGTCGGTGTCGGAGTGGCCGAACCGCAGCCGGCCGCCCACGTCGCGGCCCTCGGTGAGCAGCCCGCCGCGCCGGTCCACCTCGAGCACGACCTCGACGCCGTGCGGGCCGGCCAGGAAGGTCACCTCGAGCTCGTTGATGCGCCCGCGCAGCGAGGACGGCGGCGCGAACTCGACCTCCTGGTAGAAGGGCAGGTCGCTGCCGGCCAGCCGGCCCTTCTCGACGTCCGCGCCGCGGAAGCGGAAACCGAGGCCGTCGAGCGCCCGGACGACGGTGCGCTGGACCGGCAGCGGCTCGACCGTCACCGCGTCGAGGTCGCCGGGGTCGACCGCGCCGGGGATGTCGACCTTGGTGCGCAGGCCGATCTTCACGCCGCGCAGCGTCCAGCCGTCGAGCGTCGTGAAGGGGCACTGCCAGGGCACCGGGAAGCTGAACGGGATCGCCGCCTTCGCGCCCGCCTCGATCCGGCCGGCGCCGGCGATCGGCGCGGTGCCGAAGGTGACGTTCTCCTTCCACTCGTTGTCGCCGCTCTCGACCTCGACGGTGGCCTGCAGGGACACCCGGATCTCGTTGATCTCCTGGGCGACCTGCCCGCCGGTGAGGTGCACGGTGCCGGTGACGGTGCCGCCGGGGGTGGTCACCGGGCGGTCGAGGACGGCGTCGACGCTCGCGTTGCCGGCGCCGATCTTCGCCATCAGGTTGCGGAAGGCCATGGTGGTGCTGCTCCGTTCGGTTCGGGGACGGCGGGCACCCTGACACGACGGCCGGGACCTGACGAGGGGTTCCCGCGCGTGCCGGTCAGGTGCCCGTCTTCTGCCGCACGAGGTCCTCCACCGCCTGCGGGATGCGGTTGTCGAAGTCGTGGACGCGGGCCCAGGTGGGCGTGACGTCGATCCGCGCCATCCGGTCGTAGAGGGCGTGCACGCCCTGCTCCCACTGCGGGAACACCTCGGCCGGGGTGACCTTGCGGGCGCCCTCGACGTACTCGGGGAACACGCCGTCGACGAGCGTGACCTGCGCGGTCCCGCGGACGAGCAGCACGTTCGGCGGCCACGCCGGCGGGCTGGTGTCGATCGTCAGCGCCACCGCCGGGTCCGCCTGCAGCGCCGCGACCTTCGCCGAGCCCGGCACGGTGCCGACGACGATCGTCGTCCCGTTCCAGAGGAACCCGACCGGGACCACCCGGGGCGCGCCGTCGCGGGCGACGTAGGCCAGGCGCGCCGGGTTCGCCGAGTCGAGCAGGCGGCGGGCGACCGGGTCGTCGAGGACCGCGCGGACGTCGTCTGGGGTCATCGGCCGGCCTCCCCGGGACGGCTGTGGGAGCGCCGCCCAGCCTCCCACCCGGGCGCCGTCGCCGGGCCGGTCCGCGACGCCCCGTGCGGGACACGCCGAGATGGTTGGACGTCCTACTAAACCGGGCCTACCGTGCAGCCATGGCGTCTGCGGAGCTGCACGTGCCCGTCCACCCCGTCCGCTTCGTCACCGCGGCCAGCCTGTTCGACGGGCACGACGCGGCGATCAACGTGATGCGGCGGCTGCTGCAGAGCCAGGGCGCGGAGGTGGTGCACCTCGGCCACGACCGCGGCGTCGACGAGGTGGTGCGCGCCGCCGTCGAGGAGGACGTGCAGGGCGTCGCGATCTCCAGCTACCAGGGCGGGCACGTCGAGTACTTCAGCTACCTCAAGGAGCGGCTGACCGACGCCGGGGCGGGACACGTGCAGGTGTTCGGCGGCGGCGGGGGCGTCATCGTGTCCGAGGAGATCGCCCTGCTCGCCGAGCGCGGGGTGCGGGTGTTCAGCCCCGAGGACGGCGCCCGCCTGGGCCTGCCCGGGATGATCAACGAGCTCGTCCGCGCCTGCGACGTCGACCTGACGACCGAGGGCCCCGACGTCGACGCGCTGCTCACCGGCGACCCGCGGGCGCTGGCGCGGGGGATCAGCGTGCTGGAGGCCGGCGCCGACCCGGCGCTCGCCGCCCGCGTGCGCGAGGCCGCCGCGGCCCGCACCGTGCCGGTGCTGGGCATCACCGGCACCGGCGGGTCGGGCAAGTCCTCGCTCACCGACGAGCTGCTGCGCCGGCTGCGCCGCGACCAGGAGGACAAGCTGCGGGTCGCCGTCGTCGCGGTGGACCCCACCCGCCGCCGCGGCGGCGGCGCGCTGCTCGGCGACCGGATCCGGATGAACGCCCTGGAGTCCGGCGACGGGGCGCACACCTTCTTCCGCTCGATGGCCACCCGCGCCGCCGGCGCCCAGGTGCCCGAGCACCTCGACGACGTCCTCGCCGCGGTGAGGGCCGCCGGGTTCGACCTGGTGATCGTGGAGACGCCGGGCATCGGGCAGGGCGACGCGGCGATCGTGCCGTTCAGCGACGTCTCGCTCTACGTCATGACGCCGGAGTTCGGCGCCGCGAGCCAGCTCGAGAAGATCGACATGCTCGACCTCGCCGACGTCGTCGCGATCAACAAGTTCGAGCGCCGCGGCGCCGAGGACGCCCGCCGCGACGTCGCCCGGCAGATGGTGCGCAACCGCGAGGCGTTCGGCGTCCCGTGGGAGCAGATGCCGGTGTTCGGCACGAGCGCCGCCCGCTTCGACGACGACGGCGTCACCGCGCTCTACCAGCACCTGCTCGGGCTGCTCGTGGAGAAGGGCCTGCCCGCGGGCACCGGCGTGCTGCCGCGGGTGGACGTGCGCGCCTCGACCGGGCTGGCCAGCGTCGTCCCGTCGTCGCGGTCGCGGTACCTCGCCGAGGTGGCCGAGGCGGTGCGCGCGCACCACCGGCTGACCGAGGAGCAGGCCGCCGTCGTGCGGCGCCGCGAGCACCTGACCACCGCGGCCGAGGTGCTCGACGGAGACGCCGCCGAGGCGGCGAGGGCGGCGGCCGAGGCCGCCGACGCCGAGCTGCTGCCCGAGGTGCGCCAGCTGCTCGAGGAGTGGCCGGCGCGGGTGGAGCAGTACTCCGGCGACGAGTTCGTCTACACGGTCCGCGGGAAGGAGATCCGCACGCCGCTCACCCGGGAGACGCTGTCCGGCACGAAGGTGCCGCGGGTCGCGCTGCCCCGGACCTCCGACGCCGCCGGCCTGCTGCGCTTCCTGCGGCGGGAGAACCTGCCCGGCGCCTTCCCGTACACGGCCGGCGTCTTCCCGTTCAAGCGCGCCGGCGAGGCCCCCGCGCGGATGTTCGCCGGCGAGGGCGACGCGTTCCGCACCAACCGGCGGTTCCGGGTGCTGTCGGCCGGCAACGAGGCCACCCGGCTGTCCACGGCGTTCGACTCGGTGACCCTCTACGGCCGCGACCCGCAGCCCCGGCCGGACGTCTACGGCAAGGTCGGCACCTCCGGCGTCTCGATCGCCACCCTCGACGACATGCGCGTGCTCTACGACGGGTTCGACCTGTGCGCGCCCACGACCTCGGTGTCGATGACGATCAACGGCCCCGCGCCGGCGATCCTCGCGATGTTCCTGAACACCGCGATCGAGCAGCGGCTGGACCGCTTCCGCGAGGAGGAGGGCCGCGAGCCCGACGCCGCCGAGGCCGAGGAGATCCGCGCCTGGGTGCTGGCCACCGTCCGCGGCACGGTGCAGGCCGACATCCTCAAGGAGGACCAGGGGCAGAACACCTGCATCTTCTCGACCGAGTTCGCGCTGCGCTGCATGGCCGACATCCAGGAGTGGTTCATCCAGCACCGGGTGCGCAACTTCTACTCGGTCTCGATCTCCGGCTACCACATCGCCGAGGCCGGGGCGAACCCCATCAGCCAGCTCGCCTTCACGCTGGCCAACGGCTTCACCTACGTCGAGGCCTACCTCGCCCGCGGCATGGCGATCGACGACTTCGCGCCCAACCTGAGCTTCTTCTTCTCCAACGGGATGGACGCCGAGTACACGGTGATCGGCCGGGTGGCCCGGCGGATCTGGGCGGTCGCGATGCGGGACCGCTACGGCGCCGGCGCGCGGTCGCAGCAGCTCAAGTACCACGTGCAGACGTCGGGGCGGTCGCTGCACGCGCAGGAGATGGACTTCAACGACATCCGCACCACCCTGCAGGCGCTGTGCGCGATCTACGACAACGCCAACTCGCTGCACACCAACGCCTACGACGAGGCGGTGACGACGCCGTCGGAGCACTCGGTCCGCCGGGCGCTGGCCATCCAGATGATCATCGACAGGGAGTGGGGGCTGGCGGGCAACGAGAACCCGCTGCAGGGGTCGGCGATCGTCGAGGAGCTCACCGACCTGGTCGAGGAGGCGGTGCTGGCCGAGTTCGACCGGATCGCCGAGCGCGGCGGCGTGCTGGGCGCCATGGAGACCGGCTACCAGCGCGGCCGGATCCAAGACGAGTCGATGCTCTACGAGCACCGCAAGCACGACGGCTCGCTGCCGATCGTCGGCGTCAACACCTTCCTCGACCCCCGTCGCGACGAGGCCCCGCCGAAGCAGCTGGAGCTGGCCCGGGCCACCGAGGCGGAGAAGCAGTCCCAGCTGGACCGGCTGGCCGACTTCCACGCCCGGCACGCCGACGAGGCGCCGGCCGCGCTCGCCCGGCTGCAGGAGGCGGCGACGTCGGGGGGCAACGTCTTCGACGCGCTGATGGACGCCGTCCGGGTGTGCTCGCTCGGCCAGATCTCCGACGCGTTCTTCGAGGTGGGCGGCCAGTACCGCCGCAACGTCTGACCGGAGTGGCAGTTATGGCCATTTCTGCCGCCCCCGGCGACGACCTCGGCGCGCGCCGCCCGCGGTGCCCGGCCGCGCGCCCGCCCGGCTCGCGGCAGGCCGCCG